>NZ_JBGJZP010000004.1:0-448184 GCF_042610515.1 Paenibacillus paludis
GTAGGTACGATTGAAGCTCTTTGTCAGGTGCTTCTTTCTTCGATAGTCGCTGGGGATTTTCCTTTTCTACAAGGATTATATATTACGCCAGAATTTATATGTTTCACACGATAACTTATCCTTCTATTTCTCGCTGAAACGGTACCGTCCTTAAAAAGGACGGCAAAGCCGTTTCCACTTGGATTGCCGGTTTAGATGAGCCGGCATGTGGAAGCAGCCGGACTCCAGCGCTTCTATTTCGGCAAAATCAGTCTTATTGGGGGCGAAACGGACCTCAGCGCCGCTATTTTCACAAAAACTGTCTAATTGTCGCAGGAAACAGGAAATAACGTCAATGCAGTCCGCTGGGCATGAAAGTGGGCCTTTCTGCTATAAATAGCGTCTCTCCAGTCCGGCAGCGTTGAAAGCCCCCTTCTGGCCGAAGCGGACCGCTGTGCGCATATCGCGCGGCATGGTGGACTGGTCAGAGCCCGGTTGCAAAGGTCTTTACTGTCGTAATCTTGCTCTCCTATTGCGATAGGCTGCATAAGGCCAAAGCAATCGTTTATACTGGCGGTATGAGGTGATTTCATATGGATCAGGCATTATTCGAACAGGTCTACGATTCGGTAGTCAAGCGGGAATCAACCTATGACGGGGTTTATTATACAGCGGTGTTGACTACACATATTGTCTGCCGCCCTTCCTGCCGGGCAAGAACGCCGAAGGCGGGCAATGTGGTCTTTTACGGTTCTTTGCAGGAGGCGACGAGAGCAGGTTTCCGCCCCTGCAAAAGATGCCGCCCCGAGGAAGGCGGCAGGCTAAGACCCGACGCGGTGCTTGCCGCACAGGCAGATGCCGTTATGGCAGAACGTTATGGAGAGAAGCTGACGCTGCAGTCACTGGCTGAACAGCTGAAAGTCAGCCCGTTTCACCTGCAAAGAACCTATAAGCGGGTAACCGGCCAGTCTCCTGCCGCGAGGCTGGACCAGCTGCGGCTGGAGAAAGCATGCGGACTGCTCGCGGACACCGGGCTCGCCATTGCTGAGGTTGGCAAGGCGGTCAGCTTTCAGGGACCGTCCCATTTTGCCGCATGGTTTGCGCGGAAGACCGGCCTTGCGCCAACAGAATACCGTACAGAGCTCAAAGGAGGAATCCAGCATGACCCAGACACTCAAGACCATTGAGATTTTCCATCATACCCTCAACGTCCGGAATAGAGACTGGACTTTGTGGGCCAGCAAGAAGGGCCTAATCCGCATATCTTATCAGGAGGATCAAGGCGTGCTTCCGGCATCGTGGCTGAAAACCTATGCACCGTCACATCAGTTCAGCGAGGACGCTGGCATCTTCGATCAATTCGGGGCCACGCAGCTTCTGGAGAGTTATTTTAACGGAGAGCCTGTAAGCTTCAGCAGTATCCCTTTGGATCTCTGGGGCACCCCGTTTCAGCAGGAGGTCTGGATGGGGCTGGCCGCTATTCCCCATGGTGCAATAGTGACCTACAAGGAGCTTGCCGTAAGCATCGGAAGACCGCAGGCAGTCCGCGCGGTGGGTGCGGCTAACGGGCAAAATCCGCTGCCGGTTGTGCTGCCCTGCCACCGGGTCATCGGCACGAACGGCACACTAACCGGATACCGGGGCGGCCTCAAGCTGAAGCAGGAGCTGCTGAAATTGGAAGGCATTACGAATGTGGGGGCGGCGGGACATGAACGATTTGCTTTTTGAGCTGCCGCTGCCGGAGTTTTTTGACTTGTCCACATGTCTGGAATACATGAACCGTTCGCCGCTGGAATGCCTGTTCCGTTCCGATGGGGAAGGGGTTACCCGGCTGTTCATGCTGGAAGGAACGCCGTCGCTGGTCAGGCTGACGGTTGCAGCCGGTACACCGCGTCTACAAGCCACACTGCTGACCGGTGCTTTTCCCGGCCCGAAACCTCTGGCGGAACTGACGCAGTATATCGTGGAATGGTTCGATCTGGACCGCGATCTTGCACCGTTCTACCGGCTGGCTGACGCAGACCCGCTCTTGCAGAAGCTCGCGGCGAGTGAACGGGGCTTGCGGATCATCGGCATTCCCGATCTGTTCGAGGCTTTATGCTGGGCTATTCTCGGCCAGCAGGTCAATCTGGCTTTTGCCTACAGGCTGAAGCAGCAACTCACCGCTGAATACGGGAAGTCGCTGGAATATGAAGGGCATACTTATTATCATTTTCCGGGGCCTGAGACGTTTCTAAAGGTCTCGATGGAAGAACTCTGTAGTCTGCAGCTGACCCGCAGCAAAGCGCGGACCCTATTGGATGTGGCTGGACTGATCTCCGGTGGTGAATTGAGCCGGGAGGAGCTGCTGGCCCTGCCGTCCCCTGAAGCCGCCGAGCAGCGGCTGCTGAAGATCCGGGGAATCGGTCCGTGGACCTCGCAGTATGTGCGGATGCGCTGCCTGCGCGACGCCACTGCCTTCCCCGTAGGAGATGTCGGCCTGCAGAATGCGGTGAAGTTCCTCACCGGCATGGATAGAAAGCCGACCCCGGCGGAACTGCTGGCACTGTCGGTACCCTGGCACGGCTGGGAAGCCTATGCCACATTTTATTTGTGGCGTGCGCTGTATTGACTATCCGCTGCCTGTGAACGGTCAATAGGTTTGGCTTTTTTTGTATCACCTTGTTGTATGAAAACCGATATGCTAAGATACAATTAAAGAAGGAGCCGTGCGTCAACACGACTCCAGTGTACAATCCGCGATAAGAGCGGACGGCCTTGGTATAAGGCAACGGAGAAGTAGATCGCGCTCACCCTACCAAGATGGGCGGTCTACTTCTTTTTGTTGAAGGATAAAATCAACACAACCAGCGTCGCAAATGAAATCATCAGCGTCAGTGCTTGGTATACCTCCACAGGCATCACCTCCCTTCCGGGAGATTAGCCGACCGCTAATCCAGCAGTTAACCGTGCATCAATGGAAATAAGCCCAGCTTTGATAGCCCCATACTTTTTCACACGCGAAAAAGCCCCTGCAGAGTTTGCAGAGGCTCGTCCGGCTATTGATTTATTTAATGGTCTACCCCGTGGCGCAGCGGTCCGAAGCCGCCGCTTGCGATCTTATCCGTGCTGGTGGATCCTGCGTCCGCGCTGACAACAGCTGCATTAACACTTACCAAAGCGACCACAATAAAGATGAGCGTAAACACTTTTTTCTTCATTTTGAAATCCTCCCTAGTCTTGTATTTGTTCCATCAAGCAGAGGTACTCGTCCAGTTGCCCGGAAGTTGTTTGATTTCGGAGTTTCTCAAAGAGAACCGCTGACTTACGGAACCCTGTATCATCTTTAAGCTTAACTGATGATGCCAAAGAACATAGAAGCGAATTTATAGAATCATATATATTTCCATTTATGTAATAATATTTCGCCTTCAAATAAATGTAATCTATGTAATACCGGATATTCCTTTTTGTTATGTAGTATTCCCCCATCGAGTCGATCTGCTCTTTGAACTCGATCAGCACCTCATCGACGTTGTACTTATGCTTGATTGCTGACTCCAGGATGTATATCATGCCTGGCAGGATTTCCTCTTCGTTATGCCGCAGGAAAACCAGGTAATCCGGAAGTGCGGTGGTGTTCCCCTCGTTCAGTTCGATCACGTGCAGATTAGCTAGGGCAATTTCACGATAATATTCAACCTCGGCCCAGCCCTCGGCGTTCATACCGTTAATCCATCCCAAATCCTCATACTTCGAGATGCACTCTCTCGCCTCGTCATATCGGCCCAGCTTCTCAAGCGCGATTCCTTTCAAACACATAGAATAGCCGAAGTAATAGACGATGCTTCGGTTTATTCCGAAGTTGCACACCTTCTGGCCGTCGGCATGCTCCCGCTGATATATGCTGTAAAATTGATTAATCTCGCTGTATAGCCTATCGGCGATTTGGAGGATACCGTCCCAATTTTCAAGGGTAAATGATGCTCTTAGCATCTGAACCAGTGAATCAGCATTGATCCCGTTAAGATCCAACTCCAATATGATCCATCCTTCCGTAAAAAGCGAAAAAAGTTTCTCCATGATATTCCACAAAATACAAAATAAGAATTTCTTTGTCTAATCATTGTTCTTTATTTCACCCTTATTAGTAAGTGACCCATGTCACATTTAAAGGTATTTTTATACAAAAAAATTCATTATATGGAAAATATGCAGGACGTCCGATACGCGTCATACAAAAACGCCTGAAATAAGCTCAGACGCTGCAATATCGCAACAAAGCTACGTCTGAATTAGTTAAATCTATAAAGGAAAAGAGACACCTCTAAAAGAGACATCTCTTGAATAAAACGGAGTTTATGTCACAGATAATCAAAGTTGTATATTCAGGATTAGACTTGAGAATAAATAATATTTTCCAAATAAAGTTGATAATTAGTAATCCGTGGTTGTAAATCCTCCTCCTCTAACTCCCTATTAATAGAAGGCGGTTGATGCAGAGCACAATGATATGGAGTTATCTATTAGCCTCTGCCACTCCATCAGCTAATCCTTCAAAAACAATTGGAGGTTTTATAAATGGGATACCACATTCGGGTTAACTTGAATGCAAACCGGACAAAATTGGGTTCACTGAAAATGTATAATGATAGCGGGGCTTTAGTATTTGGTCCTGTACAAGCACTTGGCCGCTCAGAGTACGGTTATCCTTGGTCTCAGACTGACGGACATACACCAACCGGGGTATATTCAGCAACAATATCGAAAGAGCCAATGCCCCAAACGGTTAAAAATAAACGCTCTTATGGCCCGTCGAAATATATCATAATGGACCCTGTTAGTGGCAATGCGTTAATTGCAGAACAAAATGGCCGCTCAGGTCTATGGATTCATGGTGGAGATCCAGCAGATACAGGTGCCCCTTCTTATCCACTACGTCCAACACATGGTTGCGTAAGACTTTCGAATGAGGACCAACACAGCTTGATTTATGTTCTATCCACATTAGGTGGCGGTACTGGAAAGGTTACTATCGCCGAAGTTTAATCTAAGGAACAAAATCAACATTTGTTAAAGCCGTTTTAAACGGGGCACTTAAATACAGACACAGGCCATGGCTGCCTGCCTATGGAAGGGCAGGAGCCATGGCCTGTTTTTTTACCGTGGCCGCTTGGTGAAGATTTGAAAGGTTACACCGAACTTGTCGGTGATCATGCCGTAGGCTGGGCTGAAATAGACCGGACCGAGTTCAACGTCAACCTGCCCGCCTTCCTTAAGGGTGTTGTATAACCGTTCCGCTTCCCCGGCGTCCTCCGTCGAAAGGCAGATGTTGATGCCGTTGCCTGTTTGCAGTACCTGTCCGATGTCAAGATCGGCTACAAAAATATCCGTGTCTCCCACACTCAGGACAGAATGGGCGATACGCGCTTTTTCTTCGTCCGACAATGGTGAATCCGGATTCTGCGGGCCTTGTCCCACGGTTTGCTTAAACTGAAGTTTTGCTCCCAGACTCTCCTGATAAAAAGCAATGGCTTCCTCTGCCGTACCGTCAAGCAGGATAAAAGGATTTAGTTGGATACTCATTTCTAATTCGCTCCTTCAAGCTGTATTTGCCCTTTGCGGCTGGGCTTTGATTTCATTGTAGTCTATAATAGTGACAAGTATTGTCATGAATAGAAAAGTAAATGAAGCCAATTTCAAATCATCTGAATGGAGGCTGGCGCATGTCCAAATCGAAAAGACTGCTGGACCTGATGATGACCGTCAACCGCAGGCGGAAGTTTACCGTCAGGGAGCTGGCCGACGAATTCGGGGTCTCTACACGAACGATTCTGAGGGATTTACAGGAGCTTGGCGAGCTTGGGGTTCCGCTGTATTCCGAAGTAGGCCCCCATGGAGGTTATCAGGTGCTGAACGAACGGATTCTTCCGCCGATTGCTTTTACGGAAGCGGAGGCGGTAGCGATTTTTTTTGCCAGCCATGCCTTGCGTCACTATCAGTATCTGCCCTTTAAAGAAGAGTCCCTATCAGCATTGCACAAATTTTATAATTATATGTCGGGTGATGTCCGCGACCGGATTGATGAGATGAAAAACCGGATTGATTTCGTGACTCCGTCAAGGCAGGCAGAGTTTCCTTATTTGTCGATCCTGCTGGAGGCGGCTACCGATCAGAAAGTACTACGGATCGACTATGAATCCAAAGGGCAGCAGTCGTGCAGAGCAATACAGCCTGTCGGCATTTATGCCAGCAGCGGCTTATGGTACTGCCCGGCTTATTGTTTTGTGCGCGGGGATATCCGCGTGTTCCGCTGCGACCGGATCCATTCGGCGGACTATGACCATTCGGGGCTGGCGCCCCTAGATTTGCGGCATATCCATCTGGGAAATAAGGAGATTTACAGCGCCATGGAGCAGGTGCCTGAAGAGGAACGGGTCAAACTTCACGTAGAGCTTGGGAAAGCGGGGGTCCAGAGCTGTGAGGCCGAGCTGTGGTCGGCATCCCTGCTGCATAGGCGTGAAGACGGGACCGGATGGCTGGAAGGCAAGGTATCTGGAAGCGATCTTCGCTTTTTTGCCAGATTTGTTATGGGGCTCGGAAACGGGGCGACGGTCCACGAACCGCCGGAGCTGGTGGAGGAACTAAAGGGTATGCTTGCCGAAATACTGGAGAAATACAGCTGACAGGAAATGCTGCGGCTGTTTCTGGGGATTAGCATACCCCAGCGGGCCGGGGGATTAACTTCGCTATTTGGTCACGCGGATGAATTGCTTATCCGCCAGGTCAAAGGAGCCTTCCGGCGGCAGTGGTCTGTCCGAGCAAAGGTAATGGTCAAGGGTCGTTGGGATTCACCTTCCTGAAGGGTCTGCTGAATAACTTCGTTAAATCAAGGGCAGCCATACCTCAGCCAGACGGCGGATTCCCTCTTCGATCAGGTTTTCAGGGATGCCCCCGAATCCAAGGATAAACTCAGGGTCATCGTTTTCGGGCTGCTCCCACCATGTATAAGACATCGGGGTAACCCGAATGCCGGCCTTTTCTGCCACAGCCGCAAGCTGCCGGGCACTGCCGCCGGATTTCAGTGTGAGCAGAATGTGAAATCCGGCGTCCCTTCCGCTTACGGCTGCCTGGTCTCCGAAATAGCGCTGAATGGAGCGGAGGAGAAGGTCATGTTTTTTCTGGTAGAGCAGCCGCATTCTCCGCAGATGCTTCTCGAAATGCCCTCTTTCCATAAAATAATGCATCGCGATCTGATTCAGCCGGGAGGCTGAATGCTCCAGATACAGCTCCCTCGTCAAATGGTGATACAGCGGCAGCAGTGCTTTCGGCAGAACCATGTAGTGAATGCTAAGGGCAGGGGCTAGAGACTGGGCGAAGCTGCACATGTAGATTACGGGGCTGTCTTCCAGAAGTCCCTGCAGTGCGGGAATCGGCCTTCCGTGATAGCGGAACTCACCGTCGTAGTCGTCTTCAATGATTATGCTGTCCGTTGAACGGGCCCAGTCCAGCAAAGCGTGGCGTTTGGCAATCGGCAAGGTCATGCCTCTGGGGAACTGGTGGGAAGGCGAGATATACACGCTGCTGGCCCTGCTGGTATAGAGCTTCTCCACATCTATTCCGTCTTCCTGTAAAGGAATGGGAATCATCTCAAATCCGTGCCTGCGGAATGCTGCCGGCAGCAGATGATAGCCCGGATCTTCAATGCCGAGCCGTTTGCTGCTGCCCTGCAGTATGAGGCAAAGCAGAGAACATAGCGTATATTGATCCCCGCCGATTACAACCTGCTCCGCCGTGCAGCGCAGCCCGCGGAATTGCCGCAAATGGGCGGCGATGCTTTCGCGGAGGGCAGGCTCACCCTGCGGATCGCCATATTGCAGCAGATCAGGGTTGGCGAGCTGTTCCTGATAGAGGCTGCGCCATATTTTGTGGGGAAACAGGGAAAAGTCGTTTTTCGACATATGGAAATCATAGGCATACGGCCGGGAGTCGCGGGCTGTTATCGGGCGGCTGGGCAGCGGCGGAGCGCCTGCGGCGGCTGTCAGCCCGCTGAACATATGCATAGGCTGAACATAATAGCCGCTGCGCGGCTTGCTTGCGATGAAGCCCTCGGACAGCAGCTGCTGGTAAGCAAGCTCGACCGGTGTAGCGCTGAGGCTTAGCTGGGCGGCAAACACACGGATTGATGGCAGACGGGTACCGGCCGGCAAGGAGCCGCTGATGATTTCTTTTTTGAAATAATGATATAGCTGAATATAGTAGGGAATTTCATGGTTCTCGCTGAGAGCGGGGACAAGCAGCATATTATCCTCTCCATCTGTCCTTCGAAATTGAATGATTTTGTCTATTTTATAGTATACAGTCTTGCAATATCATAGAGCTACACTAAGAGACAGGAGTTGGCAGCAATGAATAAGCAGTCCGGGCTATTAAATGGAGACAAAGTGTATCTGCGTCCGCTTAACGGGGAAGATGCCGAACTGTACTACCACATGTTCTACGATAAGGAGACCCGCTACCTCACAGGCACCCAGAAGCATATCAACAAGGAACAGATCACGGGGTATATTGAGCGAAAAGCCGGGGATGACAGCGCAGTGCTTCTGCTGATTGCCCTTCAGGAGAATGACGAGGTGATCGGCGACATTGCGATTCAGGATATCGACCGGAACAACCGGAATGCGAATCTGCGGATCGCCATCGGCGAAGGGAAACATCAGGGACAGGGTTACGGCCGGGAGTCTCTGCTGCTCATGCTGGACTATGGCTTCGGGATTCTGAATTTGCACCGGATCGAACTGGAGGTCTTTAGCTACAACAGCCGTGCTATACATGTATATGAGAGCATCGGCTTTGTCCGGGAGGGCGTGCAGCGGGAGGCGCTTTTTTATAACCATGAATACCATGATGTGATCAAGATGGGCATGCTGGAGCAGGAGTACCGGGAGCGTTATTTACGATAAAGGTCAAACAAGGTCAAATCGTTAAAAAAGCTAAAATTTGTAATATAAAATAAGCCGAAACGCCGGGATTTGCCGGATTTTCGGCTTATTCCGGTTTTGTCATCCAGCGGTAGCCGGACTATAATAAAGCCATAAGGTCAAATAAAGTCAAAGTCAAAATTGAGTTCAAAATTGAAGACATTGAGAGGAGAATGGATCATGTTTGATTTGGTGCCTTTTGGAAAACGCAGAGATGATGTGTTTGGTGTGCTGGCTAAGTCTTTAAACGAAGTGTTTAATGATGAGTTTTTTGCTCCGATGACCGGCGCTGCCCAGTCCTTCCGGACGGATATCCGCGAGAGCGGTCAGGCCTATCTGATCGAGGCCGAGCTTCCCGGCTTCAAAAAAGAGGAAATCGACATTGATTATACCCGTCCATATTTGACGATCAAAGCGGTACGCAAGGAAGAGGACGCTCAAGAGAACGAAGAACATCAGGTAGTGCGCAGAGAACGCCGGTACGGGGAGTATGTGCGCCGCTTCTATGTGCAGGATATTGCCGAAGATGAAATCCGGGCTTCCCTGAAAGACGGCATGCTGTCGCTGGAAGTACCGAAGCAGCAGAAATCTCAGGGCAAACGCATTGAGATCCAGGATAATGGTTCATCCGGAGAACAGCTTCAGTAACATATTCCAAGGCTATAACATCCGGGGGAAGCGGAGAGTCCCGCACGCGGATGGAAGGTGAAGTGAGACTTTCAAGCCTGGAGGAATGAGCTGTGTAAAAAGGGGTCCCGGGCAGGGCGGCCTATGCCGCATGCCTCTCTGATCCCTGCAGTTGCAGCGGCTTCACCGGGCTTTTCATATAGCAGTAACCATAGAAGGCGCATTGTAGTGGGATTTCCGGCTATGGTGCGTCTTTTCTGAGAGTATATCCCCTGTGGGCAGCAGCAGAGACAAGGTAAAGCAGCACAGGGCTGACCCGGCTGACGAATTACCAGTTGATGGGACGGGAAGAATATATTTAAGAATACAAGCGGAAAGCGCCGGAGGATGGGTGCAGCCAGCAGAAAGGAAGAGGTTCGATTGGCGGCAAAAAACTATTACGAGGCCTTGGAGGTAGGCAAGCAGGCTTCCAAGCAGGAGATTAAAAAAGCCTATCAAAAGCTCGCCAAAAAGTGGCATCCCGATGTTAATAAATCTCCTGGAGCGGATATGAAATTCAAGGAAGCGGCAGAAGCATACGAGGTGCTGGGCAACGAGGAAAAGCGCAAAGCCTACGATGAAGAGCTCCGCTACGGATTTGGCGGCGCAAATACGGGCGGCACGCAGCATTCGGGTTCCGGGAGCGGCGGTATTTCCGAAGAGGATTTGTTCGGCATGTTCTTCGGCAGCCGTGGTGCGGCGGACCGGGCCGGATTTGATTTCTTCTCCGGCAGCGGCGGTGCGCGGCAAGGCGGGGGAGGAACGTGGGGGCAAGCGCAGGGCACCATGCAGGCTCAGCTGGAGATTACGCTGGAGCAGGCTTACAAGGGCGGGAAAGTAAGGGTGCAGGTCGCTGGCAAAGACGTGAACGTTAGCATCCCGGCGCGGTCACCCGAAGGTACGGTCCTGCGGATTCCCGGCGGCGGGAATGCTGCTGCGCAGGGTAGGGACGTGCTGATTACGCTGCATATCCTGCCGCATGAGATTTACGAGCCCGAAGGCGGCGATCTGTATGGGACGGTGGAAATTGCCCCATGGCAGGCCGTGCTGGGCGGAGAAGCCAAAGTGCCGCTGCCCGATGGCAGCAGCGTCAAATTGAAGATCCCCGCCGGGATCACGGGCGGGAAAACGCTGCGGATTCCGGGCAAGGGGCTGAAACGCCCGAACGGCACAAACGGTGACATCCTGTTCGCGATTGAGATTGTCATCCCGCCCGGAACTACGGAAGCGGAGAAGAACATTTACCGCCGTCTGGCCGAGGGTGCAAGCTTTCAGGCCGGAGCCAAACGCCAAGGCTCCGGAGCGCAGCGGCGCACAGCCGCCAGAGGGTAATTAGATATAGGAGCGATGAAGAAAGGGAAAGGTGATGAAGGAGATGGACTTCAACAAACTAACACAAAAACTGCAGGAAGCCGTTGCAGCCGCACAATCGCTGGCGGGTGCGGGCGGACATCAGGAGATCGATAACCTCCACCTGCTTAAGGCGCTGCTCCAGCAGCAGGATGGACTGCTGCCGCGGCTGCTGCAGAAGATGAACATTCCCGCTGCCGAGCTGCTGCAGGGCACGGATGAGCTGCTTCAGCGGAAGCCCAGTGTCAGCGGATCGGGTGCCGGCACGATGCGGCGGTATGCTTCGCCATCGCTGATTGCCGTACTGGAGCAGGCCGAGAAGGAAGCGGCAGGGATGCAGGATGAGTTCGTTGCCGTAGAGCATGCCGTACTGGCCATGGTATCTGTTTCCGGCAGCGAAAACCGCGAGCTGCGCGAACTGTTTGCCAGCCGGGGGATTACACGTGACAAGCTGCTGGCTGTGCTTGCGGATATCCGCGGGCACCAGCGGGTGACGAGCCGGGAGCCGGAAGCCACCTACGAGGTGTTGGAGAAATATGGCCGCGATCTGGTGGCCGAAGTGCGGGCCGGCAAGATTGATCCCGTCATTGGACGTGACGGGGAGATTCGCCGGGTCATCCGCATCCTCTCCCGCAAAACCAAAAATAACCCGGTGCTGATCGGGGAGCCGGGCGTAGGGAAGACGGCTATCGTCGAAGGGCTGGCTCACCGGATCGTCCGCAAGGATGTGCCGGAGGGACTGAAGGATAAGACGATTTTTTCGCTCGATATGAGTGCGCTGGTCGCCGGAGCCAAATACCGTGGGGAATTCGAGGAGCGGCTGCAGGCGGTTCTGAAAGAGATACGCGAGAGTAACGGGCGGATCATTCTCTTCATTGATGAGCTGCATACGATTGTCGGAGCAGGCAAAACCGAAGGAGCGATGGACGCCGGCAACATGCTGAAGCCGATGCTGGCCCGCGGCGAGCTGCACTGTATCGGAGCGACAACGTTGGATGAGTACCGCAAGTATATCGAGAAGGACCCGGCGCTGGAGCGCCGTTTCCAGCAGGTGCTGGTCAGTGAGCCGGATGTGGAGGACACGATTTCCATTCTGCGCGGGCTGAAGGAACGTTTTGAGGTGCATCACGGGGTCAAAATCCATGACAGCGCACTTGTAGCAGCGGGCGTGCTGTCGAACCGCTATATCACGGACCGGTTCCTGCCGGATAAGGCGATTGATCTGGTGGATGAGGCCTGCGCAATGATCCGCACGGAGATCGACTCCATGCCCGGTGAAATGGATGAGGTGACCCGCCGCCTGATGCAGATGGAGATTGAAGAAGCCGCGCTGAAGAAGGAAACAGACGATGCCAGCAAGCGCAGACTGGAATCCTTGCAGCGTGAATTGGCTGACCTTAAGGAGAAACATCTCGGGATGACTGCGCGCTGGGAAAAGGAAAAGTCAGCTATTCAAGGCATCCGTGAGCTGAAGAAAAAATTGGAGCAGGCGCGCAAGGACCTGGTGGATGCGCAGGAAATCTACGACCTCAACAAATCGGCGGAGCTTAGCTACGGCATCATCCCGGATCTGGAGCGGCAGGTGAAGGCTGCGGAGGAAGCGGCGCAGCAAGATCAGGAGACCCGGCTGCTGCGCGAGGCCGTGACAGAGGAAGAAATCGCGGATATCGTCTCCCGCTGGACAGGAGTTCCCGTGAGCAGACTGGTCGAAGGCGAGCGGGATAAGCTGCTGCGGCTGGAGGATATGCTGCATGAGCGGGTTGTCGGGCAGGAGGAGGCGGTCCGGCTGGTGGCGGATGCCGTACTCCGGGCCCGGGCAGGCATCAAAGACCCGAACCGGCCCATCGGCTCCTTCCTGTTCCTCGGGCCGACCGGTGTTGGCAAAACCGAGCTGGCAAAGGCGCTGGCCGTATCGCTGTTCGACCGTGAAGACGGCATGATCCGTATTGATATGTCGGAGTACATGGAGAAGCACAGCGTCTCGCGCCTTGTCGGCGCGCCTCCGGGATATGTCGGCTATGAGGAAGGCGGCCAGCTTACCGAAGCGGTGCGCCGTCAGCCCTACACCGTTGTCCTTCTGGACGAGGTGGAGAAGGCCCATCCCGATGTGTTCAACATCCTGCTGCAGCTGCTGGATGACGGGCGGCTGACCGATTCGCAAGGCCGGATCGTCGACTTCAAAAATTCGATTATCATTATGACCTCGAATATCGGCTCGCCGCATCTGATCCAGGGCACCGATGATAACGGGGAGCTTACCCAGGCGGTCAAGGACAGAGTCATGAAGGAACTGAGCGGTCATTTCCGTCCCGAGTTCCTGAACCGGGTTGACGATATCGTAATGTTCAAGCCGCTGACATTGGCTGAAATTGAACAGATCGTTGTCAAGCTGGTCGACGGCTTGCGTCTGCGTCTGAGCGACCGGGGGGTTGGCCTTAAGCTAAGCGAGGCGGCGGTGCGGTTCATCGCCAAGGAGGGTTTTGATCCGGTGTACGGAGCAAGACCGCTCAAGCGGTTCATCCAGCGCAGTCTGGAGACACCTGTTGCGCGCGCCCTCATCGCCGGGGAAGCGCCGGAGGGATCCGTCCTGGAGGTTCACCATGCGGGCGGTGAGCTGAAAGTTTCCATTGCCAAGCCGGAGCCGGCGGAGAAAATAAGCACAGTGTGAGAAGCTGGCAGATAAGTTGTGTCTGGCAGGGAGCAGCAGCCTTGATGCGCTGCGTTCTGAGCTGCGAAGCAGCTTGTGGTGCGCTATGTTCCGCGCCACGAAGAAACTCGCGATACGAGGCGTTCTGTGCTGCGAAACACTGATGGTGCCGCACTCTGTGCTGTGAAACACTACTGGTGCCGCACTCTGTGCTGCGTGACACCGCTGGTGCGCACTCTGTGCTGCGAAACACTGCTGGTGCCGAACTCCGCGCTGCGTAACACTGCTGGTGCGTACTCTGTGCTGCGAAACACTACTGGTGCCGAACTCCGCGCTGCGTAACACTGCTGGTGCGCACTCTGCGCTGCGTAACACTACTGGTGCGCACTCTGTGCTGCGAAACACTACTGGTGCGCGTTCTGTGCTGCGTGACACCGCTGGTGCGCACTCTGTGCTGCGTAACACTGCTGGTGCGCACTCCGCGCTGCGTAACACTACTGGTGCCGCACTCCGCACTGCGAAGCAGGGCGCTGGTACTTTGCGTTCCACATCGCGCACCGCTCAGTTCAGACTATGCGATGCCCTGCCTTGGCTGGAATTGGCCGCCAAGGCAGTTCTTCCGATGTGATCAGCAGATAGCTGCACTTCGTACAACTAAATGGACCCGTTATCCATGCGGTGGAGGTTTAATTGTATTTCGTGCAGCTATTTTTTTGATTTCCCGCCCATTCAGCCTTGTGACGGTTTTTTAATTGCAGGAACTGCAACTATAAGCCGCTTCTGGCCTTTTTGGCTGGGAATAGTTGCACGAAATACAGCTATAGATCTGGAATTGAAATTCTGTACTCCACAATTCCGCAATTCCGCAATCAATCTGCTTACGGCAGGCATCCATTTATTGCACTTGGTGAAGCAGAGTAACTGGAACAGATTAAGGGTAGCTGTTGCTATCTGCTGAATCAAATCGTCCAAGTCCGGCACAAAAAGAGCGTCCACCAGCTATGTATGGCTGAGGGACGCTCTTTTTGTGCTATTGGAAGTGTATAGGCTAGTGGTGCAGCTTTTAACTAAAAATGCTCTTTACTCAAGAAAACTGAGGGCAACAGCGCCCTAGAGCAGTTGACCGCGTTTCTTCAAATGGCGGTAGAGTAATCAGCGGTGCTACTGTCGAGCTGAGGCCGTAGAAGAAATGGGACAGATTCATCATCGTGCCCGAAACGGCCATCGAGCCGAAGATCAGAAAGCCGGCGAACACGGTCAGCAGCTGCAGAATACAGTTTCGTTTAGTTGATGCGTGCAGTGAAATTTGCATGAAAAACCGCATAGGGTCCAGTATACTACCACTCACTCTATCCAAGGAACCAAATTGGGGTGCTGCTCAAGGATGGAGGCATATTGCTCTTTCCAACCGTATATTCCATCCGGATCAAGCAGCATATAGCGCAAATATTTATCCAGCCGGAATTCTGGCCGGGACCAGCCGAGATGCTTAAGCCGCAAATTGCTTAATTGATGGGGCAGCTCAAAAATATTCTCCGGCAGCCGTCCGCAATGCTGCGGCGATTCATTCCAGATATAGGGGAAACCCTCGCGGTAGCGGAGCAGAAACGGACGATAGCTGTGGTGGGAACGCCAATACCTGTCTTCACGGTAATGATGATCATCCCAAAAATCATAGAGCCGGAAGCAGAATAGGTCGCAAGCATCCTCCCGCAGCAGGGCGTCGATGTCACCGGCAAACCTTTCTTCAAAAATCTCATCCGCATCCAGACTCAGGATCCATTCCGGCCCACTCTTAACAACCTCATCCCACTGCTGCTTGCGCAGCTCCGCCTCATTGCTGAACTTGGAGACGGTGTTGTGTATAAGACGGAGTGGAATGCCCTGAAGGGCTTCCCGGCAAATGTCAGCCGTGTTATCCGTGCTGCCATCGTCAATAATGACGGCTTCGTCGATATACTTGCGATGTTCTTGCAGAATTTGCTGCAGGAAGCGCTGGCTCTCATTCTTGACGACCATCGTCAGAGTCAGCTTTGGTCGTCTGCCAGCCGGGGAAGCAGTGGCAGCAGACGCCGACGGGACGGCATTGGCGGCATGATCCTCTGCCTCAGCGGGTTCATCTCCCGGCAGTGCCGGCAGGTCTTTGCTCAGGCGTACCTTCGCCTCAGCCGCTGTCCACGGAGCAGAATGCGGCTGCGAATCCTGTTGAACCGACGTTTCCCCGGATTCAGCTTCCGGCTCTGCGGTCTTTGCAGCTTGGCCAGCCTCCGCCTCCGTTTGTAGTACGTCCCCGGGTGCCGCAGAACCCTCCGTTTCTTCTACGACTCCCGGAACCGCCTCCGCTTCTTGTACGCCTCCCGGTGCAGCGGCAGCTTTTATTTCATGTGCGCCTCCCATCGTTCCCGCCGTATCCGCTGCATCTGCCCCGTCATCCGTCCCGTCCACAGCTGCTTCCGGAGCGGGTGACGTCAGCCGGATATAATCATCCACCTTACTAAGGTCGCTGTCCCTGTAGAGATGCAGCGCAGGATAATGGGTGTCGACATATAGCGGAATGCCCAGAGCGGCGGCACGGATGCAGAAATGGCGGTCTTCGCCCCAGTAGGAGATATTCCGGATCACATCATAGCTTACCCCGGACTCGATAGCCCGGCGGCTAATCAGCGTGCAGGCGCCAAGTCCGCCAACCTCATAGATTCCCGGCTGCTGCAGCTTGGCCAGAAAGGCGTGAAATCTGTGGTTGATCTCCTCGTGGGTAAGCTTCTCCCCCGGAAGTGCCTCCCACTGGTTGTACTCGTCATGCATCCAGACCTGCGGCTGCAGCATCGTGTTCGGCTGCCACTGTGTCCAGAAGACCTCCGAGATAATATCTTTTTGCGTCTGTATCAGGTGGAGTAACGTGTCCGGATGTAAGATCAAATCCGAATCGATCAGGAACAGATAATCATAGCCGAAGGCTTCAGCCCGCCGGATCATCAGGTTCTTGAAGCCAGCCACCTTCCAAACCAGGCCCGAATTCCAAAAATGGGTATGGTCATCCCGGACATAGGTATCGCGGAAGCCGGAGGACTGCAGGAATACATTATTGGCGCTTTTGGAGAATTCCTGCAGCAGCGAACTGGACGCTTCATCCTCATTGTCATCAATGAAATAAAAACCCAGCTCAACACCGTCAAGCCGCAGGCGCAGCAGTGATTTTAGAAATTGGTGCAGGATCAGCGGTTTTTGGTGGATCGGGCTGCCGAGCAATACGCGTGTCTGGGGTCCGCTCATAGCTTTCCATTCCAGTACAGGGTCATCATTAATAGAACATCCCCTTGGATTTACAAATAGATGATATAGGTTATATGTATTCAATATATTTAGAGAGGTACTAGACTAACCCTTATTTTTTAAAGGGTGTGGGAATTTATGGATTGGTGTCTGGAGACGGCCTGTTGTACAATACCGCTTAAAGACTGCAACGGGCAGTCGGCAGGCTGACGGGAGGAGTGGCACTATCGCTATGGATAAATCACCGCTGAAAGTACAACAGCTGATCAATCTGCTGCTGGCAATGAATCCGCGTGCCGAGGTGTTCTGGCATGATGCGGAGGGGAACTACCGTCCGCTGCGGGACGAGGATGTACAGGAGATCTATGCGCCGGAGGAAGCTGCCAAGACGGTTGCCCATATTGGCGGCCCTTATAGAAATGAAGAGCCGGAGGGGAGATCATGAAGCAGGCATCCATCAGACTGGAGCAAGGACAGGTCATTGAGCTTGAGCTTCATGAGCAGGAAGCCCCGGGTACCGTAGCCAATTTTGAAAAGCTGGCGAACAGCGGCTTTTATAACGGCCTGACTTTTCAGCGTGTAGTCCGCGGGTTCGTAGCTCAAGGCGGGTGTCCCGAAGGCACGGGGCGTGGAGGCACCGATAAAATCCCCTGTGAAACGCAGAATAATCCCCATAAGCATGTGCGTGGCGCCTTGTCGATGGTTCATTTCGGGCCTAATACCGGCAGCTGCCAGTTTTTTATCTGCTATGATACGTTTGATTATTTGGATCCCTGGCATACGGTGTTCGGAAGAGTCACGGCAGGAATGGAGCATGTGGACGCCTTGAAGCGCGGGGATATCATGTCAGAGGTCAAGGTGTGGAATCATTAGACGCCCTACCCGTCTTTACAGGCGATTCCCTCGAAATCCCATTATTGTGAAATTGCATCCATTGTAATCCCGAGTATTCCGATATATAATTCATAACAGAAGTAGTGAAGTTGTTCATAGACATGGAGGAGAAACAAATGCGTAGAGGATTATCAGGGGTTATTGTTCTAATATTGTTAACGGTTATGATCAGTGCGTGCTCCGGGGGGAATAACGCAGCATCAACAAATGCAAGCCAGTCACCGGACGCTTCGCAGCAGCCTGCGGCAGGTGAACCCAAAGACGGCGGGAACTTGATTATCGGGGTGGCTTCCGATCCGGTAGTGCTTAATCCGAACTATGCAGGTGACCGGGTCAGCTTGACGATTGACCAGGCGCTGTATGCCCCGTTGTTCCAGGTTAATAACGGAGAGAAAACATTTTATCTGGCGGACAGCCTTACGCCTTCGGCCGATAATCTTACTTATACACTGAAGCTGAAAAGCGGACTCACCTGGCATGACGGAGAGAAGCTGACTGCCGACGACGTAGTGTTTACGATTGACAGCATTTTGGATGAGGCACAGAATAGCTTCCTCAGAGCCAGCTTTGTCATCGGCGACAAGCCGGTCAAAGCGGTGAAAGTGGATGATGTGACTGTAGAATTCCAGCTGCCGCAAGTCAGCCCGGCTTTCGAAGCTGCACTGGTGCAGGTATTCCCGATTCCAAAGCATATCTTTGAGAATGAAACTGATCTGGAGAAAAGCACCAAAAATGCCTCTCCTGTAGGTTCGGGCCCATTCAAGTTCAAAGAATATAAAGCCGGTGAGTATCTTACACTGGAAAGATTCGATAACTACTTCGGCGGCAAGCCGCACCTGGATTCTGTAACTTACCGGATTGCCAAGGATACCAACGCTGCCAACCTTGCCCTGCAGAATGGCGAGATCAACGTGCAGTACCTGGATCCAAAGGATGTAGCGACTATCCAGGCTACAAATAATTTTCAGATCCTGCCTTACAGTGAAGGCCGCCTGGCTTATCTGATGTTCAACGCCAACAGCGACACAGGTGTTCTGGCTAAAAAAGAAGTACGTCAAGCTTTGTCCCTGGCGCTCAGCCGTGATGAACTGATTCAAACGGCATACACTTCCAGTGAATATGCCGATCCGGCGAAGTCATTCCTGACTCCGGACGCGCTATACTTCACCAATGACGTGACTACGTATGACAATGATGTCGCCAAAGCAAAGGAACTGCTGAAAGCGGCTGGGGTCAGCAACCTCAAGCTGAGATATATTGTGCAAAGCGGAAACAAAACACAGGAAGCCATCTCCCTGTATGTACAGCAGAAGCTTAAAGCGGTCGGCGTAGAGGTTGAACTGCAGAATATGGATTCCTCAGCCTGGGTGCAGAAGTTTATTGACCTGAAGGCTAAGGACTACGAGCTGGCATTGACCGGATATATCATGGGATATGATCCCGATGCTTACCGCATCCTGTTCACTTCGGGCGCTTCCTCCAACTATTCGCATTATGCGAATCCAGAGGTTGACCAGTTGCTGAAGGATGGAGCCGGCGAGGCTGATACAGCCAAACGCGGCGAGATCTACAAGAAAGCACAGCAAATTGTTGCTGAAGATGCACCGATCTACCCAATCGCTTATACTAAAACTGTCGTAGCCGTGTCCAACACCTATGGCGGAATTGAAGAAGCTGTTCTGAAGCCTGTCGTTATTTTTGAAGATTTGTCCAAAATCTATTTGAAATAAAGCGCAGCGAAAAATAAGTACGGCAAAAAATAAGCTGGACATCCAGCTTATTTTTTGCTGATCAAGAGCTGGGAGAATATGCGTATGAGACAACTCATTTTTCGTAGACTGCTGCAAACGATCCCGATGTTGTTTTTCGTGTCGGTTGTCTGCTTTACGATGATCAAGCTGGCTCCGGGAGATCCGGTGCTGTCCTTTGTAACACCGAATATGCATGCCGATGATATCGAGCGCATCCGCCATAACCTGGGGCTGGATAAGCCGGCGTATATTCAATATTTTATCTGGATCAAAGAAATCGCCCAGGGCGACTTCGGGTATTCCCTGGTCAACCATCAGCCGGTATTGGATCAAATACTGGACCGTTTGCCGGCGACAGCCGGACTCATGGGCAGTGCGATCCTGCTTGCGGTACTGCTGGCGATTCCCCTTGGCCTGATTGCCGGAGCGAACCGCAACCGCTGGGCCGACAAGCTGATTAATTTTATCTCCTACATCGGGATTTCGGTGCCATTATTCTGGCTGGCCATTTTGCTAATGTACTTATTTGCCATTAAACTGCATCTGCTGCCGAGTATGGGGATGCGTACGATTGGCGTGGAATCGGCGGTTGATGTGCTGAAGCACGGGATTTTGCCTTGCTCTGTTCTGGCTTTTGGTTTTCTCGCCACATACGTGCGCTACATCCGCTCCAGCACCATCGGACAGCTGAAAGAGGAATATGTGCAGATTCAGTATGCTTTTGGCTCGAAGAAGTCGACGATACTGTTTCGTCATGTTATGAAGCATGTGCTGCTGCCTGTAATTACGCTGCTCGGCATGTCCATGGGCGATCTGGTGGCAGGGGCGATCGTGACGGAGACGGTATTTTCCTGGCCGGGCATCGGGTCGCTGGGAATGACGGCAGTCAAGGGAATGGATTACCCGGTCATTATGGGGATCACGCTATTCTCTTCCCTGATGCTGATTATCGGCAATCTGGTGGCGGATATTCTCTATAGCTTCGTTGATCCGAGAATTAAATTAAAGGGGTGACCTCATGAATCGCAGTAAATGGAAAAATCTAAAATCAGAGCTGTTTACGAACGGTCTGGGTGTCGCCGCTCTCGTAATATTGATTGTATTTACCCTTGGAGCCATTTTCGCCTTCCTGTCCGGCTATGATCCCAATGCAATGGATGCGATGGCGAGACTAACTCCGCCGGGGGCCGCCCATTGGTTTGGAACGGATGACTATGGACGGGATTATCTGGCCAGAGCGTTGTACGGCGGCCGCGTGTCCCTGCTGGTTGGCTTCGCCTCGATGGTTGTGGCAACCGTCATTGGGGTAACAGTGGGCGTAATCAGCGGCTATTTCGGCGGCTGGCTGGATAATCTCCTGATGCGTATGCTGGATGTTATCATGTCGATTCCTTCCTTCCTGATTCTGCTGCTGCTCAGCGTGTTTCTGAAACCAAGCGTCAGCAACATTATCATCATTATTGCGCTCCTGATGTGGATGAATGTAGCCCGGGTTATCCGTGCGGAGGCGATGACGATCAAGGAACGCGAATATGTGCTGTACGCCAAGGCGTCGGGACAAAGCGCCACAGGCATTATCTGGCGCCACATTCTTCCCGGCCTGGTGCCGGTCATTATTGTAGGGGCAACGAACAACATTGCTTCGGCCATTATGATGGAATCCTCGCTTAGCTTTCTCGGTTTCGGCGTACAGCCGCCGAATGCCACCTGGGGCAGCATGCTGAACAGCGCGCAGGGCTATATTGCCCAGGCGCCTTACTTGGCGCTGTTTCCCGGGCTGATGATTTTGTTAACCGTACTGAGCTTTAATGTGCTGGGTGATATTTTGCGGGTTGGCTTTGAACCGAAGCTGATCCGGAGATAGGAGAGTGAAGACATCATGACGCAGAGGCTGCTGTCTGTTGAGGATTTGCAAGTATCGTTCTCTACCCGCGATGGGGAGAATCAGGCGGTCCGGGGAGTCAGCTTTCATATAGATGCCGGTGAAACTGTGGGAATCGTCGGGGAATCCGGGAGTGGTAAAAGTGTCACGGCCAAGGCGATTATGTCCCTGATTACGCCTCCGGGCCGCATCACCGCCGGAAATATTGAGTTCCGCGGCGAGAGTCTGAACGGGCTCTCGGAGAAGCAGTGGCGCAAGCTGCGCGGCAACCGGATCGCCATGGTCTTTCAGGACCCGATGACCTCGCTGAATCCGGTTAAGCGAATCGGGCAGCAATTAACGGAAGTCATCCGCAGACACCGCGGATTGAATAAAGAAGCGGCTTATGCCGAAGCGGCGGACATGCTGCGCCAAGTGGGCATCCGTGATCCGGAGCAGCGGCTGAAGCAGTATCCGCATGAGTTCAGCGGAGGAATGCGGCAGCGGGTGATGATCGCCATGGCGCTCTCCTGCCAGCCGGAGCTGCTGATTGCCGACGAGCCGACAACCGCGCTTGATGCAACGATCCAGGCGCAGATTCTTGACCTGTTTAAAGAGCTGAAGGGAAGATCGGAGACCGCTGTCGCGCTAATCACCCATGATCTCGGTGTGGTGGCGCAGGTCTGCACCCGGGTTATCGTGATGTACGGCGGGCTTATTATGGAGGAGGGGACGGTTCAGGATATCTTCTACCGCCCCCAGCATCCCTATACCCAAGGCCTGCTGCGCTCGATTCCGAAACGTGGCGGCGGCTCGCGCGAGCGGCTTATTCCGATTGAAGGCACGCCGCCGGATCTGCTGGATCCGCCGCCGGGCTGCCCGTTCATGGAACGCTGCCCGCATGCCTTTGCCCGCTGCAGCGAGCGGCCTCCGGTAACCGAGCTGTCTCCGGGCCACCGCTCAATGTGCTGGCTGGCTGAAGGCGCGCCGGAAGCTGCTGCAGTTCGTGCGGAAGGAGGGGAAGCCCTGTGAGTAAAAACGATGTGCTGGTGGATGTGAACAATCTCAAGAAGCATTTCTCCAAAGGCAAAGATATGCGCGGACGCGACACCGCCGTGCTGAAAGCAGTCGACGGCGTAAGCTTCCAAATTCGCCGGGGGGAAACCTTCGGACTGGTCGGAGAATCGGGCAGCGGAAAGTCGACAGTAGGACGCTGCCTGCTCCGGCTATACGATTATACAGGCGGCGAGGTGTCATTTGACGGCCAGTCGCTCGGCTCTCTTAGCGAGAAGCAGCTGAAGCCTTTCCGCAGACGGATTCAGTCGATCTTTCAGGATCCGTATTCCTCGCTGAATCCCAGTCTGAATGTGCTGGAGCTGATCAGCGAGCCGATGAAAATCCATGGCGTGCACCAGGGGGAAGAACGCAAAGAAGCGGTGGCTTCGCTGCTGGAGAAGGTAGGACTCAAGAGAGAGCATCTGTACCGCTTCCCTCATGAGTTCAGCGGCGGCCAGCGCCAGCGGATATCCATCGCCAGAGCGCTTTCCGTGCGGCCTGAATTTGTCGTCTGTGACGAGCCGATTTCGGCGCTCGACGTCTCCGTCCAAGCTCAAGTCGTCAATATGCTGGAGGATTTACAGTCCGAATTCGGACTGACGTATCTCTTCATCGCCCATGATCTGTCGATGGTCCGGCATATTTCCGACCGGATCGGCGTCATGTACGGCGGACGCCTTGTCGAGGTTGCGGAGAGCGATGAGCTGTACGACAACCCAATTCATCCGTATACCAAAGCGTTGCTGTCTTCCATTCTGGAGACAGACCCAATGAAGGTGAATCAGAGAATTCATCTGGACGGCTTCTCTGTCTCGCGCGGCGAGGGCGAAGCCGTTAAGCTGCAGGAAGTGAGCCCAGGCCACTTTGTGGCTTACGACTTCGCGGAATAAAGGACAGCTGTGCTATGATTTGAAATAAGGATAGGCTGAGTTAATGGTGTTATTACTGGAGGGAGGTCATACAATGACAGAAACATCGGGCAAAGTTAAATTATCGCAATGGGATGCGCTGCTGCTGGAATCGCTGCGGTCCTTGGGGTGGGAGAGCGGGCAGCTGCTCGGAATAACCTCCGGGGGAGAGCTGCCGGTGGATGAGAGTGAATTCCATTTTGACTATCAGCAATTGGCAGCATTCGCTGCGGAGCAGCCGGAGGAGTACCGCCGCGCGGTAACGGATGGCTACCAGATCAAGTACAATACCATTCGTGGAATCCGCAGCTGGATTGCCGTAGCCCTCGGCAAAGAGGCGCAGCTTGAGCTGGAGGAAGGCAAGGAAGCGGTGGAATTGGCTCTGACGGACGCTGAGAAAAGCCGTCTGGAAGCGGTGCTCTCCTTCGGATGGCATATTATTTCAGGACAGGCTGAGGCGGGAGTATACCGGATTGAGCCGATCCAGCGGTAAACGGGGTACAAGGCATTCATAAAGTTCTATCGACATCAGAGAAGATTGTGCCTGGCGCTCTGCCGGGGCAATCTTTTTTTATTGAAATATAAGTATTTATATGTGAACTTATAAGGTAGACATAAGAATTTTGCTGGTGTGAAATAGAAACGTTGATCCGGCTAGGAGGGGAATCGGTGTTAAAATCGAAAAGCGCAGGGGTTACACTATTTCAGAGTGATCTCTATGAGACCAATTCGCTTGTAGTGGAGACTGCAGACTGTGTGCTGGTGGTGGATCCATGCTGGCTGCCGCGTGAAGTGGAGGAAATCCGGCAGTATGTAGAGAATACCCTTGCCGGCAGACGGCTGCTGCTGTTATTCACGCACTCTGATTATGATCATATTATCGGGTATGGGGCTTTCAAGGAGGCCGAAGTTATCGCCAGCAGAGCATTTGCAGGCAAAAGCGAAGAAGAGCGGAAGGCGATTATCGAGGATCTCCGGACCTTTGATGACAATTACTATCTGAGAAGGCCTTACGAGACAAATTATCCGGTAGTGGATCATATCATAGAACAGGATGGGCAAACGCTAGTATTCGGAGATATGGTGCTGACCGGCTATGTTGCGCCGGGGCATACGGATGATGGACTGTTTACCTTGGTTGAACCGCTCGGACTGTTCATTGCCGGAGACTATTTGTCGGACGTGGAGTTCCCCTATGTTTATGACAACAGCCGTTCCTACGAGCAGACGCTGGGCAAACTGGAACTGATCCTTGCCAGTCATGCTGTCACGCTGCTGGTTCCCGGACATGGGGAAGTGGCCGACAGTCTGCCCGAAATCTCGCGGCGCAAAGCCGTAGGTCTCGCTTATATTGATAATCTGCGGACAGCTATAGCTGAAGGCAAGCAGGAAGACATCGAACGCCTGATCGACGGCTGTGCGTTCCCGCGTAATATGGCCAAATTCCACCGGAGCAACAGGGAGCTGATAGAGAAGGAGCTGGCCGAAACTGCCGGTGAGACTTAAAGACCGGAAACGCAGTTTAGAGCCAGCTCCTCTTTCAAGCCGTTTATAGATTGAGCTGGATCTTGCGGGTGTTGAGCACACCTTCGAGTCCGGTAGGGTCTGTGCTTATCTTGCGGGAGACGAAGGCTTCCGCCTGTTCCGAGGTGCGGATCCGCAGCGGCTTGGTTTCCATATGCACCAGGTCCCACATGACGTCCGCTACAGAAGCAGCGGTCTGCGGCACCACGTTCCGCTGCAGGAATGTCGCGGTATAGGCATCAAGAACCGGCTTATATTCGTCCTCCAGAATTCCTCCGGTGTCGGCTACATGACCGAGCACGGTCTTGTTGAATTCAGTGGCGATGGCTCCCGGCTCAAGCAGCGTGACATCAATATTGAACTGCGGCTTGTAGTAGGTAGCCAGACTTTCCAGCAAGCCCTCCACCGCGAACTTGCTGGCGCAGTAGATCTCGTTCATCGGCTGGCCAACCAGTCCGCCGACGCTTGAAGTGGCTACAATGTGTCCATATCCGGTGCGGCGCAACAGCGGCAGCGCGGCTCGAATCGTATGCATGACGCCATATACGTTAGTGTCGAACACCTTTTGAATGTCCTCCAGCGGTGCTTGTCCAAGCGCCCGGAGATAGCCAAAGCCCGCATTGGCAAACAACACATCAAGTTGGCCCTGCTCCTGATCAATCCGCTCGATCACAGCCTGAACCGATTCCGGCTTCGTAACCTCCAGCTCTACAAAATGAAGATTGCTCTCTCCACGGTACTGTTCCTGATCACGTGCGGGGTTTCGTGTACCAGCGTAGACGATCCAGCCTTCACGCGCGAACTTCAAGGCCGAGGCCAGGCCAATTCCGGATGAGGCTCCGGTAATACAGATGATTTTTCCCATAAGATAAAGACCTCCAGTGGCAGAAATGATTCTGCATATTTAACGATTATTTTCCACATTATAGCATAATATAGGCTCGGCTCTGATAAGTTGACATAAAGTTTGTATTTCCGCGTATTTTAGGGGCCCTCCAAGTTGCTATAAGTGATTTCATTACTGTAGACTATAAATAAAAGTCCTAATTGCAAGCGAATGGAGAGGAACAATGGAAGTATTCAAGCGTTACTACGCGAATTTAACAGCCCGGCGGTTTTTAATTCTGGCGCTGATCGCACTGTTGCTGTACAGTATTCGAGACATGCTGAATTTGGTGCTGCTGACGTTTTTGATTGCTTATGTAATGAACAGCTTTCAGGTATTGCTGACCAAGCGGACCAGTAGATTTGTTAAGGTGAACAGTAAGGTTATTATTATCATCTTATATCTGGCTTTAATCAGCATGATCGTGATGGCCCTCGTCAAATATCTGCCCAAGGTTTTTGAGCAAATTAAGCAATTAACCAATTTTCTCAGCACCTTAACCTCTGAAGATATTCCGCAGAATGAGATTATGCAGTATTTATTCAACATGCTGAAGGATTTGAACTATGAGTCCTATATGAAGAGCGGCATTGATTATGTGCTCAAGATCAGCAATTGGGGCACAACCTTCGTATTGTCAACCATTCTGAGCTTTGTTTTCATCCTGGAGAAGAACCGGATTGTCAGTTTTACCTCCCGCCTGAGAGAGAGCAAGATTTCCTGGTTCTATGTGGAGCTGGAGTATTTCGGCAAAAAATTCATCTCCTCCTTCGGCAAAGTCATTGAAGCCCAAATTCTGATAGCGTTGTTCAATACTTTCTTCACGGTCATCGGGCTGTGGATTCTTGGCTTTCCGTACCTCTTCGCGCTGTCGATCATGATCTTCATGCTCAGCCTGATCCCGGTTGTCGGCTTTGTCATCTCCCTGATTCCGCTCTGCATTATCGGCTATAGCATCGGCGGGCTGGAAATGACGATCTATGTGCTGGCGATGATTGCAGTACTGCATTTTGTCGAAGGCTATTTCCTCAACCCGAAGCTGATGTCTTCCAAAATGAACCTGCCGATGTTCTACACCTTTATCGTGCTGCTGTTCTCCGAGCATTATATCGGCGTATGGGGACTTATTCTCGGCATTCCGATCTTCGTCTTCTTCCTGGATATTCTGGATATTACCCGGGAGAAGCAGGTACCTCTGGATATTGAAGCGAAAAAGATTCAATAACCTGTCAGATTCCTTAGCGGCATAATAAAAAGTGGCATTCCTACTTAACGAAAGTTGGAATGCCACTTTTTCTTTGTTCAAATATAATGAATTTATATGCTGCACGCTATAAATTATCCTTCTATTTCTCGCTGAAACGGATACCGTCCTTTTGAGGACGGCATCCGTTTCCACTTGCGATTGTTATGTAGTTCCCGTTAATCGAATGAGGTAAGAACACTTTGAGCCACAAGCTCGCTGAGTTCGGCTTTCTGAGCGGTATATTGCTCCGAAGTAATGCTTCCGCTTGCCAGTCTGGCATCAAGCTGCTGGGTTAACTGGGCAACCTGCAGGTGAATAACACTGTCAATATTCCCGCCGTTCTCTACAGCGATATCATGTAAGGACTTCCCGTCATAGAGTGCCTCGTACAACTCCTCGTCAGAGGATTGATTCAGTGCCTCCAGTAATTCATCCTTGTCTGCCACATTGGTAGAAGTGGACCATTTTGCTACCGGAGCGGCTGCTGCTGCTACTGCTGCAGGCTTGCCCCAGGTGGTTCCTCCAAAGGACATGGCCACAATCATTGTTCCGACAATCATCACCCGTTTAATGTTCATGCGTTTAATGTTCATATGTTTTATATTCATCAGTGTCATCCTCACTTTAAGTGTAATGTTATATCAATCAAGGGGCGTAGGTTACGGCAATTAGGACTTTAGCTTAAGCTTATTGTAAACGGTGAAGCTGAGGCTAAGCTTAAGTCTGGTTTAAGATAACCTAAAAATTGGGCTCCTGACGAATACTACGTTTAAATTGGCAAGCGGGTTCGTTTTTTTGGAAGCAGGCAAGGATTTTGGTCAAACAGGCGAACAAAGGTATACTACAAATAGAACAATTGGCCAAGAAATAATTAAACCGGAAGCGGGAAGGTGAACCGAAGATGGCTAAAAAAGTGCTTGTTGTCGATGACGAGCCGGGCATTGTAAGTGCGATTGCCTATGCGCTCCGCCGTGAAGGTTACGAGGTGGACACCGCCGCTGACGGCGAAGAGGCGCTTGGCAAGGTATTGACCTTCCGGCCGAATGCCATGGTGTTGGATGTGATGATGCCGAAGCTGAGCGGATACGATGTATGCCGCAGGCTGGAGAACCGGAAGGACATCGGGATTATTCTGTTGACCGTCAAAAATGATATCGTTGATAAAATCGTCGGCCTGGAGCTGGGCGCGGATGATTATATGACCAAGCCGTTCGAAATCCGTGAGCTGCTGGCCCGTGTCAAGGCACTCTTGCGCAGGCTGGACAAACAAGGCGGGGAGGCACCGGCCGAGATTATCGAATATGGGGCGCTGCACGTGTACCCCGGAAGGCGCAGTGCCGAGCTTGACGGGCAGCAGCTTGAGCTGACACCGAAGGAATTTGATCTGCTGCTCCTCCTGCTCTCCCACCCGCAACGTGTCTATATGCGCGAAGAGCTGCTGGAACAGGTGTGGGAAATGGATTATGCCGGAGGCACACGTACGGTGGACATCCACATCCAGCGGCTGCGCAAAAAGCTGGGTGAGCCGTACCAGAATGTGCTGCAAACCGTCTATGGGGTCGGCTATAAAGCCATTTCTGCCGGGAGTTACCCATGAGGATCAGCATCAAGCTGAAATTCAGCCTGTTCCTGGCCGTACTGCTCATTCTGGCTGTAAGTGTGCTGAGCTATTTTGTGCTGCAGGGTGTAGCCAGGAATCAGCAGCTACAGGCTGAAGACTACCTGGACCAGCATGTCAAAACAGTGAATCTGCGGGTGAAGCAGACGTATTATACGGGTGCCCGTCTCGAACCGCAGGCATTCATGCAGCAGCGGGGCAGATCGCTGGCTGTGGAGCTGGCCGGGTTCACCGGCCTGGAAGTTACACTTTACGATGCGGCGGGGCAGGTCGTTGGCAGCTCGGTCCAAGGAGAGACTGCCCCGGCAGGGCAGGATGTCTCCGGTGCGCTGGCCTATGCGTTGCAGAATAAAATCGCCTACCAGAACGCAGCGGATGATAAGCTGCTTTATCTGGCTCCTGTGCAAGGACCGGAGAAGCAGATGGGTGTTGTGCAGCTGCAGTATTCGCTGAAGAGCGCCCAAAGCTTCCAGCAAACCTTACAGAACCTGTTCCTGACGACCGGTGCAGCCGTGCTGGTGCTCAGCTTCATCGTCGGCTATCTATATTTCAACCGCGCCGCTGCGGCGATCGGGCGGCTTAAGAAGGCGGCAGAGTCGATCCGCCGCGCCGAATATATCTCTGCTCCACCGGTGAAGCGGAAGGATGAGCTGGGCGAGCTGGCTGAAGGCATTTACTTCATGAGCCGCGAGATTGAGAGCAGCATTGCCGCAAAGGATGAGGAGCAGCGCAAGCTGCAGCTGGCCGTCACCAAGCTGCAGGCGCTGGAGCAGCAGCAGAAGCAGTATATCGGCAATATCAGCCATGAATTCAAGACGCCGCTGACCTCTATAAAAGCTTATGTAGACCTGCTGAATATGTATGATGATGATCCCAAGCTGTTGTTTGATGCCAAGCTCAATATTGCCAAAGAGACTGGGCGGCTGTATGAGATGGTTGAGAAGGTACTGCAGCTGACGGCGCTGGAGAAATACGATTTCGAGTCACAGGCTGAACTGCTGGAGGTGGCTGAGGGCCTGGAGGATATTTGCGGACGCATGAACGGCAAGGCGGAGCGCTACGGGATTATGATTACGCTGGATGCCGAACCCGCCCATATCTGGATTGATAAGGAGAGCTTTATGCATATTTTTATCAATCTGCTCGACAATGCGATCAAATATAATGTCCCGCAAGGGAGAGTTCATCTTCATAGCGAGGTCCGGGACCAGCGGGTATGGATCACCATCAAGGATTCCGGTATCGGGATTCCTCCCGAGGCCCGCGACAAGATTTTTGAACCCTTCTTCACGGTCAACCGTGACCGTTCCAGAGCCTCAGGCGGGACTGGACTGGGCCTATCCTTGGTGCGCAATCTGGTGGAGAAGCAGAACGGAACCATTACTCTGCTGGAGACAGAAGGGGAAGGCACGGCATTTGAACTGTCTTTTCCGAGGGTCTCTTAATTTACAATTTGGAAACATCCGGAGGCGCTTTGGAAATACTCTTCCGGTATGCTTGGAGCAACTTAAGCTTGTAGGGGGAACGATCATGGCTGCAAAGATAGGCGGAAAGCCGGGCAAGGCGGCGCTGTTTCTGTTGTGCACGGCAATACTGTTATCCACGGCGGCTTGCAATGCGGGCGAAACGGAGACACGGCAGATCGTAGAAAAATCCGGCCAGAAGATCACCGTTCTGGACAATACCAGCGAATCGGTCTACACGAAGCTGGAGCTGGAGGGCATTGACAAGGTGGAGAATGTCCGTGGAATGGATTTTGTCAGTGAAGACAGCCTTGTTGTGGATAAGGAGAATCGTCAGCTGCCTCCACAGACGGTTGAGGGCCAGAAACGTTATCCGCATAATCTCTATCTGCACAACCTATCCACGGATGAGGAGACTCCGCTCCTGGTAGGGGAGAAGAATTACGGCTCGGCCCTGCTGTCTCCCGACAAGAAGCATCTTCTCTACAAAGAGTTGGAGGATTTCACCGGCTTTGGCTACATTATGAATCTGGAGACTGGAGTATCCGTACAGGTGGACGATACGCAGTTCAGGAGCGAAGAGGGGAAATGGATTGATAACGGGCAGATTCTTTTTCCTGATATGGAGGGCAATATCCTAAGAGTCGATCTGAATGGTGATCAAGAAATTGTGCTTAAACCCGGTGCGGCGTATGTTCATGAGGTGGTGCAGTCGGGAAGCCTGATCTATTACGTCACAGGTGAAGAGGCGGAGTTGAACGCTTACAATACCGAAACGAAGCAATCCAAACTGCTGAAGAAAAGTGTCATGTGGGTCATTCCTTCACCGGACGGGAGCAGGCTGGCTATTGTAAAACGGACCAAGCCGGGAGAGATGGTCCTGGTTCTCTGCGACACGGAGGGCAATGAGCAGTCAACACTAGCTTCGGCGCAGCAAATATTCGGAACCAGCTGGTCCCCGGACGGGAGCAAGCTGGCTTATGCACTAACTGCCGGAAACGCTGCTTCGGGTCAGGACGGTTTATTTATCACCGAAGTGGAAACGGGCGAACAAACACCGGTTCTGGCTGACATTGAAGTGGCCGACCAGCTGCGCTGGAGCCCTTCCGGCAAGAAGCTGCTCGCTTCTTCCGGCATTTTGAAGGATAATGCGTACCAGTTCATAACTTATGTGATCCGGTTAACTTAAGATGAAGATACGGGGCATCCTGCGGGATGCTTTTTATTTTCTCTAAATCCACACTTGACAGGTTGGTTTAAGGGGGTTTATGATTACTGCAATAATTCACCAGTCATTAAATGAACAATGAAATAATTACCTGAGCCGATTGGACCGCCAAAGGCTCCCGCATGATCTCCCTATGGGGGGAGTGTGCCGGGAGTCTTTTTTTGTTGGCTGATGGAAGGGAAGTAGGGAGAGCATGACGGAAGAACAATGGGAGCAGCTGGAAGAGGCGGATTATCTGTTCCGCAAAATGGTGCGCAGGTTTGTGAAGGAGCGTGACCGTGTAAGTGTTGCGGGGATTACCTTGCCGGGTATGCTGATTCTGCACAAAATCATCCGCGAGGGTGAGCAGCGGCTTGGCGATCTGGCCGGGCAGCTCGATTTCACCTCCGGTGCGATTACTGCACTAAGCGATAAGCTGGAGGCCGGCGGGTATACAGTGCGCAGGCGCAAGGAAGATGACCGCAGAACCGTATTACTCGATATTACAGCCAAGGGCAGGGAAGTGGCCGAGCGCAACAGCAACATCGGGGCCCGATGTATCACGCTTCTGTTCGAGGGCTTCACGGAGGAGGAGCTTGAGCTGCAGAGCCGCTTTTATGAACGGATCATCAGCAATCTGGAGGGGTTCTCGGATACGCTGCTGGAGCTGGCGCAGCAGAATGCCGAGCCCCCCGTTCCTGCCAGCCCTGAACAGAAGCCGCCGAGAACCGTGACAGAGAGCAAATATCTTAGTTACTGAGAAAATAATGTCTATGCTTCCGAAGCAGTTTTGTTCGAAGTGACTCAGGAAGTGTATACACACAAAACTTAAGCAAATGCTTCCGAAGCGAGTTTTGTTCGAAGCCGATTCAGGAAGCCAATACACACAAAACTTTAAGGAGAGATGATTATGGGACATTCAACAGTTTATCCAACAGGAGCAACAGTGTACAATCCGGCCAAGGCGTGGAGCGGCTATACGGTATTTCAGGCGGGTGAAGAAGGTGTAGTGCTGATCGACATGAACGGCAAAGAGGTTCATCTGTGGCAGGGGCTGCTCGGCTTTCCGGCCAAAATCCTCCCCGGCGGTTATGTACTAGGCAGCACGGGCCGGAGAGATCCGAAGTTTGGCATTCAGGATAATGTGGATCTGGTGCAAGTCGATTGGGATGGCAATATCGTCTGGAAGTACAACAGCTATGAGCATATTGAAGATCCCGGCTATGAGCCGCTGTGGTATGCCCGCCAGCACCACGATTACCAGCGGGAAGGTAATCCGGTCGGCTATTACGCTCCGGGGCTTGAGCCTAAGGTAAGCAGCGGCAAGACATTAATTCTCGCCCATAAGAACCTGCACAACGACATCATCTCCAACAAAGAGCTGCTGGATGACACCATTCTTGAAGTGGACTGGGAAGGCAAAATTATCTGGGAGTGGAAGGCCAGCGATCACTTTGCTGAACTGGGCTTTGACGAAGCGGCCCGTAATGTCCTGTTCCGCGACCCTAACACGCGTTCCTTCGGTAATCTCGGCGGCGGCGTAGGCGACTGGCTGCATATCAACTCTGCATCGTACGTGGGGCTGAACAAGTTCTATGATAATGGAGACGAACGGTTTCACCCGGATAACGTCATCTGGGATGCCCGGGAAGCGAACATCATCGCGATTACGGACAGGAAAACAGGTGCTATTGTCTGGCGGCTCGGACCGGACTATTCTCTCCCTGAAGTGAAGCATATCGGATGGATTATCGGCCAGCATCACGCTCACATTATTCCAAAAGGGCTGCCGGGTGAAGGCAATCTTCTCGTATTCGACAACGGCGGCTGGGGCGGTTATGGTCTGCCGAATCCGGCATCACCTTTCGGGCAGAAGAATGCGGTGCGCGACCACTCCCGTATCCTGGAGATTGATCCCGTAACGTTAGAGGTCGTATGGCAATACACTTCGGCAGAGGCCGGATTCTCAGTTCCGACGGACTCCTATAAATTTTACAGTCCTTATATCAGCTCGGCCCAGCGGCTAGCCAATGGGAACACGTTGATTACAGAAGGATCGAACGGCAGATTGTTTGAGGTTACTCCGGAGTATGAGCTGGTCTGGGAGTATGTCTCGCCATTTACCGACCGCCGAAACACGAATATGGTCTACCGCTCCTACCGGGTGCCGTATGCATGGGTGCCGCAATTGGAGAAGCCGAAGGAAATTGCGATTGAACCCATAGATGTGACCACCTTCAGAGTGTCTGGTGCAGCGCCGAAGGGCTCGGATTCTGTAGTAAGTGTAGCGACAACCCTGCCGTTTGTAGAAGGAGCTGCTTGTGTGGCTACCGCTGATGAGAGCGCTGTTCAGAGAGCGAGATAGATTAATTCCAAAATGAAGAGGTGTGTTTACTTGAAAAAATCCTGGTATGGTTCTGCTTTTCTGCTCTTATCCTTATCTTTCGTAATTTTTATGTCAGGCTGCAGTTCCAAGGGAGATGCCGCCGCGTCTGAGGGATCATCCGGCAGCAAGGAGAAGACCGTGAAAATCAAGATTGCCGACACGAATTCCAATCCGACCTTCCGTGTAGCTCTAAATAAAGGTTTCTTCAAAAATCATGGAATCGACGCGGAAATTGTCAACTTTGGCACCCCCGCAGAGGGTGTGAATGCTCTTTTCATCAAGCAGGTGGATGTATCCTACGGCGCTGATTTCCCGCTGCTGAACGCTGTTTCCAAAGGCGAATATTCGATCATTGCTTCTGCCGGTCTGGCTACCGATCAGGCTGCGGCGGCGTGGAAGCTGTACGTGAGGGATGAGATCCAGAGTGCCGCCGATCTGAAAGGCAAGAATCTTAGCTTCCTGCGCGGAACCTTCCTACCGTATCTGTGGGATGAATACCTGAAGGAGCAGGGCATCGCGTTAAGTGATGTGAAGCTTACCGGGCAGGGGGCTTTTGACGAAGCCTTTATTGCCCTGAAGCAAGGAGATATTGATGCCGCCTGGGTCATCGGTTCAGCATTGGAAGATAAGCTGAATGCCTTAGAAGGTGTGCATCAGTTAACTGACATGTCCAAAACTCCAGTGCGGCTGGGTACAGGAATTGTGGCCGGCAATGAGCTTCTGAAGGCAAAGCCGGATGTGATCGGAGGATTCCTGGCGGCTGTTGCTGAAGCGTCAGCCTATGCCCAGGAGCATCCAGATGAAGTGGCGGATCTCATGTACGAGGAAGTGAAGCAGCCGAGAGAAAATACGCTGAAGGATCTGCCTGTTAACCCATGGGAGGTTGGCTTTACACAGGCTGCCTATGACAGCTTGGCAGGCCAGAAGAAATACATGGTCGAGACGGGTATCATCGCACAGGACTTTGACCTGGACAGCAAGCTGAATCTGGAGCCGCTGAAGAAGGCTTTGCCGGATACAGTAACCTACGGCAAATAACATGCTCTTATGAAGCGGGTTCCGAAGCCAGTTCTGACCAAGGCTGACCGAGGAGCCCTATGCTATACAAAACTTTTAGGAGGTGTCCATATGGCCTTAACTGCCAAGCAGAATGCCATTCATATCGAGCAGCTTCGCAAAAGCTACAGCGAGCCTGCAGCCGGAAACGTCCATTACATTATCAAAGATGTGAATCTGGTCATTAAAGGCGGGGAGTTTTTTGTTCTGCTCGGACCGAGCGGCTGCGGGAAATCGACGCTGCTGAATATGATTGCCGGGTTTGTCTCCAAATCCGGAGGAAACCTCAGAGTGGATAATGTTGAAGTGGATAGACCCGGCCGGGACCGCGCAGTTGTATTCCAGCAGGCAGACTCCTCCTTGTTCCCGTGGCTGACGGTGCGGGAGAATGTGGAATTTGGGCTGCGGATGAAAAAGACACCGAAGCCGGAGCGGCGCACAATTTCGGACCGCTATATCGGGCTTGTCGGATTGAAGGGTCATGAGGAGAAGTATCCCAAAGAGCTCTCGGGCGGGATGAAGCAGCGGGTGCAGCTGGCACGTGTGCTTGCGAACGATCCTGCCATCCTGCTGATGGATGAGCCGTTCGGTGCGCTGGATGCAATGACCCGGCGGACGATGCAGAAGGAACTGGTCAATATTTGGCGTGAGACGCACAAGACCATTATTTTCGTCACCCATGATATTCAGGAGGCGCTGCTGCTCGGTGAACGGATCGGTATTATGTCCGTAGGTCCATCCTCCAATATTACGGATATTTACGACAACACGCTCTCCTATCCGCGAGATGTGGCATCACCGGAGTTCTACTCGCTGTACAACCAAATTCAAGGCCATTTCGAAGAATAGGATAGGGTGTGAAGCATGATGAAATGGATAGAGAAAAAATGGGTCTCCGTCACTTTGCTGTGGTTGGCCGCACTGGCGATCTGGCAATTGGGTGCAGTGCTCTATGGACCTGATGTGATCCCCGGACCGTGGGCTACACTTAAAGGCGGGCGGGAGCTGATTAGTGACGGTACCTTGATGAAATATATCGGCATCAGCTTCTACCGGGTGCTGGTCGGCTGGGTGCTGGGCAGTCTGATTGCCATCCCTGTAGGACTTGTAATCGGCAAAGTCCATGTAATCCGTATTTTTGCGGAGCCGTTTCTGAATTTTATCCGTTTTATTCCGCCGATCGCCTTCATTACGCTGTTTCTAGTCTGGTTCGGCATCGGAGAGCAATCGAAGATCGCGCTGATCATGTACGCGACATTTTTTATTGTGGTGTTGAATACGCTGACCGGGGTGGTGTCTGTGGAAGAGGATAAAATCCGTTCGGCACGCAGCATGGGCGCAAGTGAATGGCAAATCCTGCTGCATGTTATCGTTCCGGCTACGACTCCGTATATTTTTACCGGCGTGCGTCTGGCGATGGGAACCTCCTACATGGCGATTATCGGTGCTGAAATGATCGCTTCGAACGAAGGCGTAGGCTATCTGATCTGGAATTCGCGGCTGTTTTTCCGCACGGACTGGATTTTTGTTGGGCTGTTCTGCCTTGGGTTTATGGGATTTTTCACCGACCGGTTGTTCAACTGGTTCGGGCGTAAGGTGCTGTATCGCTACGGTGTGGTCAGCGTGGCAGTGCGGAAGCGGTAGCGGTAGCTATTTCCTTCATATTGAATCGTCAAACAACCGCCCGGTTCTCCGGGCGGTTGTTTGATCTTCTATAGTAATGACGAATAGGCGGGGTTACGGGCGGTCAGCCGTTCTTTGGCTCCATATGGAATGGGCCGACAGGACAATAAATGAAGCATAAAGGCTGAGCAGGAACCACTCATGAAAATGATAAGCAGGCAGTGCAGTCAATAAAAGCCCCGCAGCATTAAAGACAATAAGCCGTACGGCCAATAACTTACAGAGCTTGGTCAGGATGAAGTTCAGTACACTCACGATCAGATTATAAAAATATATAAACAGAAAAATACCGAGGAAATTAAACCCCCAGGAGAACCCCAGCGGGGACTCATCGTTAACTGTCGCTACTATACCTGCAAAAACCGCACTGATTCCAAGGGAGAGATAGACCGTATTCAGAAATAACTCTTTGTACGCTTTATTCATTTTCAGTTCCTCCAGAAGATCGGGATCTTACTTTCTGTAAATACTGACGCAGTGAAGTGATATAAGTTTCATCTGGACACTTACACTTGATCCGGACATTTCCAGGGTCCGTTGCTATTTATGCTATAATGGGGGAACATTGAAATAGAGGATGATCGAAAGGGGCAACACCTGATGGAAGTTACTGCGCAAGAGGTTGCGGAGTGGATGGTCAAGGAGATCCAATTTACCGGAACCTTGTACCAGACTGCTGCGATTGAATATGTGAAGGCGAATTTCGGCGAGCAATTTGTATTTGTGAACGAGAACGGAAATGCTTCGCTGTCCAAGGATGTGAAGAAGGCTTTCCGCAAGCTGCATGCCGGAAGGATTGCATGGGACCGCGACGGCTTCCTGTGGGCGTGGACCTAATTGCGGGAACCTCGAACATATATAAATGAATTCATAAAAAAGTGACCGTTGCTATCAGAGCAACGGTCACTTTTTTTGAAATAAATTATCTAAATAAGCCGGGAGCCACAGCCATTCTTACATTTTGCGGAATTTAGATATATGAAGTCATGCCCTTTTCCTTGAGCAGATCGACGATGTCCTTGACGGATTGAGCTTTGTCCTTGGGGCAGATGAGGACCGCATCCCCGGTATCGGCAATGATAAATCCGTCTACACCTATCGTGGTGATCAGCCGCCCGTTTCCGTAAATGATCGAATTGCGGGTATCAATGCCTATATGGTTGGCTTTAATAATGTTGCCGGACTCATCCGGAGGGAAGATAGCGCCGAGCGCATCCCAACTGCCGATATCATTCCATCCGAATTGGCCGGACAGGACTACCACCTCGTCAGAACGCTCCAGGATTCCGTAATCAATCGAAATATTTTGAAGCAGGGGATAAATGCGGTTAATCGTCTCCGCTTCCTGATCTGTGCCAAGCGCCTCGCTGATCGGCAGCATGGTGTTGTACAGCCGGGGCAGGTAACGCTTGAAATTATCAAGGATTACGGATGTCTTCCAGATGAAAATCCCGCTGTTCCATAAATAATTGCCTGACGCGAGATAACCCTGGGCTTTCTGGAAGTTCGGCTTCTCCACAAATTCAGCCACATCATAGACCGCTACCGGACTTGCTGAGATGGGGTCTTTGTCATAAGCGATGTAACCATAGCCTGTAGAAGGAAAGGTAGGCTTGATGCCGATCGTGACAATCCGGTCACTTTCCATGGCTACCGTACAGGCCTCATCCAGCGTAAGCCGGAACTGCGGTTCATCAGTGATATAGTGATCGGAGGGTAGGACGACCATCAAGGAATCCTCTTGGGCCATATGCTGTATAGAGAACGCAGCGAACAGGATACTGGCGGAGGTATTGCGGGCCACAGGTTCAATCAGAATATTGCTCTTCTGCACGCTGCTGTGCATAATGCTCTCCAGCAGCACGGCCTGGGTGCGGTTTGTCACGATGACGGTGTTCTCCTGGGGAATAATGCCCTTGAAGCGTTCAATCGTATCGTTGAGCATGATGTCATTGCCGCTGATATTGAGCAGCTGTTTGGGAATTTCCTGTCTGGACAGCGGCCAGAACCGGGTGCCCCCTCCGCCCGCAAGGATGGTCGCGTATTTATCCATGATGGGTCACCAGATGGGCAATGGAGAAGGAAATGATGCTTTCCGACCCTTGATTCAGATTCAGTCCGCTGCTGTGGATACCGTCATAACAAGCCCCGGATTGAGGATCAATCAGCGGCAGATTTAAGGAATTATGCCCTGTGTACCATGCGTAGCATAAGTCAGCCTGCTGCAGATAAGACGGGTCCTGAAGAACGGACGCAGCCTCCCGGCAGGTCAGCAGCATTTCGCAGGCTTCAATTGGCTGCTCGTCGTAGAGAGCCGGCTCCCCGCCGCGCAGCAGCCAGCCGTGGCTGCCGATGGGCTTGTAATAGCCCTCCCGGGCAAAAGTCCGTGAAGCAAGGAAATCAAGGCTTTCTTTGGCTGTATGCTTAAGCGCAGCATTTCCGGAAAGCTTGAAAGCCCTCAGCAGCGCCCAGGGAAGCATGGAATTTCCGTACGTAAGGCTGTCTTCGTACCAGTTCCAGCCGTCTCCCTTGGTGCGGTTATACTGATTATGCAGCCGGACAGCGATGCGCTCAATCAGGCCGGTGATGAAGTCTTTGGACAGAAATGCCTTTTCCTCTGCCGTACTTGGCGTATGGGGATAGGGAAAGGAGTAGGTTAATGCGCCGGGCGTTTTGATCAGATAACTGAGGCCTACGACGGCATAAGCTACGGCACGGGGCGAACCAAGCTTTTCTATATGCGGCAGCGCCTGATTGATCAGATAACGGCAGGTATTCAGCAGGTTGTCGGGCAGAATCGACGAGTAGGAGAGTGCGAAGCCAAGCGCCCAAAGCGTACGCCCCTGGCAATCCTCGGAGCCGTTGTCCTCGAGAAATGAACGGCTATAATCCATGAAGTTCCGGAAGTTGCCCTGCTCATTTTGTGCGTGATGTATGAAGGAGAGATACGTGTGAATCAGGTCTAGCGAGACGGTATCCTGATCCTTTTTATACAACAGAACGGCTGCAATTAAAGCACGGGCGTTGTCATCGGTCGTATAGCCCTTCGAACGGTCGGGGACGCCAAACTTGGTATGCTGGAAAATCCCCGTATCATCGGTTATTCTGCGCATGTAATCCGCCTTGAACGTTACAGCAACGGAGGTTTGCATCAAATCACACTCCGGTCTGCCAGGCTCGCTTGCGAAATTTTCTCCTGAAAAATCGCAGCGTAGGATTTAGCGACTTCATTCCACATCATCGTTTGTCCCAGCTCATGGGTCCGTTTCTCCATGGCCTCCACTTTGGCCGGATCATCCAGCAGTTCGAGGATGCAGTCTTCCAGCGAAGCTGAATCACGGAATTTTGCCAGCAGGCCTCTGCCTTCGGCAAGCATTTCTTCGGCATAACGGTAAGGGGTGGAAACAATTACTCTTCCATAACCAACGCCATAGGCAAGTGTGCCGCTTACGGCTTGATCCTTGCCGAGATAGGGGGTCAAGTAGATGTCGGACATCACCAGCGACTCAATAACTTCTTCCTGGGTCAACAGCTTATCGACAAAGAGCACATTATCGGACAGACCGAATTCGCTGACGAGGTCCGTCAGTTTTTGCCGGTACACTTCACCCGTTTCCAGCTTGACCACCGGATGGGTTTTGCCCCAGATGATATATAGTGCATCCGGGTGCTGCTTCACCACTCCGCGCATGGCCTGAATAGCATATTCAATCCCCTTGCCGGGACTTAAAAAGCCGAAGGTAGAGAGGATTTTGCGTTCTCCAAAACCATACTGCACTTTAAGCTCCGCTCTAGGAGCTGTTTTTACATAAGGTACACCGTGATGGATACAGGCGATCTTGGAATCCTCGATATTATAGATGGAGGTCAGATCGTGCAGGGTGGATTGGGCCATCGTTACTACCTTGACACTTCCCTTTGCAATCCGGCTGATAATAAGGTGCTGCTTGGCTGTAGGTTCTCTTAATACGGTATGAAAAATAGCTACATACGGCAATTCGAGCCTTTCGATCAATGACAGCAGATATTCTCCGCTTTCCCCGCCGTAGATGCCGAATTCATGCTGGATAACGAGCAAATGGGCGTCTGATTTGTTAAGCTCATCGGCGGCCTCTATATAGTCAGACAACTTATCTTGGTTAATTTCCCTCATGACCTGGTCGCTGTACTGGTAAGTTTCATTGTTGTTCATGGCGATGACCCGAGGCGTATTGAAGCCCAGCAGCCCGGTAAATTGATCTAATAAATCCTGGGTAAACGTAGCAATTCCGCATTCTCTAGGCAGGCTTGTAGATAGAAAAACAATGTTTCGGTTATTGCTGTCATGATTCAACATAGAGAGCCTCCTAAGAATTTTTATAAAAAAAAAGAAAATAAGGAGTTCTTATTTTCTAAAGTGAAGTGGTATAAAATTTGACTTCTGCAATTTATTTCCTGCCCATACTATAACATGACCATTTTTTCTTGTCAATTTATTGACTCTCCTCTGTTCTCCAGATATAGTGATGTAGGAGGTGAAGGAATGCCGGTTATACGCAGTAAATTAAGTGAGGTTATGGAGAAACATGACCCCAAATTATCGATCCGCAAGCTTGCCAAAGAAATTAACTACCATTTCGATTCCGTCCGGCGGATGTACAAAGACGAGATGGTGCAGTATCCCCGGGATCTGCTGCTGAAGCTCTGTACCTATTTCAATATCCAGCCCGGTGAATTGATCCGGATGGAAGCGGATGAGAACGATTGGGCGATAGATAAAGCAAACGAATATGAGGAGGAAGGCAATGACAAGGAGACCGTTCAAGACGGCAACCTGTAACGAACTGCTGGACACCTTTTATGCTAGGCTCCGTCATGTGAGCGTGGAGAAGCTGGTTTTTTCCGGTGTTGGGAAACGCGATGTATACAATATAACGGCCCCGTTTGTACATGACGGGGAGGAAGTGATTCTGGGAAGAGTTGAGGAACGGGACAGTGAGTTCTCTCAAGTCTTCTTTTTTACACTCTGCGATGGCGTCTGGATACCCCGTGCACATACACATACCTATAATTTGCAGGACCCCTGTGTAACCCACATCAAGGGAGAACTGATTGTAGGCGGGGTTGAAGTGATTACCGCAGGGGATGACCCGCAGAAAATCGTCTCGTGGGTTACGCAGTTCTACCGAGGGTACCGCATTGATTCCATGCGCCACTTCTCGTCCGGTCCGGCAATGATGAAGGATATCCGGCTGATAGAGCTTCAGGACGGCCGGATCGGTGTATTCACTCGGCCGCAAGGAGAGAAGGGCGGAAGAGGGATGATCGGCTTCACGATTATCGATTCGCTGGAGGAATTAAATGAGCAGACCTTTCTGGAAGCGGAAATATTTCAAGATCAGTTTGTTCCCGAGGAGTGGGGCGGGGCGAATGAAGCGCATTTATTGAAGAACGGTCATGTAGGCGTTCTGGGACATATCGCCTGTTTTGACCGCTTAGGAAAAAAACATTACTACTCCATGGTCTTCTCGCTTAATCCCGGTACGTTTGAAACTACTCCGGTCAAAATTATTGCTGCCAGGAGTGACTTTCCGATCGGTCCCGGCAAACGCCCGGATCTTCAGGACGTCATCTTTAGCGGCGGACTGGTACGGGGTGAGCAGGGCCGGGCGGTATTGTCAGTGGGCGTCAGCGATGCCGAAGCCTACAGAATTGAACTTCCCGACCCCTTTTTGGAGTATGAGCAATAAATGGGTGAGAATTGACTAGATTCTATGGTCGTGTTATGCTTCTAATGACAAGAATTTATGGTCGAAGAGAGCGGGAAAACAAAAATGAGTAAATTTATTCTATTGAACAATCGTACGGAAGAAACACAGTCCAACTTGAACGTCGCAAGAAAGCAAGGACGGATCCCGGCTGTGCTGTATGGTATTGGTAAAGATACTCTAAGCCTTGAAGTGGGAGAGAAAGAGCTGTTGAACGTGATTAGAACCAACCCGCGGGCAATCCTGCAAGGGAAATTGTCCGACGATACGGTGGTTCCGGTAGTTGTTCAACATATTCAGAAGGACTCCATTTCAGGCAAAGTGCAGCATATCGATTTTCAGTATGTGAATATGTCGATCAGTATGGACAGTAAGGTAACAATCCATTTTGCCGGTGAAGCTGCTGGTGTCAAAGCTGGCGGGGTACTTCAAGTTGAAATCTATGAAGTAGAAGTTCGCTGCATGCCGGGCGATCTGCCTTCTTCCATGGAAGTAGATATCAGCGGTCTGGAAATTGGCGACCAGTTGGCTGTCTCCGATCTGATCTTCCAGAAGGGCATTGAGGTGCTGACGGATCCGAGCACAGTAATGATTCAGATCAAAACAGTACATGAAGAAGTTGAAGAACCGGCGGAGACTCCGGCTCAAGTATAAGAAGACATTAATAGCCCCTTCCGGCAGCAGTGCAGGGAACTCATGGTTTCATGATTCCAGCCAAAGCTGCCTGAAGGGGCTTTTTTTTGCGAAATATCTGTTATACGGGAACCACCCGTGTGCTTTGTTCCATAGGGGAGCTGCAGAGCGGGCAGGGCTTGGAGGATAAGTGATCCTCGGCTCCGCCGGCTTTCATCCGGGTCCAGCCCGGGCAATTTGTACCGGTGCATTTCCAGACGGCAACGGTATGGGTTCTTCCCGCTGACGTTCTGGTGGAGTTGTGCTCTGTTCTGGTATACCCGCTTCTTAGTCCCGATACAGCAGGTGCAGAAGAAGCTACGGCAGAGCGGAAGGCGGACAGCATAAAGCGGGAGACCTCGGCTTTTTTGCCCCGATGCCTAGCCGGCGAGCTGATGAACAACTCTTCCCGGGCTCTCGTGACGGCAACATAGGCCAGTCTGCGTTCTTCTTCCAGCGCCGCAATGCCGGACTCCGGCCCGGTCTTCAGGGGGCTGCCTACTGTCGGTTTTACTGTCTTCCGGTCCTTCAGCCGGTCACCCTCCAGCGCGGAACTGTGGGGAAGAATCCCCTCAGAGGCTCCGATCAGGAAGACTACCGGAAATTCCAGCCCTTTGGATTTGTGGATGGTCATGAGTGCAATCCGGTTGCCTTGCTCTTTCAGGCCGGTCTGGCGGCTCAGCTCATTCCGCTCGGTAATGTTATCGATAAAATCAAGGAAGACGGTGATATTGTCGAACCGTTCCGCTGAGGTTTCCAGCTCGTCCAGCATTTCCTTTAGCGTTTCCCGGTGCAGTGTAGCCTGATGACGCTCATTGGCTTCAATGAAGTAATCATAGAAGTTAATGCGGATCTGGCGGATAGCCTGTACTGGAGTTACGCTGCCCAGCCCCCGGATCAGCTCCAGTCGTTCCCGCAGCTTGGTCCCTTTGAAATCCTCCATGCCGGGCATCGACAGCAGATGGATCAGCGGCCCCTGCTTGGGCTGGATGGCCTCCATCCGGCGGATATGGTCCATGCCCTTTTCCCGGTTCATGTAGAGCGTCGGCAGAATATTCTCCATCGCGGCAAAGTTTCGGCGGTTCACGGACAGCCGCAGGTGGTCCAGCACGGGGGAAATCAGCCAATGCTCGTAGAGCAGCTGGCCTTCACCGTAATCAATGTAGGGAATATCGCGCAGCAGCAGCAGCTCCAGAATCGCCCGGTTGCTGCTCGACGCCCGGTACAGCAGTGCGAAATCGCGGTATTCCCGGGAATGGCCGTCAACCTGGCTTACAATATGCTCCACAATTTGCTCGGCTTCCTCGTCCGCCGTCTGCGGGCGCAGGTACCGGGGCGGGCTGCCGCCATTTTTGGCCGCTTGCAGCGTTTTGGAGCGCCGCCGCGTATTATGCCGGATGATTCCGTTACCCAGCCCGACAATCGCCGGACCGGAACGGTAATTGATATCCAGCGTAATAACCTTTGCGCCCGGATAAAGCTTCTCGAATTCAAGAATGAACTCGCTGCGCGCTCCGTTAAATGAGTATATCGTCTGGTCATCATCCCCGACGACCATCAGATTATGCTGCGGATGGGCGATCATTTTGACGAGTTCATATTGCAGCGCATTCGTATCCTGAAACTCATCAACCATTACATATTGAAATTTATTCTGCAATTCCTGCAGTAGCGCCGGCTGCTCCCGCAGCATCCTGTAGGCAATCAGCAGCACATCGTCGAAATCAATTTTGTGATTATCCCGTTTCCACTGTTCATACAGGGCCAGGACGGCCTTCATTTCCTGCTCGGCGGTTGTAGTTTCCGGCAGATTCTCCGGCTCCCCCATATTCATCTTGCAGGAAGAGAGCAGGGCAAGCAGGGTTTCCGGCGGATAAGCATCCTTTGGCAGCCCCAGCTCGCGCATGATCTGCTTCAGCAAAATGTGCTGGCGGCGTGTCTCATGGAAGATGTCCTGCCGCAGACCCTGACGCCTCAGGAAATAGAGGAAAAAGGAATGGAACGTGCGGGCCTGAAGGCGTGTTGCGTCGTTTTCGCTCACGCCCGGCAGCACTGCAATGCGTTCGCGCATTTCCGCTGCCGCCTTGCTGGAGAAGGTCAACAGCAGCAGGCGGCTGGGGGATATGCCGCGCACCGACAGCAAATAACCGGTTCTGCAGATCAGAACCGAGGTTTTGCCGGAGCCTGCCCCGGCCAGTGTCAGCAGCGGACCCTGGTAATGCCGCACTGCGGCGATCTGCGGCTGATTCAGCAGAATTCCGCCTTCCTCCAGCAAACGGAAATAAGCCGCATCGCCATCCTCCGGCTTCACCATCTCGCGGCTGGTCCGGGCTGAGGCGATTGCCGCCTGGGGAATCCGTTCGCCGGTAGCGCCCAGCGGTATATTATGAAATAAGAGCTTGTTCATTAGATTCACCTTCGTTTGTTTACAATACGGGTTTGGTTTAATTTTTAGCCAGTTTACACTATACCACTGTATTTCCCTTTCTGTATAGAACAGCCGATTTATGAGATAAAAGATCAAATATCCGTTTGGCCGCTATGTTATTTTTGGAACAGAGGAGGGAACACCAATGAGCGATAAAATGCACTTCAAAACGGTGAGAAGCTCACTGGACTATATAGAGAGGAACCTCACAGAGCGGATTACCCTAAGGGAAGTATCGGTGCACAGCAAATTTTCTACCCACCATTTCTACCGGATTTTCTATGCAGTAGTAGGGCAAACCTTGGCAGATTACGTAAGGCGGAGAAGACTTGCGAAAGCGGCAGGGGAACTGATCTACAGCAATAAGCGTATTCTCGATATCGCCCTGGAGTACCATTTTCAATCTCAGGAGGCCTTCTCCCGCGCTTTCAAAAAAGCATACCGGCTCACCCCCGGACAATACCGGACCTATTCGAGAGAACTTAATAAAGGAGAGATCAGGATGAGCACAGAAAAGGCATTGCAGGGCTGGACCATAACCGGCATGAACGGCGGCGGCTATGATGTTAAGGTGGACAAGTCGGAAGTGCATATGGGCAAGGCATCGGCGTTGCTGCAATCCGGTAATGCAAGCGAAAACGGATTTGTTACACTCATGCAAATATTCAGCTCGGAAGCCTACCGCGGGCAGAGGCTGAAGCTGTCTGCTTTTGTCAAAGCAGGGGATATCTTCGGATGGGCCGGCTTATGGATGAGAGTCGATGCCGCGAACGGGGAAATGCTGAAATTTGATAATATGGCCCATAGGCCAATTAAAGGTTCCAGAGAATGGAATCAATACAACGTCATTCTGGATATTCCGCAGGACAGCCATGCGATAGCTTTCGGGGTCCTGCTGAACGGCTCCGGCAAGGCCTGGGTCGATCAGTTCCGCTTCGAAGTCGTAGATGCCAAGACGCCCACGACAGATGAAGGCGGGGAAGATACCCTGCCGCTTGCGCCGGTCAATCTCGATTTTGAACAATAATAGGTTTCTGCAGCCCCTGCCCATGCGAAGTGAAGTATCCTGGGAAAGGGGTTTTGCTGTGCTTACTTTAATTTTCCCAGAATAGAATTGGCTCTGCGCTCGAACAGCCGCGGCTTGTCTTCCTTGATTTCTTCCAGCAGAAACGCCAGGCATCTCTTGATCCGCAGGGGCATGCCGGCGGCGATGTCGGCAAATTCCTTGCGGTAGATATCATCGCCCAGTATTCTCTGGATCAGAATAATCGCCCAATTACGGCCTGTCTCCAGCAGCTCCGGCAGCGATTCCAGCAGTTGGGTCAGGTACATCTCCATTTGGTAGCTCTCCAGAAAATGAACAAGACCGAACATAACCTCCTCCTGTTCGGTATCATCATCGAACACCTTGAAAATCTGCTGGATCACAGCGTCCTCCGTATCCCCAGCCAGGCCTTCCAGGGCCTGCTCAAACTGTTCGCATTCCAGCTCCGTGCGCAGCAGCCGATTGTCATACAGCAGGGCAATGCCTGGATACATGTTCATTTAGATTCCCCCTACGCCTTGTCCAAAAGATGGCGGATTCCCGCTGCCACACCATGTTCTGCATTGCTGAGCGTGATGAAATCGGCCGTTTCCTTGAGGATTGAAGCAGCATTCTCCATGGCGATCCGGTAGCCGGCCACCTCAAACATCGGCAGATCGTTGTAACTGTCGCCCATTACAGCTACCTGCTCCAGAGCCATGCCGAAATGCTTAGCCAGCATGCTTACACCGGCCCCTTTATTAGCGTCCTGATGGTTAATCTCAATATTGTTGGGATGAGAAGCGGTGATAATGAGTCCGGGAATGGCGGCGAAACGTGTAGAGGCTTCTTTCAGAAGCTCAAGGTTCAGCGAGAACGCCAGCGTCTTGTAGATGACTTTGTCCGCTTTGCCCCAGATCTCCTCCATGTCCTCCACATAGGTCACGGCAGCCTGCTGAAACTGCTGGTCGATCATGGCCTTAAGCAGCCAGCGGAGTTCTTCCGGCACCTCGTCATCTTTAAGCTCCGATATTTTCTCCAGATGCACCCGTTTATCGAGCTCTACATACACGTTATCCTCTGTGTATACCTCATAATACAATTCAGGAATTTCGTTCATCCAGCGCAGCGCGGGAATAATATTCTCTTTGTTCAGCGGCTTGCTTGCCACAAGTGTCCCGTCAGCCAGCGTCACTACGGCTCCATTCAGACTGACTACCGGACATTCCAGCTCGGCCAGCCGCAGCTGCCGCTCGGCATCCATGTAAGAGCGTCCTGTGGCGATGATTACAATATGTCCCTGGTTTTGGGCGTGTACTATCGCTTCCCGGTTCTCCGGGCTAATGATTCCTTCTTCGTTAAGCAGTGTTCCATCCATATCGAGTGCTATCAGCATATCGTTTGCATTCCTTCCTGTACCGCAGGTTGTCCCCTTCAAGGGCAATGAGATCGTTCCTAGTATCTTATCATTAATGTTCTGAAAATAAAAAATCCATTTTCATGAAAAGAAACCATATAGATTGAACTTAAGGTTTTAGAGTACAGGATCAGTCGCAACTACGGTGAATATTTGGACTTCCGGCCGCTGTTGTCTTCGGATTTCTTGATTTTAACCGCAATTAGCGGTAGAAATCCGAAGACAAAGGCGGACACTACCGCTCCTCCAGTTCCAAAATCCCCCTCCGTTGCTCCTTTCCCTTATCTCAAGTTTTTAAGTTCAATCTATATAACCGCAGAAAATTGTGCAGTGTACTGCATTTTCAGAAAGGAGTTTACTCGTGGTACAATGAAAGGCAGACTAACAAGTGAACGGCCGCCGTAATCGTCAGCTCATAGGGTCACAATGTGATTGGCGGTATTTCCCTGTCCAGGGAAACAGCTGTCCGACGCTTTAGGTAAGGGGGATAAAGATGAAATCCAGAAATTTAGCTACGATATCGCTGGCTGTCATGGCCTGCGGTTTTCTGCTTACACTGTTTTTGCCGGATAATCTGGCTGTTGTTCTGCTGAGAGGCGGCTTCGAAGCCGGGCTGGTAGGGGGGATTGCCGACTGGTTTGCGGTTACCGCACTGTTCCGCCATCCGCTGGGCTTGCCGATTCCGCATACCTCGCTTCTGCTGAAGAACCGGGATAAGATCATCCAGTCTCTTATCTCCGCTATGGAGAATGAGCTGCTGAACAAAGAGAGCATCGAGAACAAGCTGCGCAAGATCCGCTTCGTGTCGCTCGGCAGCGGACTGCTGACGAAGTTTGTAGCAAGGAAAAAAGCAAGAGCCGACATGCTGGAGCAGCTCAGCACCTTTGTTCAGCGGCTTCCGGTAGATAAGGCGGTTCCTTATCTTCAGACGGCGGTTGCAGATTACATCCGTGAAGCGGAGCTTGGTACCGCCGCCGACAGCATCGTCACCAAACTAATGAACGACGGCAAGGATATTGCCGCGCTCGATTATGCGCTTGAAGGCATCTCCGGCTGGAGCAGCCGCCCTGAGACGCGGGCGATGCTGGGCAAGATCGCCAGTGAGAAACTGGCCGAGGTGAAGCTGGGGGGGCTGAAAGGCATGGCCTTTCAGGCATTTGTCGGATTTGTGGATGCCGATATGCTGGGAGAAATGCTCCAGGGCATGCTGCAATCCGGTATCCGGGATTTCCGTGAAGCGGATAATCCTTACCGTGAGCAGATCATCCAGGAAATCCGCGTCGCCCTGTTTCAGCTTGTGAACGACGAAGCACGGATCCTTTCACTGAAGGAATGGGCGCTGGAGGAGCTGCAAGGCGAAGCGGCTTCAGCGTTTCTGCATAAGCAATTGGAAGCTCTGCGCGGCAAGGCGGTTGCCATGCTGGAAGAGGACCGCAGCTGCGGAGGACGCAAGCTGTTTGCGCTGTATGCCTTGTTGGCCCGGCGCATCAGTACGGAAAAAGAGTGGACGGAGAGCTGGGAGGAGCGGATTCGCGCTTCATTAATCGCCTTCGTGGAAGCTAACCATTACCGGCTTGGCGTATTGGTCAAGGAGAACCTTGATCAAATGGATGATGCCAGCCTGGTGAACATGCTGGAGGACAAGGTGGGCAAGGATCTGCAGTGGATTCGTGTCAACGGTGCGGTATGCGGCTTTGTCGTGGGACTTGTGCTTACAGTCATCCAGATGATCTAAAGTCAGAAGACTACAACATCAAGAGGCAGCAAAGCGTACCCTTGAACCGGAACAGCCGGAACCGGGGGATGTTTTGCTGCCTCTTTTCTATAGAGCTATTTATCAAAGGGACAAGGGTTACAGTTGGTTTTTACCGTTGCTGATGGTGAAGGTCTCCAGCACGGGAAGCACAAAGATTTTACCGTCACCGAAGGAGCCGTGCTCGCCGGTTCTTGCCGTTCTCATAATAATGCTGATTACATCATCCTTCTCATCATCCTGGATGACAATCATCAGCAGCTTCTTGGAAATTTGATTGTAATAGTTGGTTCCGACCTGAATTCCCTTTTGTTTCCCGCGGCCGAGCAAATCCATCTTGCTGATGGAGGGGAAGCCGGCAAGCATTAATTCAGCCATGACTTCATCCGCTTTCTCAGGTCTAACTATAGCTTTGATCATTAACATAACGATGCACCCTTTCTACAGCCAATAGTGTGTGTTGTAGGGGGTTGCCAATTTCATGATAGCGGTATAAGCAATACATTTCGTTAATGGCAACGCTTACAATATGAGTATAATATTTACTGCAGGCCATATCCTGCGAATAAGATCACTAATTTCTTGTTACACATTGTCGCATAGCAGAGGAGCGCCCCTGCGGTAGACCTCTGCTATTGCGGCAAAAGCGAGCGGTACAGCTCCTCCAATTGTGCTGTGGTATGCCTCCACTCAAAAGCCCGCAGGGCATCACTCCGCCCTTGCATCCCGATCTTTGCCGCCTTCGCCGGATTGCGTCCGATCGTCAGCAGACGTTTGGCAAAGGGGGCGGCCTGACGGTAGCGGTCCACCAGGTAGCCGTTGTGGCCTGACGTGATGATCTCACGGATGCCGCCGTTATTCGAAGCAATAACCGGAAGCCCGGAGGCCATGGCCTCCACATTGACCAGTCCAAAGGATTCATGCCCTTGGGAAGGGCAGACGAGGCAATCGGCCATCTGATACAGGCTGTGAATATCCTCATGGGCGATGTTTCCAACGAAAGATACAGATACACCCAGTCTCCGTGCGAGGGTTTTGAGCCGCTGGATATATGGAGGTTTGCCCCGGCCGGCTATGATCAGATGGGAGGGCAGGCGTTTATTGAGAATGTGCATGGCCTGCAGCAGTATGGGCACTCCCTTACGGGGGATCACCCGCCCGACGAACAGCACCGTGAACACTTGCGGGAGCCTGTATAACCGCCGGAGACGTTGCCGTTCCGTTTCTTCGGCCGGTATGAACCGGGACAGGTCCGCTCCTAGCGGAATAACACTGAGTTTCTTGTCCAGGCCGGGAAAGCGCCGGGAAATTCTTTGCTGCAGGGAGCGGCTGTTGGCAGCGATGCCGTCAGCCTTCGCCAGGCTGCGGGCAATTCGGCGTTCTGCCGGTACGAACGTCAGAGAGTGCAGATACAGCAGTACCGGAGTCAGGGGATGCTGGTGTTTCACGGCGGCCATCAGCAGCGGCCGGTTATCGATCTGAATCATATCGAAGGACGTCTTCTCAAGATATTTGAGTACCGAGGCAAGATAACGGGAAGGACTGCCTGAAGCCAGACGGATAATCCGGACCTGTTCAAGCTCTGCGGAGTCGGGCAGTCCCGGTGACTTGCGGCTTAGTACCGTTACCATATGCCGCCGGGCCAGCCTTCTGGCAATCGCCCAGATGCAGATCTCCACTGAACCGTTCCCCGGTACCGGGAACTGCTCCGGTGCAATAATACAGATATGCATAATATAAGCCTCCTCAAGGCCCGCTGATGGATATTGTCTCTACCTACCATATGCGGACCAAGAGTCGGAAGACACATTCCTTCAGCAATCATGCTGCGATTTGCTTGGCCGCGTCCGCAATCACACCGGCAATTTTTTGCTCAAGCTCAACGATCTTCAGCTTGCTGGCTGCCATTTGACGGTAGCCTGAGATAAGGGATGACAGGGATTGGGCAGTCAAAGCCTGATTTTGCTTGCGGATAGCTGATTTGAAGTCGCTGAAATCCGCCGATATCCGTTTGTTCAAGGAGGTTGCCACACTTTTCTGGGACTTGATCGAGGCCTGCGGGCTTTCAAGCCCCGCCAAGGTTTTACGTGCGGCGGCCATCTTTTTGGCGCGGGTTTCTTTGGCCGCTTTCAGCAGGGCTTCTTTATTGCGGATATCCTCACGGGCGAATTGAACGAGAATTTTCATAGCATCAGCCTGTGTGCGGAGCACATCCTTCAAGACCTTGTCCTTCAACCCTCTGAGTAGGTTAATCCGGCGGTTGAGCGCGCTGTATTGATCAAAGAGAGGCTGGTAACGTTCTTTGGTGCTGCTTACGGCCGTGGACAGCCGGGCCACGGTGGACTGATCTATTTCCTTGATTTGGTTTCGGACAATGATCAGCGCTTGCGTATTGCTGTCATGCAGCCGGCGGATTTGCGCCTCACGGCTGTCATACTGGGCGACCAGGACGGAGAAATCACTGTAATACCCTTTAAGCCTAGTCCTTGTCGTATCGTCCGCAGTGGCGGCAGTCAGTTCAAACGAGGCTTGAATCGAAGGGGTCAGCGCTGTTCCGGATGCGTTTACCGCGCCTGCTGAAGATAATACTGCAAGCAGAAGCGCCAGCATTGCCAGGGGAATCTTCTTAAGCTTGTTCATCTTTTTCCTCCTTAATCTCATCCCTTATTCCGCAACAACAAAAAAAGCACCCGCAGTAAAGGCTACTAAGCCTTTATTACGGGTGCTTCCGTCGTAATAGGTCACGAATGAAATATTATCTAAACTATAAGGGAAGGACAAAACCCCGTCAATATTTGTATTTTAAACTTTTTTTTGATGGAAACCAGGCTGCGCGTTTATTCCGGACTTTTCTTAACGTATACTGGGTAATAAGACAACAGAGAGCTGCATACGAGCCGGCTCGTGACGAAGGGGGCCTTGTTTGATGGAATTGGCATATAATAGCGATATTTTGGATCAAGCCTTCATGATGTCTCCGGTAGGAATGGCCGTCCTGGCCTCAGAAAAGGACAAATGGATCAAGGTTAATTCCGCTTTTTGCAATATCCTCGGCTGCAGTGAACCGGAGTTTCTAGCTGGAGCTTTATTGAGAAGCAAGAGTGCGTCACAGCCAGAACAGGAAGACCGGGAAGGGCTCACACTAATGAGTGTATTGGAGGGGCTTTCATACACCCCCGGTGATACCTTAAAGAGTGAACAGAGGTTTCTTAATCGTGCAGGACATTCTGTTTGGGTTTCCCTTACATTCGTGCGGGCTGATGCAGGACAAGACTCTTCACATATTATTGTATACGCGCAGGATATTACTGACCGGAAAATCGCTGATCAGCTGACAGTAGACAGCCGTGATTTGTACGATTTATTTCTAAAAGACGATCAGAGTATGATTTCGTTCACATTGCCCGACGGCACACTAAGCTTCATCTCTCCCTCATCTCTTTCGTTAATCGGATTTACCCCTGAGGAAATGATCGGCAAAAACCGGCTGGAATTTTATCATCCTGATGATATCGAGGGCATGGACAAGTCTGACGCTCTTCTGAAGAATGACATCTATGTCCGCCGTTTACGCCATAAAGATGGGCATTATCTGTGGTTCGAAAGCTCTTTTCATGTGATCCGGGGGAAAAACAATGAAATTATCCGGATCATGGGTATTGGCCGCAACGTGACGGGCCGCAAACATAATGAGGAGGCTTTGGCCACGGCGCAAAGAGTCGCCAGAATCGGTTCCTGGGTATGGGATTTGACGAAAGGCAAGCTGTCCCTCTCGGAAGAGCTGCAGCGTATGCTGAAGCTTGGTATTGGGGCAGCCGAAGTCGATTACCGGACATTCCTGGAGCTGGTTCATCCGGATGACATCAACGACATATTTACAAGGGTGCGGGAGACGCTGGAAAACGGGAATTCCGGTGAGAGTACCTATCGGCTGGTCCTTGCGGATGGAACTCTGCTTGCGGTGCATATTCAGTGGGATACGGTACTGGGACCGTCCGGCCAGCCTGTTCAGCTTATCGGAATGATGCAGGATATCACTGAACGCCAGCAGATGGAGCAGCAGCTTAGAGAAAATGAGCGGAATTACCGGCTGATGTCGGAAAATTCACTGGATCTGATCTCGCGCCATGCGATAGAAGACAGCATATTCTTATACTGCTCTCCGGCCAGCCGCTCTCTGCTCGGCTATGAACCGGAGGAGATGGTCGGTACCAGTGCTTTTGATTACTTGCATCCCGATGATTTAATAGTAATGAAAGAAATGATGGCAAAAAGTGAGCAGACCGGCTTCATCCCGGCGGCGGTCTACCGTTACCGGCGCAAGGATGGCAGCTATGTCTGGTTTGAGACGAACAGCAGGTATATTTTAGATGAGCAGGGCGGGATTGTGGAGATTATTGCCGTCGGCCGTGACATAACGGAGCGCAAGCAATTTGAGTCCAAGCTTCAAGAGAACGAACAGCGCTATAAGTCGCTGTTTGAATATAATCCGTCAGCCGTATACTCCATGAATCTGCAGGGGGATTACTTAACCTGCAACTCCAATCTGGAGGTGCTGAGCGGATATTCAATGGAGGAGCTGGTGGGCAGCTATTTCGGCCCCCTGGTGCATGAGAAGGATAGGGCAAAGACGCAGTATCATTTTAATCTGGCTTGCCAGGGAATGCCTCAAAGCTATGATCTGACCCTTATTCATAAAGATGGCCATCTGGTAGAAATCAGTACGACCAACATTCCGATTATTCTCGGGGACAAGGTTGTCGGCGTGTACGGAATTTCCCGTGACATTACGGACCGTATCCGGTATACCGAGCAGATCGAGAAGCTGGGCAATGATTACACACTAATCTTAAATGCAGTCTCCGAAGGTATATTTGGTCTTGATACGGAGGGGAGGGTAACCTTCATCAATCCGGCGGGGGCGCAGATGCTGGGCTTCGCCTACGGTGAAATTATGGGCCATCCTTATCTGGATCACATACAGCACACAGCGCTGGATGGTCTTCATTACCGGCCGGAGGATTCTCCGCTGATGCAGGCCGTCCGTGCCGGGGAATCCCATCAGAGCAAAGATGCGGTATTGTGGCGCAAAGACGGTTCAAGCTTTCTGGCCGAGTATCAGGTTACTCCGCTGTTTGATAAAGGAGACCGTAAGGGTGCGGTTGTTGTGTTCCGTGATATTACGGATGAGAAAGAGATTATCCGCGCCAAGGAATCGGCAGAGAAAGCGGATCAGGCGAAATCGGAGTTTCTGGCGATTATGAGCCATGAGCTGCGGACGCCGATGAACGGAATTATGGGGATGACGGATCTCCTGTCAGAAACCGAGCTGGATGAAGAGCAGCGCGGATATGCGGAGATTATTAGCCAGAGCAGTACTTCTCTGCTGTATATCCTCAATGAAATTCTGGATCTCAGCAAAATAGAAGCCGGAAAAATGATCCTCGTGCATGAGCCGGTAAGTCTTGAATGGGTCTTGGAAAGCGTAACCGAGCTGTTCTCGCCGAAAGCGAAAGAGAAGAACCTGGAATTGAGCTGCCAGGCTGCTTCCAATGTTCCGGAGTTAATCATGGGCGATGCGGCCCGGCTGCGCCAGATATTGGTGAATCTGGTCAGCAACGCAGTGAAATTCACTGAAGAAGGTCATATCTCTATTGAGGTGGGGACGGAATTCTGTCCTAACCAGAATAAGCTGACTCTGAAGTTTAATGTTAGGGATACGGGAATCGGAATTCCGCCGGAGAAACAGTCTCTGCTATTCCAATCGTTCTCCCAGCTGCACCCGTCCATTAACCGCAAGTATGGCGGAACCGGACTGGGACTTTCCATCTGCAAGCGGCTGGTTGAGCTTATGGGCGGAGCGATTGCAGTGGACAGTGTGGAAGGCGAAGGCTCGAACTTCTACTTTACCTTGCCCTTGGATATTGATCATGATCCTAGTGATTTGGAGGAGGAGCCGGTACAGGTGCAGACTCCATCAGTACCGGTGATTAGCCTTGATGATGCCGAGCCCGATGATAATTCCCGGATTGAGGAGGAAGGAAGTGGCCTTCTGCTTACTGGAGGTCTTCCTCAGTTGGAGCCGAAATACGGTCCGCTGCGGATTCTGGTCGCAGAAGATCATCCCGTTAATCAAAAGCTTCTATTGATCATGCTGGAGAAACGCGGATATACTGCGGACCTGGTGGAGAACGGCCAGCAGGCGCTGCAAGCCGTTCTGCAGCAGCCCTATGATCTGGTATTTATGGATGTGCAGATGCCGGAGATGAGCGGGCTTACCGCAGCGGCCAGAATCAGAGACCAGCTCCCCCAGGCCAAGCGGCCCTTTATGGTGGCTGTGACTGCTTATGCCACACGGGAGGATCGTGAAAGATGTCTGGCTGTAGGTATGGAAGATTTCATCAGCAAGCCGTTTCTCACCTCCGACATTGAACGGATACTGCAGCAGCGTCAGGAGAAGATATCCTTATGAGAAAAGCACTGCGGGAGCACAAGCTGCTCGCTGAATCTTATACGCAGTGGGACCCGGGTGTTGCTTCGCCCGGCTCGGCCTGCGGTCCGGCGACCATCGCCGCATTGATGGAATATTGGCGCACGCGGAAGGGCCGGGCTTTTATTCCCGGAGCAAGTCATTTTGCTTCCAAAGCGGCACATATTAATCACGTATACAGCCATCATGGCGGAACACCTTGGGGAATGAGCGTGCGCAGCTTTACCAAAGGCGTCAAAGCTTATATCCGGTCTTCTGCTCCTCTGGAGGCGAAGGAACGCGGACTCTTCTCCGTAAGTGTGTTTAATGATATAGACCGGTACAAAGCAGAGATTGACGCGGAGCGGCCGGTGGCGCTCAAATTCGATAAATGGCTTACGTTTCGCTGGCGGGGAAAATACGCTTATGATTACCATTGGGTGCTGGGAATCGGTTATCAGGAGCCTGAGGGCGGAGGAGGCCCTGTACTTATTGTTCATGATAACGGGATGCGGCATAAGCACGGCGGGTTCACTCCCGGCCAGGCACGCCTTATCCCTTATAACGTCAATAAAAATGTTATAACCATGGTGGCTTTGGATATCAAGGAAGCTTCCATAGGGCATCAGCTGTAGCCTTCAGGCGGCAGGAAGGGCAGCTTGATGAAACCGTTGAGTACAAACGTTTGCACAAAATCGGTAATAAGGATATAATTCCAATTATTAAAGGGTAAAGGAGACAGATGGCCTTGTCCGTACAAAAGGAATTGAAAGAACCGATTTATTATGGTGATCCGGCGGCTACCGGAGGAATATCCGTGTTCGCCCAGGAATTTGATGAGCTTTTCAGTTATGACGGGGATGACCTTGGCGTGACGTATACGCCTGCTTCCTCGGCCTTTTGCTTGTGGGCACCTACTGCGCAGGAAGCAGCGGTTGTGCTTTATGGCTCATGGCACGAAGCCGCCGGAGATATCTTGCCGATGATCCGTGATGTCAGGGGGACATGGCGTTTGAGCGTGGCCGGGAACTTGGAGGGCAAGTTCTACACCTATCGTGTGCGCATCGGGGAGCAGTGGAATGAAGCGGCCGATCCTTACGCCCGGGCTGTCGGCGTGAATGGAGATCGAGCGGCGATTCTCGATTTGCGCAAGACCGATCCCCAGCGCTGGACAGAAGATAAGCCACCTCTGGCTGACCCTGTGGACGCGGTGATTTACGAGCTTCATCTGCGGGATCTGTCTGTTCATCCGGCTAGCGGCATTGCCCATAAGGGACAATATCTGGGTCTGGCCGAAGAAGGGACGCGCGGACCGGGCGGGATTCTTACCGGACTGGATCATATATCCGATCTCGGAGTGACCCATGTGCAGCTGCTCCCTATTTATGACTATGCTACTGAAAGTGTTGATGAGACCAAGCTAGACCAGCCTCATTACAACTGGGGTTATGACCCCAAAAATTTCAATGCTCCGGAAGGCTCCTACGCTACGGATCCGTATGATCCGGTTCTGCGGATCCGCGAGCTGAAGACAATGATCCAGACACTGCATGACCGCGGACTGCGCGTAATCATGGATGTGGTCTACAATCATGTTTATGACGGCTACCTTGTTAATTTCACTAAGCTTGTTCCCGGCTATTATTTACGTTATAAGCAGAACGGCAGTCTGTCGAACGGCTCGGGCTGCGGCAATGATGTCGCCTCTGAGCGGATCATGATGACCCGGTTTATTGTGGAGTCGGTGCTGTACTGGGCCCGGGAATATCATATCGACGGTTTCCGCTTTGATCTGATGGGACTGCTCGACATAGAAACCATGCAGGAGATCCGCCGCTGTCTGGATGAAATTGACCCTTCACTGATGACTATAGGGGAAGGCTGGATCCTGGATACGGAGCTTCCGGCGGAGCGCCTTGCCAGCCAGAGCAATGCGGATGCGCTTCCGGGCATCGGACAGTTCAACGACGGGTTCCGCGATGCAGTAAAAGGGAATATTTTCCGCTATGAAGAGCCTGGATTTATCGGCGGCAAGACTGGCCTCGAGCAGGCGGTGAAGACGGGGATTACCGGAGGAGTCGTATACGGTCAATCCATGGGGGCGTTTGCTGATGAGCCGCAGCAGTGTGTGAACTTCGTTGAATGCCACGACAACCATACCCTCTGGGATAAAATTGTAATTTCCACCAAAGGGGAAAGCGATGAGCGGCGCAGAGAGATGCATCGTCTGGCTTCGGCAATGGTAATGACGAGCCAGGGGATTCCGTTTCTTCATGCAGGACAGGAATTTATGCGTACGAAGGACGGGGTGGAGAACAGCTTTAAGTCTCCCGTTGAGATCAACCGTATGGACTGGGAACGCGCAGCGGCACATGTGGAGGATATTGCTTATATGAAGCAGTTGATTGCGCTAAGGCAAGCCCACCCGGCATTTCGCCTGCGCAGCGCGGAGGAAATTCGCGCACAGCTGATGTTTGAGAAGGCGCCTGCCGGGGCAATAGCCTATACACTCCGGGATCACGCCGGAGGCGATCCGGCGCTGCACTTATACGTGCTTTATAATTCAAATACAGCCGAAGTGTCATTGGATGTGCCGCAGCTTGGCGAGTGGAGCATCCTGTTCGGCGAGGATCTGGTCTCGAAGCTTGCCGGGGGCAAGCTGACCGCCAAGGGCATTGGAATGGTTGTATTGGCCGTCCGGCAATAAGTGCCAGCTGCACTGTATATAATAGTTTGATAAAAATGGATGCCACTCGGTTGAGAGTGGCATCCATTTTTTGCGTCGATCCATATCGTCCCAATTTGGCGGACTCCGTGGGCGTTATCTGCCCGTTAGGGAAGAAAGCAGGCGGCAATCTGGAGAGATAACGCCGTTAGAGTCCGCAAACCGTAATAAACGGACCTCAGCCACCCAATAAGGACACTGGAGTCCGACGGCCTATTTTTTCCAAAACTACTTTATCTGTCGTAGTAATTATGCTACAATGCAATTACTACGACAGATGAAGTAATGAGGGGTAAGTTAGGAGGATGAATTGTGATCAGCAGTGATGTCATACGGGGATATAACGATACGCTCATCCTCTATATGCTTCTGGACGGAGAGTCCTATGGCTATGAGATTTCCAAGAACATCCGGAAGCTGTCGGAGGAGAAGTACATCATGAAGGAGACTACGCTTTACTCCGCATTCACCCGGCTTGAGAAGAATGGGTACATCGATTCCTTTTTTATGGATGAAACCTTTGGGAAACGACGCACCTATTACCGTATAACTCCGCAAGGTCTGGCTTATTATCTGGAAAAATGCGAGGAATGGAAAGTTACGCAAGAGGTCGTCAACAAATTCATAAAGGAGCTGTGATCAGGATGGATACCATTAGGGGCTATTTGAACAACATGTTTACTTCCCTGCCCAGGACAGAGCAAACATATAAGCTGAAGCAGGATCTGCTGGCTAGTATGGAGGAGAAATATTACGAACTGAAGAAGGAAGGCAAATCAGAGAATGAGGCGGTAGGCATTGTCATATCCGAATTCGGCAACATCGATGAGCTGATTGACGAGCTTGGGATTACAGTGGGGGGAGAGGATACGCTGCTTCCTGTACTTGCTCCGGAGGATACATGGGGGTATCTGGCTGCCAAGAAGACTAGCGGTTTTATGGTGGGGATTGGTGTAATGCTGTGCATCATCGGCCCGGCACTGCTGATTCTGTTTGTTACCCTGGCGGAATTTGGTTTTCTCCGTGGGGTGATTTCGGAAGACACTGCCGGAATTATTGGCGTGATCGTGCTGCTGCTGCTGGTGGCGCTGGCGGTTGGGCTATTCATATTCAGCGACACAAAGCTGGAGCGATACAAATATCTGCAAAAGGGTTTTAATCTGCCCTATTTTTTGCGGACCGAGATCGAGCAGCGCAGCCGTGCATTTGCCCCTACCTATACCCTGTCTCTGACTCTGGGTGTATCCCTGTGTGTACTCTCTCCGGTTCCTGTCCTTGCCTGGTCTGCAATCAATGAGGATGCCAGCGGCTACGGGGTCACTATTCTGCTTGCGCTCATTGCGCTGCCTGTCTTCCTGTTCATCTACTATGGGAGTATCAAGGAAAGCTTTGGCTTTCTGCTCAAGGAGAAGTAGTACACTGAGGTTCCTGAAGAGAAAGAGGAAAAACACTTCAAGAGCTCTATCACATCCATCGTTTGGCTGCTGGCTACCGGCTGTTTTCTGATCAGCGGATTTATTTTTGAGCGCTGGGATATCAACTGGGTGATCTTCCCGGTTACAGCGATTTTGCTGGAAGTATTAAATGCTGTGTATAAAATGATTGAGGTAAAATAACGCTTTCAGCCAGCTCTGCCCATCCTCCGGAATTTTATCTAAAAAAGTGACATTGCTCATTTAGGGTATAGTGGAACAATGATAATATTAAGGCATTTCAATCCACGACAGTACCTGGCAGGACCTGTGAAGGAGGGAGAACTTGGCCTCCTTGCAGTTTTTCGCTTTGCTGCTTTACAGTGACAAATGATCAGTCGGTGACAGAGAGTAACTGCCTTTTTGGAGCCGAATGGGCAACATGCCGCCCCTGAAGTTTTCGGCGGTCAATTAGAGAGACTCGGAGGATGACAGGAATGGGTAAAGCAACCGGATTTTTGGAATATCAGCGGCAGACTCCTGCGGAGTGTGAGCCTTTAGAACGGATTAAGAACTGGAATGAATTTTCGGTACCCTTGGAAGAGGAGAAGCTGCGGGAGCAGGGAGCGCGCTGTATGGATTGCGGAACACCGTTCTGCCATGTAGGACGTCTGCTGTCCGGGATGGCCTCCGGCTGTCCGCTGCATAATCTCATTCCGGAATGGAATGACATGGTCTACCGCGGCAATTGGGAAGTTGCGCTGAAACGGCTGCACAAGACCAATAACTTTCCTGAATTTACAGGACGCGTGTGTCCGGCTCCTTGTGAAGGCGCTTGTACCGTGGGCCTTCATGGTAATCCCGTAACGATTAAATCCATTGAAAAGTCGATTGTAGATAGAGGATTCGCCGAGGGATGGATTGTTCCCGAGCCGCCTTTGACCCGTACGGGCAAAAAAGTAGCCGTAGTTGGCTCCGGACCGGCCGGCCTTGCCTGTGCCGCACAGCTTAACAAAGCAGGCCATAGCGTAACCGTATATGAACGGGCTGACCGGATCGGAGGTCTGCTGACCTACGGCATTCCGAACATGAAGCTGGATAAGAAAACCGTGCAGCGTCGGGTGGATTTGCTGGCGGAGGAGGGCATTACCTTTGTAACCCGGACCGAAATCGGCAGAGACATTGCTGCTTCGCAGCTCAAGGAAGATAATGATGCTGTAGTGCTCTGCGGCGGCTCGACACAAGCCCGCGATCTTCCGCTGGAAGGCCGCGAGCTTCGGGGAATCCATCAGGCGATGGAATTTCTGACGCTGAATACGAAGAGTCTGCTTGACTCTGATTTGGCTGACGGTGAATATTTGTCTGCGGCCGGCAAGGATGTTGTTGTGATCGGGGGCGGAGACACCGGCACCGACTGTGTAGCTACCTCGATCCGGCACGGCTGCCGCAGTGTCATCCAGCTGGAAATTATGCCACAGTCTCCATTAACCCGCCAATCCAACAATCCTTGGCCGGAATGGCCAAAGGTACTCAAAGTGGACTACGGCCAGCAGGAAGCCGCTGCTTTGTATAAGGAAGATCCGCGCCGTTACCTCGTTTCCACGAAACGTTTTGTTGGTGATGACGGCGGACATGTGCAGGAGCTGCACACGGTGCGCATCGAATGGACGCGCAATGAGCAGGGCCGGATGGTTCCGGTAGAAGTTCCGGGCAGCGAAGAGGTAATTAAGGCACAACTGGTGCTGCTGGCGCTGGGTTTCACCGGTCCGGAAGAAACGGTGCTGAATGAGCTTGGGATAGAACGTGATGAACGCTCCAACGCCAAAGCGGAATTCGGTGCGCAGGCGACCAACGTCGAGGGTGTATTTGCCGCAGGAGACATCCGCCGCGGCCAGAGTCTTGTGGTCTGGGCAATTAATGAGGGACGCCAGGCTGCACGCGAAGTCGACCGCTTCCTGATGGGAGCCTCCAATTTGCCTTAAGTATATCTTGGATAGGTGTTTCATGTGGACGTCCCGGTGGGGCGTCCGCTTTGCGTTCCGGGGCCAAGGAAAGTTAAGATAAAAGATAAGCTATTTAAACGGGTTGAACAGAAAGGGAGATTATACGATGAAGCTGATGTTTATTTCCGATATTCATGGATCGTTATTTTGGCTGGAGCAGGCTTTGGCAAAAGTAGAGGAGGAGCAGCCGCATACGCTAGTGATTCTGGGGGACTTCTTATATCACGGTCCGAGAAATCCGCTGCCGGACGGTTATAATCCCCAGGGAGTCGCAACGAAGCTTAACGCGTACGGGAAATCTCTGGTGGCTGTTAGAGGCAACTGCGATGCCGAGGTCGATCAGATGCTGCTGGAGTTCCCGATGATGGGGGATTATGTACTGATTCTCCACGAAGGCCGGAAGATCTATGCCACTCACGGGCATGGCTTCAGCATTGACCATTTGCCTGCACTTGCTGAAGGGGATGTATTTATCCAAGGACATACCCATCTGCCGGTAGCCGATATAAAAGAAGGCATCTATGTGCTGAATCCAGGCTCCATCTCGCTGCCAAAAGAGAATAACCCGAATTCCTACGGAATTCTTGAGAACGGGGAGTTCACGGTTAAAGATTTTACGGGCAACGTCGTTAAGCATCTCAAATTGTAGGGTGACCTTATTCTGCGCGGCATTGAGCGTAATGGCGGTTTATTGTATGATGGGTAAGGAGCTTTCAGGGATCTTCCCGCTTCAAATATAAACAGCAGAGGTAAACAACAAATGTATCCTAAAGATTTGAACTATACAATGCCGGCGGAATGGGGCAAGCATGAGCGGACCTTCATCTCCTGGCCGGTTCAGGCGTCCATGGTTTTTCCGGACAACCATAAATCTGTTTGTGACGGCTATGCCGAAATCATCCGTGCCATTGCTGAGTTCGAGCCGGTTACCGTGGTTGTCAATCCGGACGATCTGGGGATGGTAGAGGAACTAGAACTCGGGGCGAATGTAACGCTGCTGCCGATCCGGCATAATGACGCCTGGCTGCGTGATAACGGGCCGACGTTTGTTCTAGGTGAAGACGGTGTGCTCGCCGGTGTGAACTGGAAATTTAACGCCTGGGGCGGCAAATATTCGCCGTGGGATCTGGATGATGAGGTGGCTCCGCAAATTCTGGAGCAGCTGAAGATGAAACGTTTTGACGCACCGCTGGTAATGGAAGGCGGCTCTATCCATACCGATGGTGAAGGCACACTGATCACCACGGAGGAATGTCTGCTGAACACGAACCGCAATCCGGAGCTGGACCGGGCAGACATTGAGGAATATGTACGGAAATATACCGGTACCGAGTCGATCATCTGGCTGAAGCGCGGCCTCAGCGGTGACGAGACTGACGGCCATGTAGATAATATTGCCTGCTTCGCCGCTCCGGGCAAAGTCATCATTCAGGTCTGCGGCGACCCGCAGGATGAGAACTTCGGCATCACTCAGGAGAATCTCCGTATTCTGGAGAATGCGGTGGATGCCAAAGGCCGGAAGCTGGAGATTATCCAGATTCAGCAACCACCCCGCGTGGACTATGAGGACAGCCGCCTGACGCTTAGCTATTTGAATTTCTATTTCGTCAACGGCGGCATTATACTGCCGGTATTCGGCGGGACGGCTTCCGAGACAGATCAGCTGGCGGAGCAGAGTCTGGCTGCCTTGTTCCCGGACCGCAGAATCCGTAAGGTGAACGGTATGGCGGTCATCGGCGAAGGCGGAAACGTACACTGCACGACCCAACAGATGCCTGCCACAAAGTAATTTACTCGCTAGGGAGGACAGAAGCATGAGAAAAGTAAAAGTAGCCGCTACACAAATGAGCTGTTCCGGCGACATTGATGAGAATATTCGCAAGGCTGACAGTCTGGTCAGAGAAGCAGCGGCTCAAGGCGCGCAGATTATTTTGCTGCAGGAGCTGTTCGAAACCCCTTATTTCTGCCAGAAGGAGAAATCTGATTATTACGTCTACGCCACTGAGCTGGAGCAGAATAAAGCAGTGAATCATTTCAAGGCTGTAGCCAAAGAGCTGCAAGTCGTGCTGCCGATCAGTTTCTACGAGAAAAAGAACTATGCCCGTTACAACTCGCTGGCGGTAATTGATGCCGATGGCACGGTACTGGGCAAATACCGTAAGAGCCATATTCCTGACGGTCCCGGCTATGAAGAGAAATTCTATTTCAATCCGGGGGATACCGGGTTTAAGGTATGGAATACCCGCTATGCCAAGATCGGTGTCGGCGTCTGCTGGGACCAGTGGTACCCGGAAGCCGCCAGAGTCATGAGTCTAATGGGCGCGGAGATTCTGTTCTATCCCACAGCCATCGGTTCGGAACCGCAGGACGGATCCATTGATTCCAAAGATCACTGGCAGACCTGCATGCTGGGCCATGCGGCGGCGAATTTGATTCCTGTCGTGGCCTCCAACCGGATCGGCGAGGAAATTGATGAGGATTCCAGCATTAACTTCTACGGCTCCTCGTTCATTGCCGGCCCGCAGGGCAATAAAATCGTCGAAGCCGGGCGGGATGAGCAGACGGTACTGGTCAGCGAATTCGATCTGGATGCGTTGGAAGTGGGCCGGATTGAGTGGGGCATTTTCCGTGACCGCCGTCCGGAGCTGTACAGAATGATATCTTCGTATGATGGGGACTTAACCTTTTAAGGAATAATCGAACAGAAGTATATAACATGGAATAAGAAGGCACTGCCAGGGAGAATCATGATCTCTTGGCCGTGTCTTTTTTGCTCTTATGGCATGTTCATGGGAGATATGAGGACTGTGTCTAGCGATAAATGTTACAATCTATGAATTTAGTGTTATATAACATTACATAATGGAGAAAAGTTAATTGTCATCACCACTGTGATCTGTTAAAATCTCCTTAAGTATTTTACAAAATGAGTGGGGGATTGGAAAATGGGGATCGGAAAAAAGTGGGCAATGTCAGCTTTGGTGGCATTTTTGGTCTTGTCTATGGTGGGCTGTGGTTCCAACAATAACGCCAAAAGCGGAGATGCGGCAGAAGAGTCGATCAAATTCGCAAGTGACGCCAGCTACGCGCCAATGGAGTATATGGACACGGACACCATCAAGGGCTTTGACATTGATTTCATCAAGGCAGTTATGGAAGAAGCGGGTATCGATTATACAGTGACTAATACGGGATGGGACACGATGCTTTCCAGTGTGAAGCAGGGCACGGAATATCAGGCAGGTCTATCCTCGGTATCCATTACGGACGAACGCAAGGAAACCTATGACTACTCTATCCCCTACTTTGAATCCACTAATATGATTATGGTTAAAGAGGGCAGTGACATTAAGAATGCGCTGGACCTGAAAGATAAAACCGTAGCGGTACAAGGGGCTACAACGGCCGATGATCTGATGAGCGGGATTATGGGTGTCGACAACACCAAACTGAGACGTTTTGAAAGCAACGCGGTAGCGCTGATGGAACTGAAAGGCGGCGGAGCCGACGCGGTTGTGGCTGATATCGCTATTGTGAATGAATACATTAAGAACAATCCGAAAGAGAAAGTAACGGGCATCCTCGATAAGGAGAACTTTGGTTCCGAATATTACGGCATTCTATATCCTAAGGGCAGCGAGTGGAAAGCCAAACTGGATCCGGCAATCAAAGCTGTTATAGAGAACGGAAAGTATGCCGAGATCTACAAAACCTGGTTCGGGGAAGAACCGGATACAGCCACTCTTCTTAGCGCGGAGTAAGCAAGCAGGGAGACAATAAAGCGTGCGTAATGATTGCTATTGCGCATGCTTCTTTTTTTGAAATTTAGAGCAGAAGAGAAGGGAAGAATTCTATGGACTTCAGATTCGACATCATCGTTCATTATTTGCCGGTCTTACTGAAGGGAACGCTATTCACAATTGGAGTATCTATTGTATCTATTCTTTGCGGCTCGATCCTGGGCTTGGGGATGGGCTTTGGCAAAATGGCTCCGAAATGGTATTTCCGCTGGCCGTTCCATTCCTATATTAACTTCTTTCGTGGCACACCGCTGTATGTACAGATCCTGATCGTGCATTTTGGGGTAATTCCACTTTTTTACGGCACGACCAACGTCCTGATGACCTCATTTGTCGCACTTTCGCTGAATTCTGCCGCCTATTCCGCCGAGATTTTTCGTGCCGGTATCCAGTCGATCGATCCTGGGCAGCGGGAAGCCGCGTTGTCGCTTGGAATGAGCAAATGGCAGGCGATGCGTTTTATCATTCTGCCGCAGGCGATCAAACGGATGGTTCCGGCGTTCGGGAATGAATTTATTGTCCTGGTTAAGGATTCCTCCTTGCTTGCGCTTATTGCCGCCCCGGAGATTATGTATTGGAGCAATACGATGAAAGGCCAATACTTGCGGATATGGGAGCCTTATTTGACCGCTGCCTTTATCTATTTCATTCTTACCTATTCACTCAGCAAGCTGCTCAATTATATTGAACGGAAGGTGTAACCTTATATGGAGCCTATTATTTCGGTACGACATTTACATAAATCATTCGGTGCCCATCAGGTGCTGAGCGATATTAACGTGGATATCTACGGCCGGGAGGTTGTGGTGGTAATCGGGCCTTCGGGTTCGGGAAAATCGACCTTTTTACGCTGCCTTAATCTGCTGGAGGAGCCGCAAGAGGGCGATGTTATCATTGAAGGAACTTCCTTGATGGCCAAAAGCACAAGAATTAACGATATCCGTACAGAGGTCGGCATGGTGTTTCAGCAATTTAATCTGTTTCCGCACAAGAAGGTCATTGAGAACATTATGCTGGCCCCGATGCAGGTCCGTAAATGGCCTGCGGACAAAGCGCGGCAGAAGGCGCTGGAACTGCTGCAAAAGGTCGGCTTAAGCGAGAAGGCGGAGATGTATCCGGCATCCCTGTCGGGCGGGCAGGCCCAGCGGGTCGCAATTGCCAGGGCGCTGGCGATGGAACCGAAGATTATGCTCTTCGATGAGCCGACATCGGCGCTGGACCCGGAAATGGTCGGTGAGGTGCTGGCGGTAATGAAGGATTTGGCCCGCGAAGGTATGACTATGGTTGTAGTCACGCATGAGATGGGTTTTGCGCGCGAAGTAGGCGATCGTGTCTTGTTTATGGAACAGGGCGTGGTGGTTGAGGAAGGTATTCCGGAACAGTTGTTTGGCAATCCTTCACATGAACGAACTAAGGGATTTTTGTCGAAAGTACTGTGAAATTGTGGCAAACTAGAATATTGTTTTTCTATCGGTTATATTAGAATAGTAAACTTACGGATCGACAAATACTAAGAATATCTGTCGAATAGAAGGAGAGGAGGCTCTGGGATATCTTTATTTATCATACTCTATAATGATAGAAGGAGAATACGATGAGCACATTTAAAAATTGGTTGAATACAACAAAGAGCGGGTTAACGGAACAAGTTAAGAAATTTAAAAATAAAGATTTCATGAACGCGGTAGTTGCAGGCTGCGCGCTGGTTGCGGCGGCTGATGGCAAGATTGAAGAAACCGAAAAGAACAAAATGGCGGGGTATATGAATCTCAGCAATGAACTCAAAGTGTTTGACATGAGAGATGTCATTGCCCAGTTCAATTTCTACGTAAGTAATTTTGAGTTTTCCCCGGAAATCGGCAAACAGGAAGCACTCAAAGCTATTGCTAAATTCAGCAGCAAGCCGGAAGTTGGACGCGTAATTGTTGGTGTATGTTCGGCTATCGGTGCAGCAGACGGTGATTTTGATGAGCATGAGAAAGCGGTTGTGCGGAATATCTGCAGTGTACTGGGACTAAGCCCAAGCGAATTCAGTCTCTAAAACAGGAACAAATATCCATCAACCGGATGAAACGGATTGGGTTTTTTACCGTATGAGTGGTATAACATCCAAAATGCTAGACTTACAGGCTGTGATTCTTTTCGGAAACGGAGGTACGTAAAGTTGGCTGGAATTAATTTGGTAAAAGGACAGAAGATTGATTTAACTAAAGGAAATGCCGGGCTGGCTAACGTTATTGTAGGTTTGGGCTGGGACCCTGCCGAACCTGCCCGCGGGTTCTTCGGTGCGAAGAAACAGGCGAATGTGGACTGCGACGCATCGGCGCTGCTGCTGAGCGAGAATGGTAAGCTGACCAGCAAAATGAATTTGGTATGCTTTCACAACAAGCAGAATCCGAACAATTCCGTTGTTCATTCCGGGGATAACCTGACGGGTGATGGTGACGGGGACGATGAACAAATCAATGTCAATCTGAAGGCAATCCCTTCCGATGTGCACAAGGTACTTGTAGTAGTTAACATTTATGATGCCGTGAACCGCAAACAGGATTTCGGCATGATCAAATCGGCGTACATCCGCATTATCAATGCTGCCGGAAATGCCGAGCTGATCCGGTTTAATCTGACCGACAATTACACAGGCTTTACGGCGCTGATCTGTGGAGAGCTTTACCGGCACGGCGAAGAATGGAAATTTGCCGCAATCGGTGAAGGTGCCCATGCCGCACATATCAATCAATTGGCTGAACGATACATTTAAATCTAATTTCGGAAAGAAGGTTTAATAACTATGGCAATTAATTTATCCAAAGGGCAAAAGATCGATTTGACTAAAAGCAATCCGGGATTGTCCAAAATCAAAGTCGGCCTCGGTTGGGATACCAACAAATACGATGGCGGCAAGGATTTTGACCTCGACGTTTCCGTCTTTCTGACAAATGCTGCAGGTAAAGTTGGGAAAGAAAGCAACTTCATCTTCTTCAACAATAAGCAGAATGAGAATGCTTCCGTTGTTCATGCCGGCGATAACCGTACCGGTGAAGGTGATGGCGATGATGAAGTGATTGAAGTGGATCTGAAGAACATCCCTGCTGATGTTGAGAAGGTTGCTTTTACCATTACCATTTATGAAGCGGAGTCCAGAAGCCAGAACTTTGGACAAGTATCCCGTTCTTATGTGCGTATCGTCAACGAGGAGAACAATGAGGAGCTGATCCGCTTCGACCTTGGTGAAGATTTCTCCGTTGAAACGGGCGTGGTAGTTGGTGAACTGTACCGTCACGGCGCAGAGTGGAAATTTAATGCTATCGGCGCAGGCTACAAAGACGGTCTTGCCGGTCTGACACGCGATTACGGACTGCAATAAAATTTACTGCAGCCAACCTAGACATCTAGACCTTAGATGAAACCATTCACGAAAGAGGGTTGATGCCAGTGACGATCAGTCTTTCTAAAGGACAACGGATCGATCTTACCAAGACTAATCCGGGTCTGACGAAGGTAGTGGTGGGACTCGGCTGGGATACGAACAAATACAGTGGCGGCAAGGATTTTGACCTGGATGCTTCAGCATTCCTGCTGCATGAAGACGGCAAAGCCAAAGGGGCGGACGACTTTGTATTCTACAATAATCCGACCGGCGGCGCAGGCTCCTTAACCTATACGGGGGATAACCGTACAGGAGAAGGCGACGGGGATGACGAGCAGATCATTGTTGATTTCAGCAAAGTTCCTGCACATATTCAGCGTATCGGGATCACGGTAACGATCTATGATTGTGATGCACGGGCACAGAACTTTGGACAGGTGTCCAATGCATTTGTTCGTGTCGTGGACGCTTCCAGCGATCGTGAAGTGCTGCGATATGATTTGGGTGAAGATTTCTCAACGGAGACTGCTGTTGTATTCTGTGAATTCTACCGGCATGGTGCCGATTGGAAATTCCAGGCGATTGGAAGCGGATTTGCCGGCGGCCTAAGTGCTCTATGCAGAAACTATGGACTGGACGCGCAATAACAGCTTCAAAGGCTTGAAAGGCGGGATCTCATCGATCCTGCCCTTTTTATACTCTTATCCATTTACAAAGGTGGCTTAAGAATGAATATTGAAGTGGTTAAAGGCCAGAAGGCAGACCTGACCAAAGCAAATCCCGGGCTTCGCTCTATTATCGTGGAGATTGGCTGGCAGGCTCCGTCCTCTATGGAAATTGATGCCTCTGCATTTTTGCTTGGAGAACAAGCCAAAGTGCGCAGCGATGAAGATCTGATCTTTTACAACAATCCATCTACGGCGTACATCAGATATAAGGATGTAGCCGGTACCAAATCAAGCGGTCTTAAACACTTTGAAATCGAGCTGGATACCATTCCTGCTCAGACGATGAGGATTGCATTTGCAATTACACTGTACGATGGCGAAAACCGCAATCAAATGTTCGGGCAGATGAGCGAGGCCCATTGCCGGATTCTGGATCGGGCGACGGGTATGGAGATTTTGCGCTGTAATCTTGAAAATCATTTCTCTGTGGAAACAGCTGTTGTAGTAGGAGAATTATATAGATATAGCGGTGAGTGGAAATTCAGTGCTATTGTGGCTGGATTTAACGGCGGACTTAAAGCCTTGTGCGCTAACTATGGAATTGAGGTCGAAGATGATCCGGTTCCTGAACTCCGTGAACCGCAGAAAGGTCCTGCACCGGAATTGGTACGGCCATCCGTACCGCCTGTGCAAGAACCCCGGATCCCGCCGGCTGTACCGCCTGCACCACCGAAGATTGAAGAGGCTTCTGCGCCGCCTCTGAATCTCAATCTCAAGAAGATTGAGCTGAAGAAAAAGGGCGATTCCATAAATTTGAAGAAATCAGCTGCCGGTCTTGGAGAAGTGCTCATCAATCTGAATTGGAATCAGAAGCAAGGCGGTGGGTTGTTCAGCCGTAAAGGGGGCGTGGATTTGGATCTCGCTTGCCTGTACGAGTTGAAGAATGGCCGCAAAGGAGTCGTTCAAGCGCTGGGGAATGCTTTCGGAAATCTTCAGCAGCCGCCTTATGTGGTGCTCGATGGCGATGACCGGACAGGCACCGTAACATCCGGCGAGAACTTGCGTATAAACGGAAGTAAGCTTGCGGAAATAGAACGAATTTTAATCTTTTCATTTATTTACAAGGGGGTTACGCACTGGTCTGAAGCCGATGGAGTCGTCACCATCACTCAGGCTGGGGGTCCGGAGATTATTGTGAATCTGGACGAGCATAACAACCGGAAAGGCATGTGCGCTATTGCATTGATCCGGAACGTAGGCGATACATTCAGCATTGAACGGCTTGTGCAATATTTCAGCGGCCATCAGGAGATGGATCAGGCCTATGGCTGGGGACTGCGCTGGGTAGCGGGCAGTAAATAATTTAATTTTTCCGGAGGCGCAAGCAAAATGGATTGGTTCAGTGATTTTTTTAGAAGTATCAGCGAGAATTATGGGCACTTTTTCTCTTGGAGCGACATTGTAGGAACGCTCTCTGACCCGGTCAGCTGGGGGATTATCGGGAGCTTGATTTTGCTCGAAGGGCTGCTATCGGCAGATAATGCGCTTGTGCTTGCGGTAATGGTTAAGCATTTGCCGAAAGAACAGCAGAAGAAGGCGTTGTTTTACGGGATATTGGGAGCTTACCTCTTTAGATTCCTGGCGATCGGACTAGGGACGTTCCTGATTAAATTTACGCTCGTCAAAGTCCTTGGGGCATTATATCTCTTTTATATCGCTTATAAAGGATTATTCAAGCGAAATGAATCCGGCGAAGGTGAAGAAGGGAAAGAACATAAAGGCACCTCTTTCTGGAAAACTGTACTGCTGGTTGAATTGATGGATATTGCGTTCAGTATTGACAGTGTGGTAGCTGCCTTCGGGTTGAGCGACAAAGTCTGGGTTCTTTTCTTGGGCGGTATCCTCGGCGTGCTGATGATGCGCGGTGTGGCGCAGGTGTTCCTGAAGCTCATTGCCAAGTTCCCTGAACTGGAGCAGACGGCGTTCCTGTTGATTGCCCTGATTGCAGGCAAAATGCTTGCTGGAGCGTTCGGATTTGAAATGCCGCATTTCATTTTCTTCACCATTCTGATTGCGGTCTTTGTGGGAACCATTCTGTACAGTTCCGGAAAGAAAAAGAAAGAAATGAACAGAAACGCGTAATTTCAAGGTTTCATAGGATAAAGAGGACCATCACAGGGAAGGTGAGACTCCCTTTTATCCCGGGTAATCGTATATGGAATAGCATGGCCTTTGCTTGTATTTGAGAGAGCCGGAAGCCGTCCCCGAGAGGACGGCATAGCCGGTTCTGCAGCTCTCTATAAGGAGAGGCTATTTGTTTTGCTCCGCTTTGCAAAACTATAAGGGGGAAGGCCTTTGAGATACTTCGATTACCTGACGCAAGAGCAAGAAACGTCATTATTCTACTCTCCGCCTGTTTCATTTAACCATACTACAAGCAAGGAACTGCTGGCTTACGCTGTTGGGGCTGCCCTCTATATGCCGGCAACCCGGTCCACTGTGGCTGAGGATATTCTGAAGCTCAGAGCTGCGGGGCTGGTGACGGTCATAATTGATCTGGAGGATGCGATAGGCGATGGAGAGGTTGATTACGCTGAAGAGTCAGTGGTAAGGCATCTTTCCTTTCTGTCGGCTTATGCCGAGAATGAGCCTGATCCCGGAAATAGTCTTCCCCTGCTATTTATCCGCGTCCGCAATCCGGAGCAGCTGCAGAAGCTGATTTTCCGGCTGGGATCGTTTATTACAATGCTCACTGGTTTTGTCTTCCCCAAGTTCTCAGTGGACAATGGTGTGGAGTACTTTGAGGCGATTGCCGATTATAACAGCTCACGCGGCTATCTTGCCCCTGTGCTGTATGGCATGCCGATTCTGGAAAGCGCCCCGATTATTTACCGGGAGACCCGGACGGACAGCTTGCTGGCCATACGTAACTTGCTTGGCGATTACCGTGATTATGTGCTGAATGTCCGAATCGGAGCGACTGATTTCTCCAGTCTGTTTGGATTGCGCCGCAGTCCGGATATCAGCATTTATGATTTGATGCCGATCCGCGACTGTATATCGGACATTATTAATGTCTTCGGCCGGGTGGAAGAGGGCTATGTCATTTCAGGACCGGTCTGGGAGTATTTTGCCGGCAAAAGACAGCAGGGGCTCCGCCCGCAGCTGCGTCAGACTGCCTTTGAGGATGCCTTCGGCAGGCAGGGCCGGGAGATGCAGCACAATTATAATTCCAGCGCCATGGACGGCTTGATCCGTGAAGTGATTCTGGATAAAGAAAACGGGATTGTCGGCAAGACGATTATTCATCCTTCCCATCTAAGACCCGTGCAGGCCATGTATACAGTGATGCATGAGGAATATGTGGATGCACTAAGCATTGTAGAGAGTAACGATGGCAGCCGTGGAGTGTTCAAGAGCGAATACTACAACAAAATGAATGAAATTAAGCCGCATCTGAACTGGGCAAGACGTATTTTACTACGATCTCAAATATACGGGGTGTTACATGAACAACAGCATTTTACCTTACTTCTACCCGAGAACGAATATACACACGTTTAATATCGTCCAGAACCTGCAGGTTACGGTAACCGAAACATCCAACCCCTTTGATATGCCGGTTGAAGCTTTATTCTCCATGGCTGCACGGATCAATAAAAAGCGTTCCTTTCTCTTTGTCAGCAAGGTGCTCGGCAAGCATATTCCAGTAATGCCCTATACGCCACTGCTTAGCGGAGCTGCGCTAGGGCTGCTTTTATACCGGGAAATGAACGGCGGGGCTAAGGCTGCCGCCAACGAGCCGATGGACAAGCTGCTGGATGCGGCGGTTCACGGCCTCATTCATCCCCTCCAGGCAGAGGAGGCCTACCATGAGCTGCTGGCCGCGCAGCTGGTGCTTCCGCAGCCGGTCGTTTTTGTAGGTTTTGCCGAGACTGCTACGGCGCTGGGTCATAGCATGTACAACATTTTTGCCGGAGGCGCGTCATATATTCATACCACCCGTGAAGACATCCCGGAGATGGCGTCAATTATCAGCTTTGAAGAAGAGCATTCTCATGCGGTTGATCATCTCTGTTATGCCCTGGACGCCGCCCTTTTGTCTGGAGAAGAGCCGATTGTGCTCGTAGATGACGAAATTACGACCGGTAATACGGCGATCAACACGATCCGGGATATCCAGTCCAAGTTCCCGCGCAAGGAATACGTAGTAGCTTCCCTGCTGGATTGGAGAAGCGAAGGGCATATTCAGGCTTACCGTGATCTGGAGCAGGAGCTCGGGATTCAGATTAAGGCGTTGTCTCTGCTGCAGGGTTGTATTGAAGTGAAGGGGACACCTGTGCTGGATGCCGAAGCCGGTAAAGGACAGGCGAAGCCCGCCCGTGAGGCGCCTGTTGTGACTACATATATCCGGGACGGATTGGAGCGGCTGGCAGTAAGCTCTACCGACTCACGCGGGGAAATCAACACTTCGCCGTATCTGAAGCTTAGCGGCCGCTTCGGCCTTAGCTCAGAGGATAATGTCTGGATCGACAAGGGTGCAGCACAGGTGGCGGCGCAGCTTCGCGAACTGCGCGAGAGCCCCTATGCCCTGGTGATGGGTGTCGGTGAATTTATGTATCTGCCTATGCGGATTGCGGCCGAAATGGGGGAAGGGGTTGCCTATCAGTCATCTACCCGCAGCCCGATTCATCCGGATCGCCGGCCGGATTATGGCGTGCATAGCGCGGCTGCTTATCCATCGCCCACAGACACGGGGATTACGAATTATATCTACAATGTGGACCCCGGCCAATATGGTGATATTTTCGTGCTGCTGGAGCGGGATGTACCCCATAGACGGATTGAGCCGATGATGGATATTTTGAAGGGACTGGCCGGCAACAAGGTGCATCTGATTGTACTGGGTCCTGAACTGGAAGTGGAGGTGCCCGCTGATGAAGGGAACGGATAGCGGAGAAACGATCATGAGCAAAAGAATAGCCCCTCCGGTTCCACTTGGCAGCTATCCTCCATCAGATGTTCGTTTTCTGCTTAAGGATCTCAGCAATGTCTCCCTGGAGCTGGGTACGGCGGAGCGGGAGAAAGCCATCCAGTCCGGGGTAAGCTATTCGGAGATGCTTCCTGTGGAATACCAGCCGACGGAGCCGTATATTGCATTGTTTCAGGAGACACTCCGGCACTCTGCGGTAAAGGTCGCACAGGCGGTTGCGGTTGTCTCCGAGCTGATCGTATCCCGGCGGGGGACAGACCATACGGTGCTGGTCTCCTTGGCCAGAGCGGGAACGCCGATTGGCGTACTGATTAAACGCTATATTGCCGAACGGTACGGCGTGGATCTGCCGCACTACAGCATCTCGATTATCCGCGGCAAAGGCATGGATGAGAACGCAATTCTCTACATGCTGCAGCAGCATGGCGCGGATGCCAATCTGCAGTTTATTGACGGCTGGACGGGCAAAGGCGCAATCACCCAGGTGCTTATTGAATCCTGTGCCGATTTCTATAAGAAATACGGGATTGCGCTGAATGACGATCTGGCTGTACTTGCGGATCCGGGAAGCTGTTCGCAGACCTTCGGGACCAGGGAGGATTATCTGATCCCAAGTGCCTGCTTGAATTCGACGGTGTCGGGACTCATAAGCCGTACAGTGCTGCGGGAGGATCTGATCGGCCCGGAGGAGTTCCATGGTGCGAAGTTCTATAGGGAATGGCTGGACAGTGACCTCTCCAATGTGTTTATCGAAGCGATTACACCCCATTTCGCTTCCGTAACCGCGGATGTTGCGGCAATCGCTGCAGGCATGCTGAAAGCGCCGCCGGAGATTACCTGGCAGGGAATGCGTGATGTCCAGAGTATTCAGGAGACGTTCGGCATTGATAACATCAATCTGGTCAAGCCGGGCGTGGGAGAGACGACGCGTGTGCTGCTGCGCAGAGTACCCTGGAAAATTCTTGTCGATACTATGGATAACCCGAATCTGCGCCACATTCTGCTGTTGGCGGAGGAGCGGGGGGTTCCGGTAGAAGTGTATCCCGGGCTTACCTATTCCTGCTGCGGAATTATCCAGCCGCTGAAAGGAGGGGAAAGCGATTGATTTACGCCAGCGATTTAGACCGTACCCTGATCTATTCCCTGGGCGCGCTGCTTGTTCCGGAGGATTCACCGGGACTGGTGCCGGCTGAAATTATTGACGGCAAAACGGTCTCCTATATTTCACACGCAGCACTGCAACGCTTGAAGGAACTCACCGCGAGCATCATCTTCATGCCAGTGACTACGCGGACCATTGCGGAGTATAAGCGGATCAACCTGTTCCAGGAGACGATTATTCCGGATTATGCCGTCACCAGCAACGGTGGCAACATTCTGGTTCGCGGAGTGGTAGATCAGCAGTGGCGGGCATTGATCGGCAGGCTGGTGGAACGCAATTCAGCTGCCGCCGAAGAAGTGGGAAAGCTTGTACGATCAGTGGTTCGTCCGGAATGGATTATCAACGAACGTTATTGCGATGAGCTGTTCTATACATTTATGGTGTACCGCGATCTCCTGCCCCTGGATGAGATTAACCATCTGGCAGAACGTCTGCTTGGGCTGGGCTGGAAGGTTTCTTTGCAGGGCCGCAAGCTGTATGTAGTGCCGGAGGCTGTGAACAAAAGCGATGCGATTGTTCATGTGCGCCGCACGGTTCATTCGGAGCCGATGGTTGCTTCGGGGGATTCCCTGCTGGACAAATGTCTGCTGGAAAGCGCGGATTATGCCATTGCCCCGAGGCATGGGGAAATATTTGCCGAGCAGCAGGCCACTCTAGTAGAATTTAACTATCCTTTTACAGAGCTGTCGGGCGTCCATGCCGGGGAAGAAATCATGCAGTATGTTCAGAAGATTTATAACAATCTAACGACATTGGGAGTTGGGCCGCAATGAAAAAGGTAAATATTTATTTCAACCGCTGGTTCTCCGTGGCTTTTCATTATATGAATCTCATACGGAATAATGAGGACGGCATTCCTGTTCAAATCTTTGCTACCCACCCCGATATCCGGCATATGTCGCTGCAAGGCGCTGACGTTGCAGGAACTGAACCTGCTCTGGAAGGGATCGAATACGTGCAGTTCTGTGTTGATTTCTGCCGCCGCAATGAGATTGATATCTTCATCCCGCGTCTGCATATGATGGATATCGCCCTGCATGCTGCAATGTTCGATGCCATCGGCACGAAAGTGCTGGTCTGCCGTGATTTGGACCTGCTGGAGATGATTCTGGATAAAGGCAAGTTCTATAGCAAAGTTAAGGATAGCGGAATAATGGAAATTCCCGATTATCATGTTGTTGATACAGCGAAACAATTCAAGGCGGCTTACGAGGATCTTGTGGCCAAAGGGCATGAGGTCTGCTTCAAGCCTACCGAAACAGAAGGCGGACTTGGCTTTCGTATCATTAATAACAGCCGCAGCCCTATAGAGGAGCTCTTTGGTTATGTGACGCAGCATATTTCGTTTGATGAGGCTTACCGCGTCCTTTCCGGAGTGGATTCGTTTCCCGCCCTGATGGTTATGGAGCTTCTGGAAGGGTATGAGTACAGTATCGACTGTCTGGCGGACGAGAACGGCAGGCTGCTTGCCGCCGTGCCGCGCCGCAAGGACAACGGGCGGCTACGGGTTATGGAGCATATTCCCGAACTGGAGAATATTGCGAAGCGTGTCGCCGAAACCTATCAGATCCCTTATAATTACAATATACAAATGAAATACGGCGGCGGAGTTCCCAAGCTGTTGGAGATTAACCCCCGGATGTCCGGCGGGCTGCATGTTTCTTGTCTGACTGGTATCAACTTCCCTTATCTGGCGGTTAAAAGCGCGCTGGGCGGCGAGGTTCAGCCTGCCGAGTTCGCCGGTGATATACTGGCCAGCCATATAGAGCAGCCTATGATTATGAGAATACACGATGAATCCGCTATTACGGATTCCGTGAATTGAGTGTGATTTCACACGCTCACAAGAGGTGAGGACAATTTATTCGAAATCAAAAGTATTGTTGTATGCAGGAGCCGGCTATGTTGTGGCTCTGCTGACGAGCGCTTTCCTGCCGGAGCTGCTCTCTCTGCTGTTCCCGGTTGCCGGAGCTGCCATCGGGCTGCTTGGAGGCAAGCGCACACGAACTAACCTGCCGGCGGAGGTACTCCCGGCCGGGCAGGAGCCGGCAGCGATCGCCCCGGCTTCTGCTGCGGGCAGTCCTGAAGTGATCCGGGCTGCACCCGCAGGATCGGAAACCGGTGCACCACATTCCTTGTCCGGCAGAGGACATACTGAGATCAGGATCGGAGCGGAATTCGCCCCGGTGGTGGAGTATCTCGGCATTCTGGAGGATATGATTATTTCGGAAGGCCAGAAGGATACGCTCGACAATGAAATTGTTGAGAAATCACTGGCACTGATCGCCAGGCTCCAGCGGGTCATTCCGCTGCTTCAGGAGCTGGGCAACGGTGAGATCAACCACACGGTCCGCAGATTGGTGCTGAAGGACCTGAACGGGGTCATCAATCCTTTCCTGCGGCTGGGCGGTGAGGCCAAAACGAAAAATCGGAGAATGCTGCTGAACGGTCTGCGGGATGTCGATTCCAAAATTACGGAGATCGCCTCTACGATCGAGCATAAAGACCTGATGGAACTTCAGACCAAGGCGGAACTGATTCATCAGCGGTACAGCAGTTCCGAATTATAGGAGGGAAACCCATGTCCACGCAGTTGATAGAGCTCAAAAAAGAAGATGAGCAGAAGGTAGTTGCAGAAGCTTCCCAATTAATTGAGAAGGTAGCCAAGACCGATACCGTTGCACTGGATTCCTTAATGGATGACATCGGCAAGCTTGGGGTGAAGACGCAGGAAAAAGCGGGACAAACCCTGAAACTGCTGGATCGGCCGGTCAATGATCTGATGTCCGGCAAACGCGTCGAAGTGCCGAATATGATTATGAAGCTGCGCAATGAATGCGAGAATCTGCAGCAGAGCAAAAATGTCAGCTTTTTCGGCAAAATGCTGCGCAAGAGTCCGCTCAAGAATTATGTCTACAAATATCAGTCCGTACGCACCAATATCGATGCCATCGTGACCGGCCTGCGGGACGGACGTGATACGCTTGAAGAGAGCATTGTCAACATGCGGCAGCTGAAACGCACCTCCATGGACGAAATCTACAACCTGCAGACCAAGATTGCCTTTGGCAACAAGCTGAAGGAGCTGTTCGAGGTGGAAATCGCCAAACCGGAGAATGAATTCCGCAAGGCTTATCTGGAGCGGGGGCTGCGCAAGGTCATGGTGCGGATCCAGTCCATGACCGAGATGATCCTGCTCTATAATCAGGCTATTGCTGCTACGGATATCATCAATGACAACAATGATAAGCTGATTGATTCGGTCAACAATGCGATTGACAAGACGTCAAATCTGATCACCGTATCCGCGATGATTGCAATGTCCCTGGCCGATCAGGAAAATGTCATTTCCGCCGTGGAAGCGACGAACAAGACGATTGAGGACCAGTTCAAGGAGAATGCGCGTCTGCTGCGCACCACGACTGAGAAGACGACAGAGCTGCTGTCCAAGCCTTCCATGTCGCTGGAGGCAGTGAATCAGGCCATCGGCGATCTGCTCAGTGCCTTGGATACCTCCGAGCAGTCCAACCGCCGGATTATCGAAAGCTGCCAGGATTATACGTCCAAAATGACGACAATCAACACGCAGTTGAACAACCGTCTCGGGCTGAACGAAGCCTCGCAGCCGCAAGCGCTGAAGCAAGCCGGCAGCGACAGCGAGCTGAGCAGCTTCTTGAACTGACACCTTGTCCGAATATAGATAAATAGCTATTTTGTTCTAGCCTGCTGGATGGTTCAGCGGGCTTTTTTGTGCGCATAGCGGTTCAGCCTCGGGTATTAGCAGCTTAAGGAGCATTCATAATAGAGCACTCCCCTACATAAGTTGTCACTAAGGCAACATATGGAGGAAGTGAGGAACTGCGGATGATTCTGGGATGCCTGATATTTGTGCTTATTGTCGTAGCCAGCAGCGAAAAGGCAGAAGCCATTGCCAAGCTGAATGATCCGGATGACGGCAGCTAGCACTGCGGCAACGGATTCTCACTAAAGAAAATTTGTAATATATTGACGCTCTGTGATTCAAGCAATTTCCAGCGGTTTATTGGGTATAATACCCCAGGAGGCTGTATCAGCCTGCCATCATCGCGGAAAATACAAGCATTAAGCGGAGGTCATATGGAGAACGAGGCACTGCTGCAGGTTGAGAAATTGGCACTGAAGAAACAGAAGATTTATCGGCAAAGCATATTGCGTTATATCGCCAGAGCAATGCTGGCTAGTATGTTTATCGGATTCGGCGTAATTGTAGCGTTCAAGACAGGCAACTTTTTCTACATGGAGCAATCACCGATGACCTATCCGATGGCTGCGATTACGTTTGGCGCGGCCATCATCCTGATCTCCTACGGCGGAGGCGATTTGTTCACCGGGGATACATTTTATTACACGTATGCTGCCTTAAGACGCAAGATGCAGTGGACCGAAGTTGTGCGGATGTGGACCGTCAGCTATCTTGGCAATATTCTTGGAGCTGCGGCCTTTGCGCTGCTGATTTTTTTGACCGGACTGTTCTACGATTCCAGCGTCAACGGTTTTCTGCTGAATGTGGTCGCCCATAAGATGGAGGCTCCGGCGTCTGAGCTGTTCTTCAGAGCCATCCTGTGTAACTGGCTGGTCTGTCTGGCGTTTTTTGTTCCGATGTCAATGAAAAGCGACGGGGCCAAAATGTTCGCCATGGTCCTGTTCGTATTCTGCTTCTTTATTTCCGGATATGAACACAGTATAGCCAATATGTGTACCTTTGCGATTGCACTGGTGCTGGATCATCCCGGTACGATATCTTGGGGCGGTGTGGTGCACAATCTGGTGCCTGTCACCATCGGGAATCTGATTGGCGGCGGTGTATTGATGGGTGTAATGTATTACTATGTGAACAAGCCGTTTCTGGACGAGGAGCATGACAAGCCCAAGGATACGCATTAACCGAAGACCAACCAACCCGCTTCCCCAGATTGGGGAGGGCGGGCTGTTTTTTTGGGGGACGGTGGAGTTTGGAATTAGCCAAATACCGTAGGTTACTATTTTGCTTAAACGGGAATGGCCTTCAAGTTTGGCGAGATCAACAACTTTGCCCTGGTTGCCTTTTGAACGTCTTCCACCGACAGACCGGGCGCAATTTCCTTCAGCATCAGCCCTGTGCCCGGAATCACATCGATGACAGCCATTTCGGTTACAATGGTTTGCACAACATTTACAGCAGTCAGGGGCAGCTTGCAATGTTCTAATATTTTCGGTTCCCCATCTTTGTTCACATGGTCCATGGCTACAATGACACGCTTGGCCCCGACCACCAAATCCATAGCTCCCCCCATGCCCGGCACTTTTTTTCCTGGAATCATCCAGCTTGCAAGGTTGCCGTTCTCATCAACCTCCAAGGCACCCAAGACGGTGATGTCCACATGCCCTCCACGGATGATGGAGAATGAAAGCGCACTGTCAAAATAGCAAGCTCCTGCCATTGTTGTAACATAACTTCCGCCAGAATCAATACAATCGATATTTTCTTGTTCCTTTGTGGCTTTGGGGCCAACACCAAGGATTCCGTTCTCAGCCTGCAGCATAATATGAACATTATCGGGAATATAGTTTACTGCCATGGTAGGCATGCCAACACCCAGGTTGACCACATCGCCGTCTTTAAATTCCTGGGCGATTCTTCTCACAATGAATTCTCGGTTATTCATGCGTATCCCCTACCTTTACAATGGCGTCGATAAATATTCCGGGTACGTTGACATGATTGGGATCAATCTCCCCGAGCTTTACATATTCGTCTGTCTGGGCAACTACATAATCTGCCGCCATAGCCATAACGAAATTGAAGTTGCGTGAGGAGCCGTTGATCACAAGATTGCCCGCTTCATCTGCCTTATGGGCTCTGATTAGCGCCACGTCCGCTTTGAGCGGCAGTTCGAGCAGATATTCCTTTCCGTCAATATCTATTTTCCTTTTGCCTTCCTCTACAATGGTACCTACACCTACAGGTGTTAAAACACCGCCCAAGCCTGCTCCTCCTGCACGTATTTTTTCAGCTAACGTGCCTTGCGGGAAGAGGTTTACCTCAGCTTCTTTGGTCATAAGGAGTCTTCCCGTTTCGGGATTGGAGCCGATATAGGATGCATAAATCCGCTTGACTCTGCCGCTTTTTACAAGCTTATATATAGATAATTCCGTGGTGCCAGTATCATTGGAAATAATGGAGAGATTACCGGCGGAATGGGTCTCGACAAGCGCACGCACCAACTGTTCGGGATGGCCTCCGGCCAGAAAACCACCGACCATCACCGTGTCTCCGTCTTTGACCTTCTTAACGGCGTCTTCTGCGGAGATTAATTTGTTGTTCATGGTTTCAGACTCCTTGTATATTTTTTTTTTTTGAGAAAGCAAAGTTTACTGGAGATAATCATGAATGACTCTTGCGTATGGCAGCGTTAAATCGGCAATAAAATGTTTGCCGCCGATATACGCCTTAACAGGAAAATCTGCCACAGGAGCATGGACGTGGGGGGTCAGACTTAACCGGGCCGGCCCTGACCAGGCGCCCTTTACTGTAATATTCTCGAGATTGTACGCCACTAACTGCGCAATTTTAGGGGTACCATCAACATCGGGAATTAATTTTAGATTCACTTGGGTTTTTGCGATGGCTGTAGCCGTGTCCTTTTCGTCGAGAATGTTATGTTTGAAAGGCATGGTTCCCATGGCCACCTGGACATGGTTATAATGTAATGTACCGGTCAGCGTTTCTGTACCTTCAACACTCAGGCGGGGGTTCGCCCATTTTTTGGGGAACCCCCAAATTTCACGTCCTCCAAGAATAGCAGGTGCGTTATCCAAATACATTTGAGCAACAAAATTGCAGGGTTCCCCCTGAAAGATACACGGGATGACAATACCGCTCTCCTCATAGCTTCCTAGACCGGATGAATCAGGCATCTTGATCCATTCATAGGAAACGGTATTGCTTCCATCCGGCTGAAGAGGCTCCGGGACCGCCTGTCTAATCGCAGCGGGATCGGATTCATAGGTAATTATAAAAAATTCCCTGTCGATGAAACGGTAGGGGGGACGACCATAACTAGCGCTGGCCGCAGGCATGGACTGCAGTGAAAAAATCTCTTGTGGATTCATAACAATCGGATCTCCCTTTCTTGTAGAAGAGTGTTAGATGAGTGCATTCTCAATCAGCATCGCGATTCCCATACCCGTTCCGATACATAACGAGGCTATGCCGTAACGTGCAGAGCTTCGTACCATTTCATGCGCAAGCGTAACCAATATCCTCGCTCCGCTTGCACCGACAGGGTGTCCAATTGCGATTGCGCCGCCATTGACATTCACCTTCTCCGGGTTGACCCCAAGCTCTTTTATTACCGCTAATGCTTGTGCAGCGAAGGCTTCATTAATCTCAAACAGATCGATGGCATCAAGGGAGATTCCCTGATCCTTAAGAAGTGACGAAACGGCTTTCACCGGGCCCATCCCCATATATGCAGGGTCAACGCCAACAAGTGAATAACCCTTGATATAGGCCAACGGTTGTACCGCATGCTCCTTGCATTTGTCTTCCGACATAACAAGTACAGCCGCCGCTCCATCATTGATCCCCGAGGCATTTCCGGCAGTAACCGATCCGTTTGTCTTAAATGCAGGTTTTAAATTAGAAAGTTTTTCTTTACTTGCATCTCCTCTTACATGTTCATCCTCCGAGAACCAAATATTCTCTTTTTTGGTTTTGGTCAGAACGGGAACAATCTGCTCTGCAAAAACCTGCTTGTTTTTTGCTTCTATAGCCTTGATCTGGCTTCCATAGGCAAATTCATCCTGCTCAAGTCTTGAAATGTTATATTTCGCGGCAATGTTTTCTGCGGTAATTCCCATATGATATTTATTGATGGGACACGTAAGGCCGTCGGCTACCACGGTGTCTATCAATTCACTGTTGCCCAGCTTGTAGCCATTTCGTGCATTCCTTAGTACATAAGGGGCGTTCGACATGCTCTCCATACCTCCAGCTAAGAGGACGCCGCCTTGTTCTGCCAAAATAGAGTTGTAAGCTAAAGCGACGGCATGAAGCCCTGAACCGCAAACCGTGTTTATTGTTGATGCAGGTACTTCAATGGGGATGCCGGCTTTTAATGCCGCCTGTCTGGCAGGATTTTGGCCAGTGCCTGCTTGAAGGACATTTCCTAAGTAAATTTGATCAATCAATGCAGGCTCTAGTTGACTTTGCTGAAGGCAGGCTGTCATCACGTTTGCCCCCAATTCCGAGGCGCTTACTGACGAAAGTCCGTTGTTAAAAGAACCGACGGCTGTTCTTAATGGGCTTACCAATGCAACTTTTTTCACAAGTCCTCACATTCCTTTCACTGTGTTTAAAAAACTTACATGCGGGTATATACCACGGTGCATGAGAGAGTGAGCGTTATAGTGTGATCGCCTTCCTTCGTCCTTATTTGGAATTAATTAACAAATTAATCGTAAGTCTAATGTTCATTTTACTCAATGTTCAAATAAATACATAAATTTACATATTGATATGTATGGGGCCTTGTATACTCATATAATGAAGTCGTTCTATCATTTTCATTGTTTTTCTGGATATTTCTGGTTATTTCAGAAAAAACGAATGAAAAGTGAAAAAGAGTTCAAGTCAAAAACGCCACCGGCCAGTTATTCCGGGCCGGTGGCGTTTTGCATAGATATGTTCGCTGTCTACCATTTGGAGCCGCCAGAGGAATTTCTGCCGGATTTGCCGCCACCACCGCCCCAGGATGACCCGCCAGTCGAGCGGCCGCCGCCTCCCCAAGAGGAACCGCCGGATGATCTGCCGCCGTCGAAGCCGCCCGAAGAGGAGCCACGCTTGCGTGCCTGCTCCCGGCGCTGCTGTTCCCGCAGGATGGCCAGCTGTGCCAGGCGCTCCTCTTCTTCTTTTTGGCGTACGAGACGGTTCGCTTCCTCCACGAAGGAGGAAATCTGGGACTCGTAAGCATGTGCAACGGCTTCCAGCTCATCCAGGTTATAAGGCCGGATGGACAGCCGCTGCTCCAGTTCACCATACTCAGGGATCAGGGAGAGCTGGAATTGGCTTCTGGAGGCGATTCCCTTGCTCTGAAGCCGCCGCTGGGCCGTATCCACACGCTCCTGTCCTTCCGGCAGGAGCCGGGTGACGTTAGCTAAGCGTTGGCCCAGCATATTGAGACTCTCGCCGACATTGTCGAACTTCTGGGCGGTTTCTTCCTGAAGTTTGAGCAGCTGGTCCAGGCTATTGCGGGCATTGTCATATTCCCCCCGCTGGTCACTGGTCCAGGTTTCGATCTGCGGAACTTCTCCCGCACCCTGACGGAGCTGTGTTCCCGCAGTCTCCATTACCTCCTCAAGATGAGTCAGATGGATCTCCGCAAACCGGCTGCGGGCTTCGGAGATCCGGCTGTTCAGCTCATTGCGCCGCTGAGACAACTCGCTCCAACGGCTGCGGACCGTATCCAGATCCCTCAGGTTGTTCTGGCGGATCAGGGCCTGGCGCTCTGTCATGGCAATGGCATCGCCCAGCAGGGTATCCATACGGGCAGCGATTTTGCGCACCTCATCCATGTCTCCGCTGCGCAGCGGAGCTTCAAGTGTTGCCGCGGCTGCGGAGGCCTGATCCAGATTCTCATAAGGTTTGACCTTCATATTGTGGAGGGAATTCTGTTCGATCAATGCGGCGATTGTGCTGCGGGCAGCCGCCAGAACTCCAGGAAAGTCATTCAATTTGTCGTCATACGTATCGACATCCTGCAGATCCTGCTCGATCTGCGCCTGCTTCTCCTGCGCCTCCACGGTCATATCCTGTGCGGCAATTGGGTCGAACAGCTCCAGCTCATCCGCTTTGGCGGTCTCTTCAGCCAGTTCTTTCAGATCATCGGCAATTTCCTGCAGCCCATAGCCGGTTTCCTTGACCGCACTCTGAAGCTGGAGGTTCAATTCAGGCGCTTCCTTCTTCAGTTCGGTAATCTGCTGTTTAACGTTGCGGTCAGCATCACTGATTACGGCAATGTGCTGCTCTTCTTCCTCCAGCGAGGAGCGAAAAGCTGTTTCAGTCTGCTGCAACTGTGAGCTGGCAGCCTTGAGGGCCTTCAGACGGTAGAAGGGAGGCTGCGAGCTTTGGCTGCTCTGCAATACAGAGATCTCCACCAGCTGTGCAGACAGCCGCTTGGAGATTCCCTCGACCATTTCTCCCGTCTTGCCTTGAACAATTCCCTGGAACGGCTGCAGGGATTCCAGCGCCCGGTTCGCCCGGACCAGCAAGTCGGCCAGCTGCTCCTGCTGGCTACGGAGCTGCCCCCGTCTGCGCAGGCCGGTGAACAGCACATACAGCACTAATGCCAGCAGCGCTATCCCAATGACAATGCCGGCCATCTTCAGCAGCCCAAGGCCTGGGCTGCTGCTGCCGCTGCTGCCAGTGCCGCCGAAGGAGTGCAGCTTCTGAATCATGGAACGGATTCCCCCGGCAAAATCCCCTTCCCGGGCATAAGGATTAAAATACGTGTCCAGCAGCCCCGTGATGGCTGCGGTATCCAAGGCTCCGCCTTGAGCTTGAGACCAGGAGTTGATATAGCCCTGTAGGCCCGGATTCTTGAAGTTCAGTTCAACTCTCTGGTCTCCGGCAGAGATCAGAAGGAGAACATCCTGCGGCGTCAGGCCCCAGGAATCATAGACGTCAGTGGCATAGGCGCCAGGCTCGGCGCCATCCAAAGAATCGACAGTCAGCACCCGGATGGTATAGCGGTCTCCCTCAGCAATTGCGGCAACAGTTGCCGCCTCCTGCGTCGAGAGCAGGCCGGCTTCATCGGTAACCAGTCCCTGCTGAGCGGGAATCGCTGCCGCATAGATACTTGGCATCCATAGCAGGCTGATGATCAGGAACAAGGAAATATATTTTTTCAAACTGGCACGCTCCGATCTATAGGACTATTGTTCAGTATATTATGCTGATTATTATACTATATCATTAAACATCCTAAGCTTTGCAGATGCACTTTTAAGCAATTAATGGCCCTTTTGCAGCTTGTATCAAATGTTTTTTTCTAAAATGGCATTAAAAAAAGCCGCACCCCGTAATCCGGGAATGCGGCATTCTGCACGATCATTATCTGACTTGCAGGCAGAGAATATATTGTAATCTGGATTTAATTTCTTTTTGCCATTTCAAATCTCCAACTTTAACAGCAAGATTGAGCAGATCCAGATAGTCGTCAACCTGCAGAGCGGTCCGGGTATTGGCTGAGTTCATGGGTGTTCAGTCTCCTTTTAACTCCATATAGTGAATTGAATGTATTCGTTTATTTAATAATGATAATCATTATCAACCGTTATTGCTATTATCCACATTTTAAGCTAAAAAAGCAATATAAAAAATTAAAAAGATGAACTGTTTTTGCAATGGACAGTTTAGCACTTTGCTCAGGCGGGGCAGTGAACTGGCATATTTGCACAATTTATCACAATAGGTCGGGTAACTTGCAGGAACCATACCATTTTTTGTCGAATACAGCTTCTTATAACTGCTCTTAGCCCGATTTTTATTGGAAAAAGGAGAATTGCGATGAAGCGGTGTAAACTCATCCTTCTAATTAGCATTGTGCTCATGATTGCACCCCCTGCTGCCGCTCACGCTGAAAGACAAGAGATAAGATATCAGACAGAGCTGGGTTATCCGCCTTATAAATACATACAGAACGGATATCTGACCGGCTTTGATATTGACCTGACAAGCATGATTTTTGAGAAGCAGGATTATCTGATTCAGTACAGCACCGGCGAATGGGAGGAAACGTATAAACGGCTAATTGACGGAGAGATTGATACCACCGGACTTATGGCCGTTACGGAGGAGAGAAAGAAGCAGGCATTGTTCTCTAAGCCTGTGTTCAAAAGCTATATCTCTGTCTATTCGCGTCAGGCGCTGAAAGAAGTAGTGAAGCTAAGCACCTTGGAGAACTATAAGGTAGGAGTTGGCAAGGGTCAGTACTCCGAGATGGTGCTGCACGGCAAAGCAGGAGTCTCACATTACATAGAATATGCAACAGTACCAGAAGCGCTGGAGGCTCTGCAGAAAGGCGAGATTGATCTCTTGTTCGAGAACCAGGGTGTTGTCGATTATTTGATTGTTGAGCGTGGATTAACCGGTGCAATTATTCGCAAAATGAGTAATTTATACCCTGAGGATATCGCTTATGGTATCAGCAAATCAGCACCGGAGCTGGTCTCCTACGTTAATGCACGGCTGGAACGGCTGCAGCGGTCCGGTGCTTTTGAGGAGCTGTACCAGCAATATTTTTTCGCTCATTCGGATGATTATCAATCCTTAACCAATGGGAGGATCATTTCAGGCATCGTCATCGGCTTCTGTGTGCTGCTTTTTGGTATTGTTCTAATAAGGGTTTACATCAGGCGTTTACGCCGGACTATCCACTCCGAGCAGGAATTTTTTGAGGATGTTATTGAGCATACCGGGATGATTGTCTGGGCGGTGGAGGGTGATAAGAGGATCGTGCGTTTCAATCAGTATGCGGAAAAGATGACAGGTCTGAAGGAGCAGGACATGCTCGGAAAAAGCCTCGATGATATTTCCGGTCTGGAAGGCAGCGCAGCCTTGCTCAGAGATCTCCTTATCAAAGCGGTGTACAAGGACTACGCAGGCAACGTTGAACTGCGGCTTCCCGATCATGTGCCGGATGCCCGCTATTTCTCCATCCGGACTACTCTGATTAAGGGGATGGATGAGCAGGCTGAAGACATCTTCGTACTGGTTGGACTGGATATTGATGAGCGCAAGGAGAGTGAGCTTAAGCTTCAGCTCAGCTACGAGGAGCTGGAGTCGACCTATGAGGAGCTGGCGGCGGCAGAGGTGGAGCTGCAGGAACAGCTTAACAAGCTGGGGGTCAGTGAACGCCGGTTCCGCCTGGCCTCAGAAAGCTCCGGTGCTTATATGTGGGAGCTGGATTGGGAGACAGGGGTCTATAAGCTTTCTGACCGCTGGTACGAAGTAATGGGCTACAATGAAGAAGAAATCAACTCGTTTGACGGCGGGGTGCTCAGTATCATTCATCCCGATGACCAGGAGACTGCGCGGAAGGCGAGAGAAGAGCATCTGTCCGGGTTGACCCCGATATATGAGACTGAATACCGCATGCGAACCAAAGATGACAACTATATATGGTTTGAGGTGCGCGGCAAGTCGATTGTCGATCCAAAGGACAGGATTGTGCTGTTCCTGGGTTCCCTGATTGACATCAGCAAACGCAAGCAAGCTGAGTTCAAGCTGAATAACAGCTATCAGGAGCTGGAGGCGACGTATGAGCAGCTTACGGCAACACAGCAGGAACTGGTAGGACAATATGATATGCTGGTCGAAAATCAGAAGAATATGCACCGTTTGGCTCATGTGGACTTACTCAGTAATCTGCCCAACCGCCTCAGCCTGCTGGAGACGATGGAGAATTACTTCCAACGGTCTGGCGGCAAAGCGGCACTCTTGTTTGTGGATACCGACAATTTCAAATACATCAATGACACGCTGGGTCATAAATCGGGTGATATTCTCATCCGCAAAGCCAGTGAACGGCTGCAGTCGCTTGTGGATGAAAGAGCCATGCTCTCCAGACTCGGCGGAGATGAATTTGTAATTTTCCTAAAGGATACGGATGACCGTGAAGCCGTGCTGAATTTGGCGGAGGACATCATGCGGTCATTCCGCAGGTCTTTCCTTATCGGGGAAAGCAATCTGTATGTCTCTGCCAGCATCGGGATCTCCTTCTATCCGGAAGACGGGGAGACCACAGAGGAGATTCTGAAGAATGCCGATGTGGCGATGTACCGGGCCAAAGAAGAGGGTAAAAGCACGTATGTAGTCTATGATAAGTCCATGCATACCCCGTTTAATGAACGGATGAACATTGAGAAGCATCTGCGAAGTGCGATGAACAACAATGAATTTGAGCTGCATTATCAGCCGCAGGTGGAGATCGGGACCGGGATGATTTCCGGCTTTGAGGCCTTAATTCGTTGGAACAGTCCTGTGCTTGGTTTTGTATCACCGCTGTCATTTATCAAGATTGCCGAGGATTCGAGGCTGATTATATATATCGGAGAATGGGTTCTTAGGGAAGCCAGCAGGTTCATGAAAAGCGTACATGACCGCACCGGAATTCCATATAAAATATCCGTCAACATTTCGATCATTCAGCTGTTGCAGGATGATTTCGTGGAAATGGTGCTGGACAGCCTGGCGGAAAGCGGACTTGAGCCCAACTGCCTGGAACTCGAAATCACGGAATCCATTTTTATGGAATCCTTCGAAAGCACTGTCAGCAAGCTGGGATTCCTTAAGTCGCGCGGGATCCGCATCGCCCTGGATGATTTCGGAACAGGGTACTCTTCTTTGAGTTATTTGCAGCAGCTGCCGATTTCCACACTGAAGATGGATAAAATCTTTATAGATTCTCTGGAGGATAAGGCCTACAGCCAATCCTTTGTTCAGACGATCATCATTCTCGGCCACAAAATGGGTCTTGATGTGGTGGCTGAGGGAGTAGAGGATGCCAGACAGCTGGAATTTCTTAAGCAATTCGACTGCGATAAGGTACAGGGTTATTTAATCAGCAGGCCGGTTCCGGAGCGCGGAGTATGGGAATTGCTTGAGCCTCATTATTGAAATAGAACTAGAGATGACTGCACAGCAAAGCGAGCCCGGGACAATATAGTCCGCGGGCTCGCTTATATTTTCGCGTAGGAATAGTCTTGGAAAAGTCTTTTTCCAGTGACAATATAACTATATATTCGACAAAAACCTCAGGTTTCCTTCCACTGATATTTATCTAATAATGTTCGTATTTAAGTGAATGAGCTTTAGGAGTTATAGCTAAAAATTCTCTCATTAAGATCTAAAGACGAATTATTTTCTGGTTTTGTCCTTGACACATTCGTGAATAATCTGTAGAATTTCTATTGGCTCATATAATAAAGTTAAGCTGTTCGTATATCCTCAAAGATAAGGTTTGGGGGTTTCTACAGGGGACCGTAAATTCCTGGCTACGAATAGGGTGCATTTTGCATACCTATGAAGTATCCGGGATTTTTGTGTTGTGGTTAATAAATTATCTATTTTCGCAGAAACGGACAATGGCCTGCATGAGTATGGCGATGCCGTTTCTCCCTAGGAGGAACAGAGAAACAGATGAGTAAATATGATGTGATTGTCGTTGGTGCGGGTCCGGCCGGAATATTCGCCTGCTATGAATTGACACGAAAGGCGCCTGATTTGAAGGTGCTGCTTGTGGACAAGGGTCATGATATTTACCGCCGCAATTGCCCGATCCTTGAGGAGAAGATCAAGCTCTGTCCGCCCGCTTCGGGGCGCAAGGAATTCGCCGGCTGTCTGCCTGCCTGTTCAATTACTGCCGGTTTCGGGGGAGCAGGGGCCTACAGTGACGGCAAATTTAACATCACAACGGAGTTCGGCGGCTGGATGACCGATTATTTGGCACCCTCCAAAGTGCTGGAGCTGATCGAATATGTAGACAGCATTAACCTGGAGCATGGCGCAACACCGGTCATTACCGATCCGACAACCGAGAGTATCCGCAATATTGAGCAACGGGGATACGCTGCCGGACTGAAGCTGCTGCGGGCGCAGGTGCGCCATCTGGGAACAGAGCAAAACCTGGAAATCCTTAAATCCATATATGAATATTTGAAAACACGTATTGAAATGCTGTTCAAGACAGAGGTTCAGGATATAGTTACCGTAAAAGACAATGGAACGCACCGCATTACAGGCATTACGCTGAAAAACGGGGAAAGCCATGAGGCGGATAAGGTTATGATTGCCCCGGGCCGTGACGGTTCGGCCTGGCTGACCGAGGTGCTGAAAAAACGCCGGCTAAAAATGTACAATAATCAGGTCGATGTAGGTGTAAGAGTCGAAACTTCGGATGTGGTAATGCGGGAGATCAATGAACATCTTTATGAGGGTAAATTCATTTTCAATACATCTGTAGGCACCCGTGTCCGCACCTTCTGCAGCAATCCGTCAGGACATGTTGTTGTGGAAAATCACAGCGGTGTGATGGCGGCCAACGGACATTCCTATAAGGACCCTGCACTGGGTTCGAAGAACACCAACTTTGCCCTGCTGGTCTCGCATACGTTCACCGAGCCCTTCGACAAGCCCAATGAATATGCCCGGGAAATCTGCAAGCGGGCGAACGATTTGTCCAGCGGCGGCGTGATTGTACAGAAATACGGTGATATTCTCCGTGGCCGGCGTTCAACGGAAACACGGATCAAGGAAGGATTCCTGGAGCCGACGCTGAAGGAAGCGGTACCCGGCGATCTGGGACTGGTACTGCCGTACAATACCATGAAGAGCCTGATTGAAATGGTGGAAGCCCTGGAGAAAGTAACTCCGGGTATCGCCTCCGAACATACGCTGTTCTATGGAGTAGAGGCGAAATTTTATTCGGCCCGTCCGAAGCTTACGGAGAATCTGGAGACGGAAATTTCCGGACTGTACTGCGGCGGAGACGGTGCGGGCATCACCCGCGGTCTGGCTCAAGCCGGAGCCGCCGGGGTATGGATTGCCCGGGGGATGATGGAACATACCGGCGCTTAAAGACAATAGAATAGGTGAAGAAGGGCAGACTCTGCAGGGATTTCTGCGTTGAGTCTGCCCTTTTTCTATTTAGCTCTCATTTGAACTCCCGCTCATATGGTATACAATAATTATCATAATTGTAAATTAGAGAGGGTGATGCAGCAATGGATTCAAAGCAGGACAAAAGCAGGGGACTTCAGGTGATAGTGTATTTGCTCTTTATTGTGTATGCATTATTTACTGTTCAGGTAATTTTGTTCAAAACTATTCCTATAACAAGCATATTTGAGGCGGACAATGCCTTAAGAAGTGTGAACTTGATCCCATTCCACACGATTTACGGATTTTTCACAGATGAATCCATCGGCAGCGATAGAATGGTGACCAATGTGTTGGGCAATATCGGGATCTTTATCCCCTTAGGCCTTGCCGCAGCTTATATAGGAAAGAGCAGGACCTGGGGATTTAAGGTTGCTTTTGTCTTCTCGGTTAGTATGGCTTTTGAAATCATTCAATATATCTTTGCGCTGGGAAGCAGTGATATTGATGATATTCTGTTGAACTGTGCCGGAGGTGTGATTGGCATAGCCTTGTATAAAGCTCTCTTGAAGATCACTCCTTCCGGAAACCAGCTCCTTGCGGCGATCATTGGATTCTTTTTACTGGCAGGCATTGGCGGAGGTGTTGTGACGGGGGTGGTGGATCGCAGCTTGCTGCCTTTTGCTGATCAGGAGATGGAATACATAGATGAGAACAAGCAGATCATGACAGGCGTAGATGAGAGTACGGCAGATCTGTTCGGCGATTTGACCGCTGCCCAGACTGACGCAATAACCCTATATAACAATCCTAAGTATAGTATGCTGAAGAAAACAGCGGAAACAACAGAACCCGGGCAAGAGAATAGTACCATTCCAGTAGGTGCCTCAACCAAAATCATTATCAGGCATTTGGCGTCTGATCAAAATAAGATTATCAGCACCTACGAAGAAGGTACGATTTCCAGCCTGGTCTCCATAGTGGAGTCATCTCCAGCGGCCCCTACAGTCAGAGTCTGGTTGGACGGAGACAGCAAACAAGCGGCAAGGATGCTGCTCGTAAATGTTCTGAAGTGAAGTGATATTACCAAGTGTTCCTATCTTCTTGGGCAAGCTGGCCGGCAGCTGTAATTTGCACCCGAGGCCATAACAACCTCCAATTCTTGCTGGCGATCCGTTTCTCATAGATAGAGTGCAGCTGGCGGTTGGCTATAAAACTCGGAGTGGGTCTGAGCTCCATTTGGATTACATCCCGGATGCCATGAGGGGCGGCCAGCCTTAAATTACCGTGTTCATCCAGCGAAAGCCCAAGAGCGGTTGCCGTCTCAGGAAATTTGGACATGCCGTCGACAGAAGAGGTATAGGGCGGAATATCGTTAACCACATGCATTCTCGCCTGGTTCTTGACCGACCAGGGGATGGACGGATCGGCGGCCCGCAGCTGCGCTTCCCAGGCTTTTTCGGTCTCTTCGCGGATGTCGCTGCTATCATAATAAATAACATCAATATCTGCCAGCGGTGTTCTTTCCGTAAATCCATGCTGGACATCCCAGACTTTAGAGCGGACAAATCCGGCGCAGACCCAGGAATCGGGCAGCATCAGCGCTCGGGCGGCAGATAGAATATTCATCATCCACGGGTCTTCTCTCACTGCCCGCAGGAGATCTTCCTCGGTATGGATCAGCAACATAGGTCCTCCTTTAAATAGTTGCACTAGAGCGTGTCTTCAAACCGCTTCCCCGCCAAAATCTGCTGCTGTATGCCCTAAGGAATCATGGGTACAGTAGCATTTTCTGATCACACACGGAGAAAGGCGTTTACGAACGGACCGAGTTGCACTTAATTGGGGCTTTTAGCCTGTTACAGGAGGACAACGGACTCCAGCGCAGTTATTTCTCCCTGCTGGCCGTTTTTAGATAGAATGCAGAGCAGATAAGGTCGCCTGGGTCCGCAAAAGAGAATAAACAGGTGTTTTACTCTCCATAGCGCCTCCTGAGTCCGTCCCTCGAGTAAACGAACCCGCTGCGGGCTTTTAGGTCCCCTACTTTCAATACTAAATCCCTGCTTCCCCAGAGCTCTTCCAGTTTGAAGACATGCACTAAATAAAAGCAACGGTTTTTTTATCTGATGCCTCTATTATAAGGCCGAATTTACAGGCTTGGGTACTCTAATAAGACAATAGGGCGGATTGCTATTATGATTTGGCACATCTTATAATGGACCGATAGATTGACCATTGGAGGCATGGCTGTGGAACATAACTTGACGATATTGCTGCAATTGTTCGAAAGGGCGGCACTGCTGCTGATGTGCCTGTTTGTGTTGACCCGGCTGCCGCGGTTTAAAGAGATTTTTGTCAAAGGGGCTTACGCTCCGCAGGATCTTGTGATCGTGACGGTGATCTTCAGTCTGTTCGCGATCTTCGGAACCTACAGCGGCATTAAAGTCGACGGCTCACTGGTAAATGTGCGGATTATCGCCATTATGGCCGGCGGGATTTTGTTTGGTCCTTGGGTCGGACTGATTACCGGCATTATATCCGGGGTTCACCGTTTTCTGATTGATATCGGCGGCGTGACTTCCGTGCCCTGCCTGATTACAAGTGTCACGGCGGGAATTGTCTCCAGCGTCATTTACCGCCGGACCACGGCTGACCGCCGCTGGATTGCCGGTATCCTGGCCGGGATGGGCTGCGAAGCACTGACCATGCTGCTTATTCTGGTTATGGCAGATCCTTCATCGCTGGGTGTGGATATCGTTTCGAAGATCGCTTTTCCGATGATTGTGGGTCAGATCAGTGTCGGCCTTATTGTTATGCTTGTCCAGAGTGTGGAGGGGGAGAAGGAACGGATTGCCGCGAAGCAGTCCAAGCTGGCGCTGGATATTGCCAATAAGACGCTGCCGTATTTCCGCAACATCAATCCCCAGTCGCTGCGCACCATTTGCGGGATTATCAAAGAGGACATCGATGCCGATGCGGTAGCGATCACTGATACCCGCTTCATCCGTGCCTATGTCGGAGTGGGAGAGGAATACTACACCGAGACGAACGAGATTATCAGTGAAGAGACGAAAAAGACGCTGAGGGACGGCGAAATTACGATCCGCGATGACGATACTGAATATATGAACCGGGCAATCCGGTCACTGATTATCATTCCCCTGAAAGAGAAAGGCGAAGTGACCGGAGCACTTAAAATTTACTATACCAACGCCCATAAAATCACTTACTCGCTGCAGGCAATGGCGGTAGGGCTGTCGCAGATGATTTCGACGCTGATGGAGGTATCGCGGGTCGAAGGCATTAAGGAGATGGCTAACAAAGCCGAGCTGAAGGCGCTGCAGACGAGCATTAATCCCCATTTTCTGTTCAATGCGCTGAACGCGATTAGTTCACTGATCCGGATTAACCCGGATAAGGCACGGGAGCTGATCATCAACCTGTCAGGCTATATGAGATACAATCTGGAGCTGACCGATGAATTTATTGATATCCGGCGTGAGCTGCAGCAGGTCCAGCAATATGTGGAGATTGAAAAAGCCCGCTTCGGCAGCCGCCTGGCCGTTGAGTATGATATCGACGAAGTGGAGGTGCGTATTCCCAGCCTGATTATTCAGCCGCTGGTGGAGAATGCGATTGTTCACGGCATTTTGAAAGTGAAGGGACCAGGCACGGTGACGATTTCGGTAAAAGACCAGGGAGAGACCGTGCGGATCGGCATCGCCGATACCGGAGCAGGCATCGCGCAGGAGACGATGGAGAAGGTCTACAGCGGAAGCATGCCGGATAACAAAATCGGGCTATATAACGTACATCAGCGGGTAAAGCTGATTTATGGCAAGGGTCTGATCATTCACCGGCTGGATAAAGGGACGGAAATTTATTTCGACGTCACAAAGGAGAAGCGATGAAAGCGATAATTGTAGAGGATGAAGTGCTGGCAAGGAGTGAGCTTGCCTTTCTGATCGGAGCACACAGCGATATAGTGATCACCGCCGAGTTTGAGGACGGACTGGATGCGCTGAAATTTCTGCAGGCTGAGGAAGTCGATGTGATTTTTCTGGATATCAATATTCCGTCCATCGACGGCGTGCTGCTGGCCCAGAATATCAGCAGGTTCTCGGTCAAACCCTATATAGTATTTATCACTGCCTACAAGGAGCATGCCGCCGACGCTTTCGAGATTGAAGCATTCGACTATATTCTGAAGCCCTACAGTGAATCGCGGATGAAAGCCATGCTGAACAAGCTGGAAGCGGCATTCGCGGCGCGTAGCCGTCCCAGAGAAGAAGGACATCTTGCGGTCAGCAACAAGGTCAATCTGTGGAAAAACGAGAAGATCATCGTTGTCGATGCCGACGAGATTTATTATGCTTCAGCGCAGGAGAAGACAACGAGCGTAATGACTAAGGGAGAGGAATACAGCATGGCTCTGAGCATCAGCGAGTTCCACAGCCGGCTGCCGCAGGACAGCTTCTTCCGCTGCCACCGGTCCTATCTTGTGAATCTGTCCAAGATCAAGGAAATTATCCCTTGGTTCAATAATACGTATCTGCTCCGGCTTCGTGATCTGGACTTTGAAGTGCCGGTAAGCCGCAGCAAGGTCAAGGAATTCAGGCAGATCATGCGCCTGTAGCGGCATTTCATTCCCGCATTCGGTCATCTCATTCCCGATTTCTCTCAAGAAAGCGTTGTTTCGCTACAATAAAGGAGCAAAGAAAGCCCTTGCAGCGACAATAGAGAGAAAGAAGGAATGACTCATGACTACGGCTAAATCTGGCAGCAAGCGCTGGATGATCGTGCTGGGTACAGTGATTATGCAAATGGGACTGGGCACAATCTACACGTGGAGCCTGTTTAATGCGCAGCTTGTCAGCAAATTCGGCTTTGAGCTCAGCGCTGTTTCGATAACTTTTTCCATTACGAGCTTTGCCCTTGCCTTCGCAACCTTGTTTGCCGGGAAACTGCAGGACCGGTTTGGCCTCCGCAAGCTGACCGCTTCCGCTGGGATTATGCTGGGACTTGGTCTCATGCTTAGCTCGCAGGCCAACTCCCTCCTGATGTTCTACCTGCTGGCCGGCGTAGTCGTGGGTTATGCCGATGGTACGGCCTATATTACTTCGTTATCCAATCTGATTAAGTGGTTCCCTAAGCATAAAGGCTTGATCTCCGGCGTATCGGTCGGCGCCTACGGAACCGGCAGTCTGATCTTCAAATATATCAACGGCAGCCTGATCGAGTCGGCAGGCGTATCGAATACCTTCTTGTATTGGGGCCTGGCCGTTATGATCATGGTTGTCGCGGGTTCGCTACTGGTCAGGGAAGCTCCTGTGGCTGCTCCGGCACTGGCACAAGCAAACAGCAGAGGGACGGATTCCTCTGCCGCAACAATTCCGGCTGTAGTGAAAGACTATACCGTCAAAGAAATGCTGCGCACCAAGGAAGCATATCTGCTGTTCGTAATTTTCTTCACCGCCTGCATGAGCGGCCTCTACCTGATTGGCATTGTTAAGGATATCGGGGTGCAGCTGGCAGGTCTCGATATCGCTACAGCGGCCAATGCCGTTGCGATGATCGCGATCTTCAATACTGCAGGGCGCCTGATTCTTGGAGCATTGTCCGACCGTATGAGCCGATTGAAGCTGGTCAGTGCCACGCTGCTGGTCACAGCCCTAGCGATGCTAACCTTAAGCTATGCGACCTTGAGTTACGGCCTGTTCTTCGCTTGTGTGGCCACCATTGCTTTCTGCTTCGGGGGCAACATTACGGTGTTCCCGGCGATTGTCAGCGACTTCTTCGGCCTTAAGAACCATAGCAAGAACTATGGCATTGTCTATCAGGGCTTCGGAATCGGGGCGTTGTCCGGCTCGTTCATCGCCGCTTCTCTCGGCGGGTTCAAGCCTACCTTCATCGTCATCGGCGCACTTTGTATTGTAGCCTGTCTTCTGGCGGTTTCCTTAAAGCCTCCGGTGCAGAGACAGGCAAGAGAAAAGGGAATGAGCCTGAAGCCTTCACGGCATACGGCTTAACCATATACAAACATGTTGGCTTAAGAAGTATACAGACAAAGAGAATAGTTATTCGAAAAAGAGATATCCCGGCCTTTCGTGCAAACGGCTGGCGGATATCTCTTTTTTGTATACTCATGGTTCAGTAAGAGGACTGTGTTGCCGCTGCTCGAAATGTATAGGATGGAAAATAGTTCGGGGCGTACAGAAAATAATTCAGGCATAGGCACTTTTTGCAGGGCGCAAGTGTTATAGAGATATACAAGTAAGGAGGTGCTGGCAACGTCACAGGAGCATTTAAGGGATATGAAACAGGTGGAGGCTGTAATCGAACAAGTTCAAAAGGGGGACCGGGAGCAATATGCCTGCATTGTCGAGATTTTTCAGCAGCCAATATACCGTTATTGCTGCCGTCTGCTCGGGAACAGGCAGGATGCGGAGGATGCTGTTCAGGACATTTTGGTAAAGGCCTATCAATCAATCAGAGGGTACAAGCCTGAAGTAAGCTTCTCCGCCTGGCTCTACCGGATTGCCGGCAATCATTGTCTTAATTTGCTGCGCCGACGCCGGCTGCAGGGGCATATTCTGCGGATCTTCCGGCCGGAGACGGTAGCTGCGAGCGCGGAGCAACAGATGGAAGCGCGGCTGTTTAGCCCTGCTCTGGAGTTAGCGCTGCTGCAGCTGTCACTGGAGGAGCGGAATATTCTTGTGCTGCGGGTGTTTGAGGAGCTGACTTTTCAGGAGATGGGCCACATTCTGAACAGCAGTCCTAATGCGCTGCATAAGCGGATGGAACGGATTAAACGGAAAGTCAGGGAATTTATGCAGACAGAGGAGGGGATCTCTTGGAACGAACCGGAATCCATAATGAGTACCAAGATATAACAGCGGCAGCAGCTTCTGGGCAGCAGCTTCACACCATTGAGGTGACAGACAAGGTGATGGCCCGCATTCGGACACTGGATCAGAAGTCAGATCAGAAGCAAGGTCCGCGTGGGATCCGATTTGCCGGCAAAACAGCGGCTACTTCAGGAATGCTGGTTATGCTGCTGCTGATTACCGTAACGGCTTATGCCGCTACGGAGTACATTCAGATCCGTAATAAGGCAGGAGAGGTTAAGGTGCAGCATCAGGCAACGGATCCGAATTGGGGAAAGGCTGCTCCTGCACCGTACTATCAATATATGCATAAGCTGATGGATTTCGCGGAGCCGGGAGAGCTGATTGCTTATTTCTTCAGAGGAGAAGCCCTTCCAGAAGGAGCAGTATCCGCTCTGCAGTTTAAGTCTAAGGATCTGGAGCTGAATGATTATCCGGCATTCCTTGCAGAGATGAACAAGCTGAACATGCCGATACTCCCCAAGGAAGCTAAGGGTTATACTTTTACAAAGGGAAAGATCTCTCCCCTAGGGCCATCCGATGCAGAGATCAGTAGTAATCCGCTTTACCGTCAGACTCTTAACGAGCTGATTGCCGAGGCGAGGCAGAATACCGACCGGAATCTGTTTATGAAGATCTTGCCGTGGACTAAAGCGGGCTGGTTCGAAGGCGTGTATATGAAGCAGGGAGCAAACATTAGTATTAGTGCAACCCCGCTGTATGGCGGCTATGTTCAATTTATGCAAGATGATGATGCTGCCGCGGAGAAGCTGGAGGTAGCAGGCAGGGAGATTGTCTACAACCGAGTTGTCAAGCCGTATGTAAGCTATCATTACCTAAGTTGGTACAACGAGAAACAGGATGCGTATTACACAGTTAGTACCTACGGCAACCGGACGTTGACTAAGGAGCAGCTGCTGGAGCTGGCAGCGGAGTTAATCCAGGGAGGGTTATAGGCAGGCAGTTCTGACGGGTTACCTTTTGTACCATGATAAATCTGGAAATAATTGCTTCTTCGATTCATCAGTTATAACAATAAAACAGGCATCCGGTTGGGCGTGCTCGCTCTCCGGATGCCTGTTTATCTATGGGCTGAAGGAGTGAAGGCTGCTACTGGAGGGTTACCCTTCCAGCAGCAACGCTTCCGGATCCTCCAGCAGTTCCTTGACCTTAACGAGGAAGCTTACCGCTTCGGAGCCGTCCACGATGCGGTGATCGTAGGAAAGCGCGATGTACATCATCGGGCGGTTGGCGCTTCTTTCTTCGTCCAGGGCGATCGGACGGAGCTGGATCTTGTGCATGCCGAGGATACCAACCTGCGGCGTATTGAGAATCGGCGTGGACAAGAGTGAGCCGAACACGCCGCCATTGGTAATGGTGAACGTGCCGCCCTGCAGCTCCTGCAGGTTGAGCGTATTGGCGCGTGCTTTGGAGGCGAGCTCGCCGATCCGCCGTTCGATCTCAGGGAAGCTGAGCCGGTCCGCATCGCGGACGACCGGTACAACCAGCCCTTCCTTGGCAGCGACGGCGATGCCGATGTCATAATATTTCTTGAGCAGCAGATCTTCGCCGTCGATCTCGGCATTCAGCAGCGGATAGGCTTTGAGCGCGCCGATCACAGCCTTGGTGAAGAAGGACATGAAGCCCAGTCCGACTTCATGCTTCTCTTTGAAGGCATCCTTGCGGCGCTTGCGGATGTCGAGGATGGCAGTCATGTCCACCTCGTTGAAGGTGGTCAGCATGGCCGCGGTCTGCTGCGCTTCGACCAGGCGGCTGGCGATCGTCAGCCGTCTGCGCGACATGCGCTTGCGCTCCACGGCCTTGCCGTCCTCTTGCTGCGGCGCTTTGCCCGCCGCAGCTTTGGCAGGCTCCGGCTTGCCCTGCGGCGCCGGAGACACGGGCACAGCGGCCCCTGGGCCGGCTGCGCCATGGTCCTTCACATCGGCCTGGCCAATCCGGCCGATAGGGTCGCGGGCACTGACCTCGCCGAGGTCGATGCCCCGCTCCCGCGCGAGCTTGCGCGCCCCCGGCGAAGCCAGGGCCGCATTGCCTGCCGCACCTTCGGGTGCGGCGGCAGGAACGGCAGCGTCCGAAGGCGCTGCCACAGGTGCGGCAGCGGCAGGTGCAACGCTGCCTGTAGCAGGTGCCGCCTCGGGCTTGCCGCCCGCAGCGGCCTGCGGCGCACTTCCGGCAGCAGCGTCTGCGCTGCCGATCACGCCGATAGCCTCGCCAACGGCTACATTCTCGCCGGCCTGGCGCAGGATGGAGGAGATGACGCCGTCCTCCTCCGCGCTGATTTCAAGATTGACCTTGTCGGTTTCAAGCTCAGCAAGCACATCCCCCTGGCCGACAGTATCGCCCTCTTTAACCAGCCATTTGTAGATCGTTCCTTCGGAAATGGATTCGCCCAGATCGGGTACTTTAATTTCGGACACAGGCCCTTACCTCCCCAAATATAATAGTTAACATTATCGTGACACCGTCCCCTTTCAGGAGGACGGTACAGCCGCTTGTACTTGCGAATTTAGTTTCAGGGCTTCCGTAACTATACGCCGCTGTTCAAAGCTATGCACATCGGCGTAACCGCTGGCCGGGCTGGAACGTTCCGGACGGCCGATATACTGCACTTTGACATTCTGCGGGGCGATGGCGCGCAGCCGTGGTTCGGCATAACTCCAGCCGCCCATATTCTTAGGTTCTTCTTGTACCCAGATGATTTCCTGCAGGGAGCGGAAGGTGCTCAGATGAGCGGCCAGTTCCCGTTCCGGGAACGGGTAGAGCTGCTCCAGCCGCAGAATGTGCAGCCAGGACCAATCCTGCCCCTTGGCTGAATCCAGCTCAGTCTGCAGGTCGATAGCGACCTTACCGCTGCAGACAACCAGCCGTTTAACCTCGCCGGGCTTGCTGCCCAGAAGCGGCTCCGGCAGGACCGGCTGGAAGCTTCCCGAAGCCAGATCGGCTCCCGGGGAAGTGCTGCGTGTGTTGCGGATCAGGCTTTTCGGAGCCATGACCACCAGCGGGCGGGCATCCGATCTGCCGCAAAGGGCAGCCTGGCGTCGGAGCAGGTGGAAATACTGCGACGCACAGGTCAGATTGGCTACAGTCCAGTTCTCTTCAGCCGACAGCTGCAAGAACCGTTCCAGCCTTCCGCTGGAATGCTCTGGCCCCTGGCCTTCGTAACCATGCGGCAGCAGAATCGCCAGGTTGCTGCGTTGGGTCCATTTGGCGCGTCCGGCAGCAATGAACTGGTCGATAATGACCTGTCCGGCGTTGGCGAAATCACCATACTGCGCTTCCCAGATGACAAAGGTTTCCGGGGCAAACACGTTATAGCCGTATTCATACCCGAGCACCGACGCTTCCGACAACGGACTGTTGTACACCCCGAAGGAGGCGCTGGAGTCCTTAAGCTGATGCAGCGGAGAGAAAAGTGCCCCTGTGTCACTGTCATGCAGCACCAGATGGCGGTGCGCGAAGGTGCCGCGCTGGGAGTCCTGGCCGCTGAGACGAATCGGTGTGCCATCCTTCAGAATCGTAGCGAAGGCGAGGGCTTCTGCGAGTGCCCAGTCAACACGTTCTCCATCATTCAAAGCGTCTTTGCGGCGCTGCAGAATCCGCTCCAGCTTCGGATAGACCTGGAAGCCGTCCGGCACCGACAGCAGCTCCCGGTTAATTTCCTGCAGGTTGTCAAGCGGAACCGCTGTAGGACGCTTCGGTGTAGGTGCGCTGTCCAGTGCAACTGAGGTTTTGGCCTCTGCGTTCTTATGCTTGCCTTCCTTCATCTTATCAAAGGCTTGCTGCAGTACGCCTTCAGCTTCGGCGTTCATTGCTGTAACGTCCTCTGCCGTGATAACTCTCTCCTCCTGCAGCCGTTCCGCGTACACTTTGTATACAGTAGGATGATTGCGCACTTTACCATAAACAATCGGCTGTGTCGTTTCCGGATCATCCATTTCATTATGTCCATGGCGGCGATAGCCGATCAAGTCAATCACGAAATCCTTCTTGAACAGATTGCGGTAGGCGCTGGCCAGACGGACGGCGGCAATACAAGCCTCCGGATCATCGGCATTGACATGCACAATCGGAATTTCATAACCCTTAGCCAGGTCACTGGCATAGTGGGTAGAACGGGAATCCTCACTTTCCGTCGTGAATCCGATCCGGTTATTGACGATAATATGCACTGTACCGCCGTTCTGATAACCTTTAAGCTTGCCGATATTAAGGGTTTCGGCCACGATGCCTTCACCCGGGAAGGCAGCATCGCCATGCATCAGCACAGCCATGGCTTTATTCGTATTTAGCTTAGGCAGACCCGGAGTGCTGCGGTCTTCCTGGGCCGCACGCGTGAAGCCCTCAACCACCGGATTGACGAATTCCAAGTGGCTCGGATTGTTGGCCAGAGTGATCCGTGTACGGACGGTTTCTCCTTCACGGACGGCGCGGTCAGCGCCGAGATGATATTTCACATCACCGGTCCAGCCGTAGTTGATGCCCATGGAGCCTTCGGAAGGGAACAGCTCCTTGTTCGGCGAATGATGGAATTCCGAGAAAATAATATCATAAGGTTTGCCCAGGATATGAGCCAGGACGTTAAGCCGTCCGCGATGCGCCATACCCATCAGGATATGTTCCGCACCGTCATGAGCGGCAGCACGCACGATTTCATCCAGCATCGGCACCAAGGCGTCATTGCCTTCCAGGCTGAAGCGTTTCTGGCCGACAAAAGTTTTATGAAGGAAAGTTTCGAATTGCTCTACCTGAATCAGCCTTTTCAGCAATTCTTTGCGCTCTGTGTTGTTTAGAGGCGCGGGAGAGCTGGTAGATTCCGCCTGGCTGTTCAGCCAGCGCAGCTCCTGCTCGTCACGCACATGCCCGAATTCATAGGCAATGGTCTGCGTGTAGGCCTGGCGCATCCGGTGAACGGCATCCCAAGCAGTATGAACGTCATTCGGGGCATTCTCCCAGATCAGCGAGGCGGGCATAGCCATTAAATCCTCGCGGGTCAGATCATAGGTTTCGTACTCCAAATATTTCGCCATCGGATTGTTTCCCCGGTCCAGCGGGTCGATATTGGCGGCCATATGGCCATGTATGCGGATATTGGCGATCAGCTTGGATGCCCTTACGGCCTTTCTAAGCCACTCAGTATCTCCTGAAACCACAGGCAGCGGTGCCTGTTCGGCATCAGGAGCCAATGGAGGGGGGCCGGAAAGGGTGAAGAGATCGCGGTAATTATGCTCTACTAAAGTTGGATCTTTTACAAATTGCTCATATTTCTCTTGGATGTAACCCAGATTGGGTCCGTAATACTTGCTCCACACAGTTTCGTTATAGGGATCTTTGGCTGCCATGAATACATCCTCCTAACGGATGAACTCCACGCGCGCCAAAATTTCGCCGGCGCCCTTGTGGAGCTTCGATGTTTGCGGTTTCATTCCTCATCTTATTGTGCAACTTTCAAGGCGGGTAATCAATTCATACTTTGGTTGAATCCGTTCGCAAAACGGTATGATTCAGTGCCTAATTCATACAGAACTATTATAAGTTTGGTTTCTTAACTATATGAAAATGATGCGGCGGTGTGATTGAAATGAACGAAATAAAAATGTTGTTTTCAGTTTTCATATATACATATATAGATAAAGAGGCTTGTTCTACAATTTTTTGGGATTATCGAGTAATTCGTACAAGCAGTTGGCAAAATAATCAATTATTTTTCGTTTCTAATTATACAATATTCCCATAAATCGACACACTTTTCGTGTAAGATATTGTATAATGTTATTGCGGATAACGGTTTCATGAATTTCTAACCAGATCCTTTCATGTAAAGGATCCAGTAAAGGGTAAACCTGCCGAAAGACAGGGGCACAAAGTCTCGGGTCTAATGTAGAAATACTACGACGGCCGGACTGCCTGGGGACGCGTAATCTTAGGAGGAGATTTCTTGGATAAGTCCAACCAGGGGAACAACGGAGAACTGCAGACAGTTGATCTGGATTTAGAATGGGTCTATTTGCTGATGTCGGCTAAGCAGGCGGGCATCAAAGCGGATGAAATCCGCCAATTTTTTAATGAGAAGACTTTGCAGGCGATGTAGCAGTTGGTTGTTAAAAGTTTTTGTACATACAGAAAGGGCACAGCGGATCTCTCCGCTGTGCCCTTTCTGTATGACCGGAAGTAGAAGGAACCTGCATGAATCAGGAATCCTTCTGCTCCAGCCGCCATTTTTGATAGTCCAAGAACTCTTTGAATTCCCGCTTGCTTATACCCGAAGCCATAGCTTCCAGTACGAGCCGGGACCATTCTCCATCCAGAGGTGACTCCTGCACATCGGAAGGCTCGCCGTAAAGCAGCGCATGAATGGATACCTGAAGTGCGTCAGCGATTTTTTCAATAAATTGAATAGAGGGGTTAGATTGTATATTTCTTTCCACATTGCTTAAGTATGATTTCGCCACATCAGCCTTATCCGCAAGCTCCGAAAGAGACAAGCCTTTTTCCAGACGGAGATGGTGGATGCGACTTCCCATATTATCTGGCACGATAAAAACGCCCCTCCGTACTTTTTGTTACAGTATAACAAATAACCGGAAGACGGACAAAGCACTATAGAATCAGTTCCGGTATGAATGATCCCCCTTTTATGTCGTTTCCACTCCACATTCCCATTATTTTCATTCCCTCTGCGGTATCATTTAGATTTTTCATACGAAAACGTTCGTTAAAAAGTACGATAAGCTGAGGAAAATGAAGCTAAAAGCAGAATTTTAACTATAAATCGTTCTTTATTAAGAATATTGCAACAAAATGAGATTTTTGATTTGTAGGAGTAATGGCATATACTTACGTCATGGTTCTTAATAACGAACGAATATCGTTCGTCATAAAGGCTGGGTGTTAATAGATTACCTTGTTTGCAGGAAATTGCAAGCAGCTAAAGGAGAGGCTCCTGTGAGGCTTTCACGTTCTTCCCGGAATAGAAACATCCGTCGGTATACGCTTCCCCAAATTGCAGGGATCGTAGTGATTTCGGCTTATGGCATCGGCCAAATTACAACGCCCACGTATGCATTGCTGACTAACGTCGCAGCAACCGAATCATCCAATATCACCACAGCATTTGTGTTTCCAAGCACGGTCGATCACATTGCCAACCAAGCCAGCGAAGCGATGAAGCTTGCGGTCCAGCAGCGTGAAGCGGCGAGAGAGGTGCTAGCGGAGATAACGGATAAGAATACGGACTCGGAGACCGCAGAGGGACGTATTGGAGGTATTCAAGAGGCTGCTGCACAAACGCGTGAGGCTGCGGCCGGCGCGGCTGCTTTTTTAGCTGAGCTTCAAGGCTATCTAACACGCTCGCAATTAGAGCTGGAGCAGCAAGTCAATGAAGTGAACCAGAGACTTTCTCCATATGAGGTCGATTTTAATCAATTAACAGCCGCACAAAATAACGATATCCCGGTATTCGAACAATTGCTCAGCCAAGCCAATCTAACGCTGGGCGAATTTCAGGAGATGGTTAGAAAGCTAAGCTCCATCAGAAGAGTGGACGCTTATGTGCAGGCAGCCTATCATCAGGCATCGACCGCGGCCGAACAGGCTAGGAGTTATGCGGACGAAACCTCGTTGATGCATACAGAGGCCGCTGACGTGATCCAAGGACTGAAAGAGGCTGAGAAGAAGGCGAAGCTCGAAGCGGAAGAAAAGGCGAAGCTCGAAGCCGAGGAGAAAGCGAAACTCGAGGCTGAGAAGAAGGCGAAGCTCGAAGCTGAGGAGAAAGCGAAACTCGAGGCTGAGAAGAAGACGAAACTCGAAGCCGAGGAGAAAGCGAAGCTCGAAGCTGAGGAGCAAGCAAAGCCTGATAAGACTGCTGAGCCTGAAGCCCCTGCCCCGGACGCGAATCCTGACAGCATAACGGTAAAAATAGGCGAAAAGCAAGGCGTATTCTAAACAAGGCGGTGCTCTCCAGTGATACTTAAATGGACTCGTAACCTATTGATGTATGCGTTAATTCTCATTTTTCTACTTACGCTGGTATCTGCAATCACTAGCCGGATGAATGGCGGAACGCCCAAGATTCTGGGCAAGGAAATTCTAACGGTGCTCTCCGGCTCCATGGAGCCCGGAATTCAGACGGGGGCTGTCATTGCCGTCAAACCGGTGAGTGAACAGAGTCAGGGATCTTTTAAACCAGGAGATGTAATCACTTACAAAGCTCTGGATGGATCAAACAGCCTGATTACCCACCGCATTGTCAGCGTGCTCGGCTCGGGAGAAAACACCCAGTATATCACCAAAGGCGACAATAACGATGCGCAGGATGCAGATCCTATTCCTTCAAGTAATGTTGTTGCACAGTACGCGGACTTTACCGTTCCGTTTCTGGGATATTTCATGAACTGGGTAAAATCGACCGCCGGGATTATTGTCGTAATGGTTATTCCGGGGATTTTTCTGGTCATCTCTTCCCTTATTACAATCTTCAAATCGATCATGCGCATGGAGGATCCTGTAGAGGTGCAGCTTGCGCCCGGAGAATCCCCGCCTGTTACGAACGGTTGATGCTTCTCCTAACGTGGTTAGGGAAGATTCAATAAATAATTCATAACATACTCCATTCATGGAGATCCAGGAGGAGACAAATAACAATGGCAAATCTCAAAAAAACGATGGCAATGGCAATGGCGACTACAGCACTGGGGGCAACATTAATTGCCGGGGGATCCTTCGCTATCTTTACGAGTTCCGCACAGAATACAGGCAATACGTTTGCTGCTGGCACGCTCAAGATTGAACTGGATAAGAAGGATGAAGCTCAGCAGAAATATTTCAACATCACAAATTGGGCTCCGGGAGATTCTGAGATCCAACCTGTAGTAGTTAGCAACAAAGGAACGCTTGAGCTGCGTTATGATCTCTCGCTGGCTGTAGGCGGCGACCTCGGCGGCGGAGCAACCCCGCTGGTCATTACCGCATACTCTGATGCGGCTGGAACGGTACCGCTTACCGTTGCCGACCGTGTGCTTGCTGTGGGCGGATCGGAGACGATTTATGTCAAAGCTGAGTTCCCGAAAGCAGCTGACAACAGCTACCAAGGCAAGTCGGGTACAGCCTCCATTAAAGTAGATGCAGAGCAGACTAAAAATAACTAAGCACTATAACGAACGGATCTATAGCTAAAAATCAAATAAAAAGGGGGGGTGTCCCCCCTTTTTTAATAAGGAGAGCTTACTTCAATGATGAAAAAGAAAAAAATGCTGATTGCCGCATTTTCCTCCGTGGTGCTGCTCTGCGCCGCCATTGGTGGAGGCACGTATGCCTTGTTCACCAGCTCCGCCCAAAACACCGGCAACACCTTTGCTTCCGGTACGTTGTCCTTAAGTACTCACCGCAATGACGTGCCGGTTGAAGGCCCGATGTTCTATACGGCTGACTCCGATGCCGGACGTATGGGAACAGGATTGTGGGCACCGAAAGATACCCACACCCGAGCCATGCTGATCAAGAATACCGGGACGCTGGATGCCAAACTGACCGATCTGATTGCCATCCCGGAAGGAACACCTGCACAGCAGGCCGATGCGCTCGCATTCGGTGAGCAAGCGGTAGTCACTGTAGCCGCTTTGGCTGCACCAGGCGGCGTCACTCTTAATGCCGATGCGCTCAATGAGGTGAACGAAGCTGCAGACCGGCTGTTCAAATCGTTGATTAACGGTCCTTCCTTCCTGAAGGCACTGGCACGCAACGGACAGGAAGCCTTCGCGATTGCCAGAGAAGCCGTGCTCGACTGGACATACCGCGTAGACAATAACGGCCAGACTGTACTGGTCAGCGTTTCCGATGCTTATGTAGGTTCACTTAAGGATTTGTACAACAGCGGGGCAGGCCGGGATGCCAACCTCCCGAACCTGATTCTTCCTGCCAAGAAGACGATGCATCTGGCCTATAACGTGACTTTTGTTGATGATACGGGTCTCGGCTTTGATAATGACAGTCTGCAAGGCAAATCGGTTAACTTCACCTTCAAGAACAACTTTGAGCAGGTGAAGAATAATTAGAATCAGGAATAGAACATAAAAGGAGCGTCATCTCCGGCTTCATGAACCGGAGATGACGCTCCTTTTGGTATGCGAATGAGGATATGAGGCTTACGGCAGCTTCTCGCCGCGCGAGCTGACATACAGGTCGTACCATTCCTTGCGCGTAAGCTCCAGCTTGTCCGCACCCGCGCAGGCGGCGATCCGCTGCGGATTCACCGTCCCGATTACCGGCTGGATGGCCGCAGGATGAGTCATCAGCCAAGACAGGACAATCACTTCAGGGGTAGTGTTCTTCTGTTCGGCGAGTGTTTGGACCATAGCCGCCGTGTTCACGACACTCTCAGGCTGGCCTGTAAGTGAACGGCCGCTGAATAAGCCTTGGGCCAGCGGACCCCACGCCTGCAGCTGGATGTTCTGCGTCCTGCAGTATTCGAGGGTACCTTCGGGAAAGGTGATGTCTTTCCAGGGTTCACGGTTTACGCTGACCATGGCATCCAGCCAGCTTATTTTGGCCAGACTCATGTGCAGCTGGTTCACGACGAACGGTTCGTCACAATAATGCTCCAGCAGCCGGATCTGGGCGGCACTCATGTTGGATACGCCGAAGTGACGCACCTTTCCCGCCGCTTTGAGTTTATGCAGCGCTTCAGCTACTTCTTCAGGGTCCATAAGCGGATCGGGACGGTGCAGCAGCAGAATATCAATATATTCCGTGCCCAGCCGGGAGAGGGTTCCGTCGACACTCTTCAGAACATGCTCCCCGGAGAGGTCGAAGCTGTTAGAGGTATCGCCTGGCTCAATCAGCTTGATGCCGCATTTGGACTGGATAATAATCTCTTCCCGCAGTCCGGGGCGGTCTTTGAAGAGCTGTCCGAATACCTTCTCCGCTTTTCCGCGGGTATAGATATCTGCATGATCAAAAAAGTTGATTCCGATAGACAGTGCAGCCTCAACAGCCTCATGTCCCTGTCTGACATTCTCGGCAGTGATCGGCTCATGGTCCCAGCCTCCGCCCAGTCCCATGCAGCCCAGAGCAATGCGGCTGGCTGGAATCCCGTGCGTATGCAGTGGCAGCGTTTTCAGCAATAATATCCCTCCGTGAAATAGGATTAACGTTATACTGGATATTGTACACCTTTAGAAACCGGTATGGTATTTTTTGTCGCTGGAGGAGCGGTGTTTCGTGCCCTCTTTATCCTTCTCTTCTTCTTTCTCCAGCTTCAGGTCTTCCAGCGGAATCGGATCCACATTGGCGGAGTTGCCCTATATATCCGCCTGGTGTTCAGCTGCAGTTGCTCGTTAATAAACGGTTTAGACCGGTGTTAAACAGCAAAGAGGCCCCTGAGGGCCTCCAGTGTATAACGTTTATTGCAAATCGAGCGGTGTTCCAATGTCACTGAGCTTGCGGGCGGCTACGTCGTCATAGAGCCGCTTAAGCCACTTCAGCTCAGTGAGGCTATGCTCATATCTGCCGTACATCAAGTGCAGCGCGGACCGGGGGACGATGGAGATATGCTCCTCGTACACCTGATAAGCATAATTGACCTGATGCTCAACTTCGCGTATCCGCTCCTGCAGCAGCTTCTCCACCTTGCCCTGATCGATGTGCCGCGAGAGCACAAGAGCCATGTACAGCGGGTGAAAGACCTCATCGGTCTTCTTGATCTGCTGAATGACAAGCTGTTCGAACAGGGCTTTGCCCTTATCGGAAATCCGGTAGATGGTTTTATCCGGGCGGTCGTTGCTGGAGATGGTCTCAACAGCTTCGATATGTCCCTCCTGTGCCAGTTTATCAACGGCGTAGTACAGCGACCCCATCTGCAGCTTTATCATCCGGTCATACATGCGCTCTTTCATTACGAGTGTAATCTCATAGGGATGCCTGTCCTTCTCCAGCAGCAGCCCGAGAATGACCATCTTCATGGACATTTCCGCTTACCCTCTTCCGCCCGAAGGCTGAGTTTCCTTACTGTGATCGGTGAGCCGGTCTTTAGGCATCAGCAGTACAAAGGCCAGACCCAGCACCGCCGGAATCAGCGCCCACATAAAGGTGTGGGCAATGGAGCTGGACAATGCGCCCGTAATCTTCTCCAGTACCGGAGCCGGAATTTGTGCTCTGGCTTCCGGTGTCAGGGCGGCGCGTGGATCGCCGAACGAGGAAGCTTCGGCACCACCGCCAAAGGCATCAGTAAGGCTGCTTGTGAATCCGTTGCGCTGGATAATTCCGAAGATGGTAATGCCCAGCGTCATGCCCAGAGAACGCATGAAGGTACTGGTAGAAGTAGCGGAACCGCGCTGGCGCATCTCGAAATGATGAATCGAGGACATGCTGAGCACGGAGAAGGAGAAGCCTACACCGAAGCCGGTCAGGGCCATAAATACATTAAGCAGCAGGCGGGAAGTATCCGGCGACAAGGTGCTTAGGGAGAAGACGCCTGCCACAAAGAAAACGGCTGACAGCATCATAATATTGCGGAAGCTGGTTTTGGTGGTGAGCAGCCCCCCGGTCTGGCTGCCGATTACCGTGCCGATCATCATCGGCATTAGAATCAGTCCCGAGTTGGTGGCGGAACCACCATATACACCCTGTACATAAATCGGGATATACACGGTAGCTACGATAAAGGCCGAGCCGTAGAATAAACCGATGATGCTGCTCGTTGCAAACAGCTTCTTGCGGAACATGGCGAAGGATATAATCGGTTCGGCTGCTGTCCGTTCTATAAAGAGGAACGCAATCAGCAGTACTGCGAAGCCGGCGAATAAGCCAAGGATGACCGTGGAGTCCCAGGCATATTCATTGCCGCCCAGCTCAAGGGCGAACATCAGGCAGATGACGGAGCCTACAAGGGTAAAAGCTCCACCCCAGTCGATCCGCTGCTTGGCATGGGAGACGGATTCCTTATAGAACATAGAGATCAGAATAAAAGCGACAATGCCGATCGGCAGGTTGATATAGAAGATCCACTGCCAGCCTACATACTCAGTAATGTATGCTCCGAGCAAAGGGCCGATTACGCTGGAGATGCCGAAGACGGCACCGAAAAGTCCGGTCAGCTTGCCTCTTTTTTGCGGCGGATAAATATCAAATACGATAGTGAAGGCGATTGGCATAAGTGCGCCGCCGCCCACGCCTTGAATAGCGCGGTAGATGCTAAGCTGCGTGATGCTGGTTGCGATCCCGCAGAGTGCTGAGCCGGCCAGAAACACGACGAGGCCAAAAATGAAGAAACGTTTGCGCCCGTACATATCGGACAGCTTGCCGAAGATCGGCGTTCCGGCCATGACCATGACCATATAAGCCGAGGTGACCCAGACAATTTTATCGAGTCCGCCAAGATCGGAAACAATAGTACCCATAGCTGAGGCAACAATGGTATTGTCCATAGCGGACATTAGAATACCAAGCAGCAGACCGACAACTACAAGTTTGAGATTGCTTTCTTTAGTGTGCATGCTTCGCAGGCTCCTTTTTGTAAAGTTATTGATTTCCTTAAGGAAAAACGGCAAGTGGAAACAGAACTCATTATATTCAAATTTGAATAGGGGAGCAAGAGTTATTTTTTTAGCGGGGAATTAAGTAATTAAAATATAGCTTTTTGTATTGTGGTCAGGATTGGGGGCTTCTAGACGAGGGAACAAAAAAAAGAGCTACGGCCGGGGAACTCTGCAGCTATATAGCTGCATCTCCGGCGCTAAGCTCTCTGGCTTCAATATAGGTAATGAAAAATTCAGTCAGTTCAGGGTCGAATTGGCTTCCCGCACAAGCTCTCAGCTCAATGATCGCCTCCTCCACGGACTTGGTTGGCTGGTAGGGCCTTTCCGTAGTCATGGCGTCAAAGGAATCGATAATGGTCAGCATCCGGCATAAGCGGGGAATTTCCTCACCCTTAAACCCGTAGGGATATCCCTTGCCGTCATACCGTTCATGATGCAGCTCGATGTAGGGGGCGAGATCCTTGAATTTGTCGTTGGTGAGCGCCATTTTTTTGCCCCAGGTGACATGCCACTTGACCATTTCCCACTCCTCAGGCTCCAGCTTGTCTTTCTTGTTGAGGATGCCCCACGGAATTTCCAGCTTGCCGATATCATGGATCAGCGCGCCGAGTGTGAAGTGTCTTTTGGAAAGGGCGTCGATGTCGAGCAGCTCACTGATATCCATCGCATAGCGGAATACGCGTTTGGAGTGGCGGAAGGTCTCCATATCCTTATACATAAACAGGTTCAGCTGCTGCTCGATGTCGCGTACATCCTGGCTGAAGTCAAGCTCCTGCTCCAGTGAGGAGTATGCTCCATACGTATGCACTGTATTCTTGCCCTGGCGCTTGGAATAGTAGAGAGCCTGGTCGGCCTGGTCGACGAGCTGTGATTTATCGTGGATATCGCTGGTGCAGGAGGCAATGCCGGCGGAAAAGGCGAGGCAGCCAAGCGGGAAAATTTCAACGCCGTCAAACCGGCTGTTGTTCAGCTTTTTGCGCAGCTGGTCGATGTAAACACGGGCTTGCAGGATATCGTAGGCCGGCATGAGCAGCGTAAATTCCTCACCGCCATAGCGGGCGGCAATAATCCCATGCTGCTGGGCTTCGCTCTTAAGCGTCTCACCGACAAATGCGATCAGCTTGTCCCCCTGCAGATGGCCGAAATGGTCATTATATTTCTTGAAGTCGTCAAGGTCGATCATGGCGAGCGAAAGCGGAACGCCCGATGCCCTTGATTTCTGGATTTCCTGTTCCAAAGCTTCCTCAAAGTAGCTGTGATTGAATAGCCCGGTCCGCTGATCGGTGTTGGCCCGTTCCTCAATGCTGCGGTACATGGAGAACAATCTCTTGAAGGAGTAGCAGAGCAGCGTGCTCAGGCACAAGAATAGGACAAGCCCGAAAAAGCTGTTATGGACGATCAGTACAACGAGAACCAGAGAAAGAACCAATGTGCACAGATAAACGACGAAAGAATCTTTTATAATATCCTTAATCGTCTCATAAAGTGTGCCTTTATATATAATGTAGTAATATAGTCCGATCAAGAGGGTGTTACCTATAAAATAGACCGCAAGTGTCATCAGATAAGCCGGCAGTTCGTCATTGATCAGCGGTCCGGGATGTCCTCCAAACAAATCAAAGGTGTAGGAAGAAAGACAGATCATAATGGAGTAAATCGAGAAATTCGTCAGGTGTTTCCACCAGCTGGTGCTTGTGTCAAAAAAGAAAAAGATCAGGCAGTTGAGAAGAAGAACAGTCAAAGTGGTAGAGCCGCCAAAGACAAAAATGCAGGCCAAATATACCGCTGATTCCATGGTCAGTTCGTTGCCCTCCGGAGGAAGCTGCACCAGGGAAAAGGTGAGTATTAAACTGGCTCCGGTAAGCGCATAAATCCATACCCACCTTGGGGTCGGATACTGCAGAAATTCCAAATGATTGCTATACGTGAAAAGCGCTACTCCCAGAAGGGATATGAGCAGTGCATAGACATGGCCTGAATTAATCTTGCCTGCAAACGTTTTAAGCTTGGTCATGATTACCCCTCTTTATTAACAAAATGTGCCTGTGTACATAATAATGGTTTTAGGGATAAATGAATAGTAATTTGCAAAGAAGCAGGCTGTTTTCAGCCTGCTTCTTGTGGAGGAATTAGTGTCCGCCGATTCTGAAACCCGAAGTAAGAGCGATAACTACGGAAGCTACAATAATAGCATTGATCGCAAGACGGGAATATTTGATGCCTTCCAGTTTCTTATTCATGGGAACTCCTCCTTTCACTTGGTTAACGGCTTATCCCTGTACTTTGGGCAATGTTTTCAGGTCTGCAGCGGCCGGTGTCATTATCGACAGAATGTAGAGGAAAATCCCGAGATTCATCACTACATCTCCGATGCTGATCGCCTGGGTACGCGGATAAGGGCTGGACAGGGGGATGATATCGCCAAGAAACGGCAGGCGTGTTGAGGCGTCAAGCAGATAGTGCTTGGTCACCACATCGCCGCTCTGCAGCATCTCCAGATAAACCGGATCGAGTACAGAAGCCGCTTCAAAGGATACCGGCATTCTCCCTCCGTTGACGAGCATAACCAGGAAGTTAAGGAATACACCCGTCATAATGAGCCAGAATCCTTTGTTGTGCCGGTTCAACCATAAAAAAATCAGCCCAACCACATACACAGCGGTAAAGATATAACCGCTGGCTGCGGCTACAGTGGACGACCGCTCCTGAATATAATACATAAAAAATTGGAATACCAGTAGCAGCGGGAAGATCCATCCTGCCTTGAGCCGGATGTTGCTGAACTGGACAAGGCCGTGTCTTAAACCGCCCCGGAAGAACCCTACAATTAGACCAAGAATGATGCCATCGTAAACCATTACCCTACCTGCCTCTGTTCAAGAATGGAAAATATGAAATAATTGGATTCCTGAGTCTTTCATTCGTTATGCTTCGCCAAAATACCTTTTTTTAGGAAGGTTATTTTTCCTTGACATACCCATGGGGGGTATATTAAACTTAAATTGCAGCCAGGATACAAGGAGGTGCGTAGATGGCGCCCAAAGAAGAGAAGCTGTCTCCTGAATCATGTGATAGCAGTTGTCATACCCCCGGAGAACGCAAGAGCCACCATTCACCGGAATTCAAGAATGGGCTCACGACCCGCCTCAACCGGATTGAAGGGCAGATCCGCGGCATCAAGGGCATGATCGAACGGGATACCTACTGTGACGATGTGCTTAACCAGCTCGCGGCAGTACAGGCTGCGTTGAACGGTGTCGGAAAGCTGCTGCTTGAAGGACATATGAAGAGCTGTATTATTGAGCGCATTGAAGCCGGTGAGCATGAGGTTATTGACGAGCTGCTGATCACGGTTAACAAGCTTATGAAATAAGGATTGTACGAAGTAGAATCAATGAAGTAAAGCTCACAAAACTAAGCGTATGCTTTCGAAGACAGTTTTGTACGAAGTAGAATCAATGAAGTTAAGCTCACAAAACTTTTAGGAGGTTTTTAATATGTCAAACGTAACGTTAACTGTAGAAGGAATGTCCTGCGGTCACTGTGTCAGTGCTGTGGAGAAAGCCGTAAGCGGTCTTGGCGCTGCCGCCAAAGTCGACCTGCCTGCGAAGACTGTCGCTGTTGAATACGATGAGAACAAGGTAAGCCTTAGTGCGATTAAGACAGCAATTGAGGACCAGGGATACGACGTGGTTTAAGTCGGATGAATGAATATGAGGCTTGGGGCGGGGAACTTTGCAGGTTCCGTAGGCTTCAGCCTTTTCTTTTACACATTAATATACCCCTAAGGGGTATGAGGAGGCGCGGAGATCGTGGAGAAGACGACAGAATCCGGCCTGCAGCAGACAACGCTGCAGATTACCGGCATGACTTGCTCGGCTTGCGCGGCCCGGATCGAGAAGGGGCTGTCCCGGATGGAGGGGGTATCGCGGGCCAACGTTAACCTGGCACTGGAGCAAGCAACAGTGGGCTTTGATCCAGCGGTAGCGGGATTGCCGCAAATTGAAGAGAAGATCCGCTCGCTGGGATACGATACGCTGAAGGAGTCGGCAGATTTTGATATTACAGGAATGACCTGTGCCGCTTGCTCGGCAAGGATTGAGAAGGTGCTTGGGCGCATGCCCGGAATCGCGGCGGTCAATGTGAATCTGGCCCTGGAGACGGCGCATGTGGAATATACACCCGGAAACATCAGCACGGCTGAGATCATTGAGAAAGTAAGCAGCATCGGATATAAGGCTGCGCTGAAACAGGACCGCAAGGACACGGCCGATCAGCGCAGCCAGGAAATTGTGCGCAAGCGGAATAAATGGATCATTTCCGCAGTTCTGTCTTTTCCCCTGCTCTGGGCGATGGCGGCGCATTTCTCCTTCACTTCATGGATTCCGGCACCGGATATACTGATGAACCCCTGGTTCCAGCTTGTACTGGCGACCCCTGTGCAGTTCATTATCGGCTGGCAGTTCTATGTCAGCGCCTATAAGGCGCTGAAGAACGGCAGTGCCAATATGGATGTGCTGGTTGTTCTGGGCACCTCGGCTGCTTATTTCTATAGTCTGTACCTGACGATAGATTCCTTGTCGATGGCAGGCATGAGCCATTCGGTGGAATTATATTACGAGACCAGCGCGATTCTGATTACGCTGATTCTAGTCGGCAAATGGTTCGAAGCACTGGCCAAGGGCCGTTCCTCCGACGCCATTAAAAGCCTGATGGGCCTTCAGGCTAAGACGGCGCTGGTCATCCGTGACGGTGTTGAGCTCAGTATTTCTGTGGAAGAGGTCATTCCGGGAGATATTGTGCTGGTTAAGCCGGGAACGAAGGTGCCGGTAGACGGCGAGGTCGTTGAAGGGCTGTCATCTGTGGATGAATCCATGCTGACAGGCGAGAGCATTCCGGTGGAGAAGAAGCCGGGAGATACTGTCATTGGGGCAACACTGAACAAGAACGGAATGCTGAAGATTAAGGCACTCAAAGTTGGCCGTGACACCGCCTTGGCGCAAATCATCAGAGTAGTGGAGGAAGCGCAAGGCTCCAAGGCTCCGATTCAGCGGATTGCCGATGTGATTTCCGGCATCTTTGTGCCGATAGTGGTCGTAATTGCAGCTGTAACCTTTGGAGTCTGGTATATCTGGGGAGCGCCGGGCCAGTTCGCCGATGCACTGGAGAAAGCCATCGCTGTACTGGTCATCGCCTGTCCTTGTGCACTGGGTCTGGCTACACCAACCTCCATTATGGCCGGATCGGGACGCGCGGCTGAATTCGGGATTCTGTTCAAGGGCGGCGAACATCTTGAAGCCGCACAGGGGATCAAGACCGTTGTACTGGATAAGACGGGAACTGTAACCAGCGGCAAGCCGGTGCTGACGGATATTATAACGACAACGGGAATCGCCGCACATGGCAGAGTACTGGCCGAGAACCGGCTGCTGTCCGTTACGGCGGCTGCCGAGAAGCTGTCGGAGCATCCGCTGGCGGATGCCATCGTGGCTGGTGCTGCGGAAAGAAGCCTGGACCTGCCGGGTGCCGAGCAGTTTGAGGCGGTGCCGGGACGCGGCATTTCTGCGGTGGTTGACGGCCAGAGCATCCGCGTGGGAACACGGCGGATGATGGAAGAAAGCGGTGCAGACACCGGTCCGTGGACCGGGCTGATGCAGAAGCTGGAGCAGGAAGGCAAGACGGCGATGCTGGTATCCGTGGACGGGGCCATTGCCGGGATTGTCGCGGTTGCCGATACCATCAAGGATACTTCGCGGGCTGCCGTAGCCAAGCTGCATGATATGGGCATTGAAGTGGTCATGATTACGGGAGACAACAAGCTGACAGCCGAGGCCATTGCCGGGCAGGCCGGCATCCGTACGGTGCTGGCCGAGGTGCTGCCGGAGGGGAAGGCTGCCGAGATCCGCAGGCTGCAGAGCGGGGGAACCAAGGTGGCGATGGTCGGGGACGGCATCAATGATGCCCCTGCCCTGGCCACTGCCGATACCGGTATGGCTATTGGTACCGGCACCGACGTAGCGATGGAAGCAGCGGATATTACCCTCATGCGGGGCGATCTGATGAGCATTCCGGATGCGATCCTGATGAGCCGCAAAACCATGACCAATATTAAGCAGAATTTGTTCTGGGCGCTTGCTTACAATACCATTGGGATACCGATTGCTGCGCTGGGCTTTCTGGCGCCATGGCTTGCCGGTGCGGCAATGGCCTTCAGCTCTGTATCGGTCGTACTGAATGCGCTGCGGCTGCAGCGGGTCAAGCTGTAAATCTCATAATTTTCTCCACAAAGGGAATGCTCCATTATTGGAGCAGAACGGATAAAAAAGCCGCCGGGCATTAAGCCCCGGCGGCTTTCTTGCGTCCCAGACGGTTGGTGCCAATAACCCCTGCAATAATCAGGAACGATCCGATCCAGTGATACACAGTGATGTTTTCCCCGAGAAACACTGCCCCGGCCACAATGGAGACGATGGTCGAGAGATTGGTGAACACACTCGTAAGGGAAGCTTCGATTTTGGACAAAATATAGGTTGATGTTAGGGTGGTGACGAGCGACGCTATAATACCCAAGTAAAGGGTAGACAAGATAAAGGTGCTGCTGCCGAGCGGTTTGAAGAAATCGCCAAGCGTGCCGCTGGACACATGTCCGGTAAGCGAAATGATCAGGAATGTGGCGAAGCCAATTCCCATCATTAAATAGCTGAGTTCAGCGGGGCTGAAATGCTTGGAGAGTGACCGGGCCAGTACGCTGTATCCGGCAAAAGCCAGACAGGTCAGGAATAACAACACAATCCCGGTCATGTTGGACAGATTAATACTGCTCCCTTTCATGACAAAGATGAACACAACGCCGAATACGGACAGGAAGATACACAGCTTCTGCAGAAGCGTCGTGCGCTCTTTCAAGAATATAGAGGCGATGATCATCGTCACAACCGGGGTGAAAGAATAGAGAATTCCTCCCTCGGCAGAGGTGGCATGCTGGAGTCCGAATACCTGGAGGGTGAAGAATCCGAGCGGGTACATGGCTGCCAGCAGCAGCGCTTTACCAATTGGCTTGCCGCTGTAGGATATTTTGACCCAGCCGAAGGCGACCGGGATCGACATCACTATAAATGAAGCCGCGAAGCGGTAGGTCAATGTATCGAGCGGTCCGGCATGACCGAGCGCTACTTTGGTGAATAAGAATGAGAATCCGATAATAACTGCGTTAAGCACGGCAAATATATAAGCCAGCTTAAGTCCTTTTTGCGGCATAGTAGCATCTCCTTTTCGTTAACAGGACAGGATCGTCTAAACGTCTTATCTGTTACTTTAAAATTAAAGGGAAATGCCTGCCCGAACAATACTATTTTTCCATGACTGTACCGATACAGTTCGTTGATTGCTATATAATGAATAGAGACGAATAGTGGTAACATGAACTTACAGTTAGTGTAGAAGGCCATTCAGGAGGCGCATCATGAAAAAGTATCTTTCGGTCTTGTCCGACATGGAAAACCGGATCAGAGAGGGGCAATACAGCCCGGGGCAAAAACTGCCCTCTGTGCGTAGCAGCGCAGAATTCTACGGCTGCAGCATCAGCACTATTCTGCGGGCATACGGGGAGCTGGAAAGACAACACGCGATTTATTCTATTCCGCAGAGCGGATACTACATGGTTGAAAGGTCTGAAGATGCGGGGCCTGCCAGGGGCAGTGAGACGATTGATTTTGCTTCGGCCTCGCCCGATCTGAATGTGTTTCCGTATTTGGATTTTCAGCATTGTCTCAATAAAGCGATTGACAGGCACAAATACCACTTGTTCACCTATGGAGATGCGCTGGGACTGGGTACGCTGCGCCAGACTCTTGTGCCCCATCTGGCCGAATATCAGGTCTTTGCCAAGGTGGGGCAGATCATCATCACTTCGGGAACCCAGCAGGCGCTGGAGGTGCTGGCCAAGATGCCATTTCCGAATGGCGGGACAGAAATCCTTGTTGAACAGCCCGGATATGATCTGTACCTGCGTTATTTGGAGGCGGAGGGGATGCCGGTGAGCGGGATTGCCCGTTCGGCAGCCGGCATTGATCTGCGGGAGCTGGAGGAGAGGTTCAGCGGCGGGGGAATCAAATTCTTTTATACCATGCCCAGATATCATAATCCGCTCGGAACCTCTTTCAGTACGGAGGAACGGAAAGCCATTGCCCGGTTGGCCGGCAAATACGATGTATACATCGTTGAGGATGATTATATGGCAGACCTGGGTGCAGAACGGCGCTTTGATCCTATTTATGCGTATGACCAGACTTCACATGTTATTTATTTGAAAAGCTATTCCAAAATCATTTTTCCGGGTCTCCGGCTGGGTGCGGCTGTTGTACCGGAAACCCTGTTTAAGACATTCTGCGCGTATAAAGGATACACGGACAATTCGTTATTGTCCCAAGCAGCCCTTGAGGTGTATATCAGGAATGGCATGTATGAGCATCACAAGCACAAAATAAAGGCTCTGTATGCTGAAAGAATCAGCGCAATGTACGAGGCACTCCAGCGGCACAATACGGAAGGTCTGATTGAAGTGTCTTCGGACAGCTCCGGGATCTACATGCAGTATAAGCTGCCGGAGACAGTGAATTTGGATCGTGTGGTCAAGCGGCTCGCGCAGAGAAAGATCAGCGTCGTATCAGGCAAGGGATTCTATATGACCGGTTACGGGAACCGGGAGAAGTTTATGCGGATCAGCATTTCACGTGCCCGGCTGGACCAGATCGACGAAGGCGTCAAGGCTATTGTCCAGGAAGTGAAGCGCGGGGGCGGATGGTAAAAGTGAGGCCTGTATTCATTTGTTTATGCACTGATTTGTGTTCATAATATACTTGAAGTCCAGAAAAGAACGAAGTGCTAATAAGGAGAAAAGAGAGGCGAACAGATCATGAAACCCAATAACGAAACCCTTGAATTATTAAATCAGCATGTCTCCGTCCGCCAGTACCTGGACAAGCCGGTAAGTGAAGAACAGCTTGCTGCCATCATCGGCGCAGGCCAGATGGCTTCGACCTCCAGCAATGTCCAGGCTTATAGTGTCATTGCAGTCACTGAGCCCGTGCTTAAAGCCCAGCTTGCCGCCCTATCGGGCAATCAGGCTTATATCGAGCAGTGTCCGGTCTTCCTGGTCTGGTGTGCTGATCTGTACCGGCTGCATGAAACAACGGCACACTATTTGCAATCCGCCGAATCCTTCGATTCCACTGAAAATTTCATTGTTGCCACCGTTGACGCAGCGCTTGCGGCGCAGAACGCTGCCATTGCCGCAGAATCGCTAGGTATGGGCATCGTCTACATCGGCGGAGTCCGCAACAATATCGCCGAATTGTCGGAGCTGCTGAATCTGCCTGAACGGGTCTATCCGGTATTCGGCATGTGTCTCGGGTATCCTGCCGGGGCCTCCGGACTTCGTCCGCGTCTTCCGCTGGAAGCTGTACTGCACCGGAACGGCTATGACAAGGCCAAAACTGCCGGGCAGGTTGCAGCTTATGACGAAGTGTCGAGTGCCTATATGCGCGAGCGGACGGGCGGACAGAGTGATGCACCCTGGTCGGCTATGATGGCTAAACGTTTTGCGGAGCCGGCCCGCATGCATATGAAGGAATTTCTGCAGAAAAAGGGATTTATGCAAAAATAGCATGGTTATAAGCTTCTTGAAGCGATGCAAAGAGCCTCATGCCAAATGCTTGCCGTTTGGTGCGGGGCTCTTTGCTATGCGTTTATGAGCAAGGTGACAGTTGTCATCTCAAAGGAATGACAGTCCATACTGATCTCATTTCCCCGTTTTTTATACCATAGAAATATAGATCAGGGCTTAAGATACGGAGGGGAACGGACATGGACGGTATAGACAACGTGATCGAAATGGATGGGGTAAGTAAAATATTTCACGGAAAAAAAGCGGTGGACGGCATTAGCTTCAAGATTGGCAGGGGTTCGGTTACTGCGATTCTGGGGCCTAACGGGGCGGGGAAAACGACCGTGTTATCCATGCTGCTTGGACTGAAGGAGCAGACGGAAGGCAGCATAAAGGTGTTCGGGCTTCCGCCCGGGAGCCGGTTGGTCCGGGAAAAAACGGGGGCCATGCTGCAGGAAGTAAGCGTAATGGACCGGCTGAAGGTCCGGGAGATCATCGCTCTGATCCGCAGCTATTACCCGCAGCCAATGGCTATGGAGGTTCTGCTGCAGGCGACGGGCCTTGCCAAGGCCGATCTGCAGCGGTATGCCGAGAAGCTCTCCGGCGGCCAGCGGCGCAGCCTGAATTTCGCGCTGGCCCTGGCGGGCAACCCGGATCTGCTGTTCTTTGACGAGCCGACAGTCGGGATGGATATTACAGCGCGGCGGCATTTCTGGGACAGGGTGCGCGGACTGGCCGCTGAAGGAAAGACGATCCTCTTTACGACCCACTATCTGCAGGAGGCCGAGGATATTGCCGACCGGATTCTGCTGTTCAGCCGCGGCGCTCTGGTGGCGGACGGCAGCCCGGATGAGATTAAGGGGAGAATTGTGCGGCAATCGCTGTCCTTTCTGGCTGCAGGCGATCCTGAAGAGCTGCGCGGACGGCTGCGGCAATTGGCGGCGGTCGAGGAAATGTACGATAAAGACGGCCGGATTGTGGTCACGACAGAGAATACGGACGAGGCGCTCCGTGCTATTTTTACCGGCGGGCTTGAAGTGAAGGATGTACGCATCGATCAGGGCCGGCTGGATGAGGCCTTTGAGCAATTGACAATTCAACCGGAGGAGGGCGTCAAGCCATGAAACTAATTATCAACCAATGCAAGTCCGAGCTGCTGCGGATCTTCCGCAATCCTTATTATGTGTTCTGGTCGCTGGTTATGCCGATCATGTTCTATTTCATCTTCACTAAAGTGGTGAATACAGGCATGGACGACGCGGCCCTCTGGCAGGCTCATTATCTGATGTCGATGGCGGCGTTCAGTGTAATGGGGTCAGCGATCATGACGCTTGGCATCCGGCTTGTGCAGGAGCGGACCCAGGGCTGGAACACCTTTATCCGCATTACTCCGCTGCCGTCCTATGTCTATTTCATCGGCAAAATGTTTGCTCAGATGATCATGCAGCTTTTCTCCGTGGTATGCATATTTGCCGCCGGTTATTTGATGAACGGGGTGTCCCTGACTGCAGGGCAGTGGCTGTTCAGCGGATTATGGATTGTTGTCGCCTCCCTGCCTTTTCTGGCGCTGGGCACACTTGTCGGCTTTATGAAACGGGTAGACACGGCAAGCGGTGTCAGCAATGTGCTCTATATGGGGCTGGCGCTGGCCGGCGGCATGTGGATGCCGCTGGATATTCTTCCGGAGCTGATGCAGCGGATCGGCCGCTGGCTGCCTTCTTATAATTATGGAAACGGGGCGTGGGAGATTGTACGGGGCGGCCATCCACAGTGGAGCGGTGTGCTGATTTTGCTCGGCTATCTGGCAATGTTTATGTTACTATCGCTGTATATTCGAAAAAAACAGGAAGCGGTGTAATACATGTTGTCAGGCAGGAAGTTTCGGTTGTTCCCGCAAAAATACGGTTTTTTCCCTTTTGTATGGATGTTCTATTTGTTGCTTCCGGCCTTTAATCTACAGGAGGAGCGGGGCCTGAAGCTGATCATTGGAGCAGCTCTGCTGCTGCTCTTCGCCGTGACATACCGCCAGTTATACTGGGCCGGTGACAAAGCCTTTAACTACTGGCTGGGGCTGCAAATGCTGCTGATTGTGGTGCTGAGCCTATGCTACAACCCGGTTAATTTTTTTATGGGCTTTTTCTCTTCCAACTTTGTCGGCTGGTATGCCGGTAAGAGAGAGTTCAAGATAGCCTATGTAGTTTTTTGCGGTGTAATTCTGGTACCGCTGGTTATAGCGGCATGGGGGATGAATTTGCATGACCTGCTGTTCTTTTTTCCTTTTTTAATTATCATGCTGGTCTCTCCGTTCGGGGTAAAATCTCTAGGCCGTAGAAAAATACTGGAGAAACAGCTGGATCAGGCGAATGAAGTCATCGAGGAGCTGGTCAAACGCGAAGAGCGGATGCGGATCGCCCGGGACCTGCATGATACGATGGGTCATACCCTGTCGCTGATTACGCTGAAAAGCCAGCTTGTCGAGAGGCTTGTCGCCAAGGACCCGGAGCGCGCGCAGGCCGAAGCCAGGGAGATTCAGCGCACCTCGCGTGCGGCACTGCGCCAGGTTCGCGAGCTGGTCTCGGAGATGCGGGCAGTTACCGTAGCCGAGGAACTGGCAGAGGCCGGGAAAATGCTGCGGGCTGCAGAGATCGCCCTTGAAGTGCAGGGGGAGGTGTCGCTGGAGGACGTGCCTGACCTGACACAGAATATCCTCAGCCTCTGCATCAAGGAGGCGGTGACGAATATAGTGAAGCATAGCCAAGCCACCCGTTGCCGAATCGGAATTGCGCTGACGGAGGGGGCAGTGCGGATCACCGTTGAGGATAACGGAATCGGCCTCACTCCTGATGAAGCAGGACGGGAACGCCGCGACGGCAACGGAATGAAAGGGATGGCCGAGCGGTTGTCGCTCGTTGACGGTTCAATGACATTATGCTCCAATCCGGGCGGGGGGACAGCATTATCTGTAGTGATTCCAAGGATTATCAAGGAACATAAGGAGGGGGAATTGGCATGATAGGCATTGTAATCGCCGAGGATCAGCGTTTGCTGCGCGGGGCGATGGCCTCGCTGCTTGACCTGGAGGAGGACATTGAGGTTCTCGGAGAGGCCGGTGACGGGGCGGAGGCGCTTGCGCTGATCGAGCGGCTGGAACCGGACGTGTGTCTTATGGACATCGAAATGCCGCTGAAGAGCGGGCTGGAGGTTGCGGAGCTGCTGAAAGCCAAAGGCTGCCGGACGAAGATCATTATCCTGACGACCTTTGCCCGGCCGGGCTATTTCGAACGGGGCGTGAAGGCCGGGATTCAGGGCTATCTGCTGAAGGACGAGCCGGTCGACAAGCTGGCGGATGCGATCCGGCGCGTCATGGAAGGGCACCGTGAGGTGTCGCCGGAACTGGTCTTTGGCAGCCTGCGGGAAGAGAATCCGCTATCCTCCCGTGAACGGGAGATTCTGCGGCTGGCCGGAGCAGGGCAGACGGCCGGTGAAATTGCCGGGAGTCTGCACCTCTCCTATGGGACAGTACGCAATTACATCTCGGAAATTCTGGGCAAGCTGGAAGTGAAAAGCCGGATCGAAGCCGTACGGCTGGCTGAGGAGAAGGGCTGGATTTAGGCGTTTATTATCTCTTGATATTTCTGAATGCTGCGGTGGGCGTGCTACAGGTGGATTGTTACTGGTTACGTCCGGATAAATTCTATTAAGGTTGAATGCTTAATGGAGCGGCGGGAAGGGGGCCAGTAGTCTCTTTATGGAGCCTATGTATGCCTATAGCTTAAAGGGAAATGGTCCCGCTAATTATGCCACCGACAGAATGGTGCGGCAATCAGAGGGATTTACTACCGGTAATTCCTTTGAAAACGGAAAAAGGGCTTAGTAATTGAATAATATAGGGAGTAATTCCCTCTAAATCAATAAAAATAGGTTTTATATGAAAATAGCGGGCGTGTTTCCTTTTGTTTGTGTTGCGGAGCCCTGCGCTGCCTGAATCAGTGTCGCATTCGGGTGTGGTTATCTTGAAATAACTACATATTAATAAGACCAGCCGTCCGGTTCATCGGACGGCTGGTCTTTTGCACAGGCTGTTAAGCGGATATCGCTTAAGATTACTTGGCGCTCTTCGCCTGCTCTTCCCGCATCCACTGCGACAGCTGGCGCTTGAGCTGGAGGAATTCCGGCGAATCGGCGATTTCCTCGCGGCGCGGCCGGGGAAACGGGACATCGACCGTATGCAGGACGGAGCCGGGACGTCCGGAGAACACATAGATGCGGCTGGAGAGCAGCAACGCTTCTTCGATGTTGTGGGTGATGAACAGCACGGAGCGGCGGTTCTCCTCCCACAGCTCCAGCAGCCAGCGCTGCATTTCGCTGCGCGTCAGCGCATCCAGCGCGCTGAACGGCTCGTCCAGCAGCATCAGCTCCTGCGGCGCGAGCAGAGCCCGCAGGAAGGCTGCCCGCTGCTGCATGCCGCCCGACAGCATATGCGGGTAGGCCCGCTCGAAGCCGCTAAGGCCGACCTTGGCCAGCCAGTGGCGGGCGGTTTCCCGCGCCGCAGCCTGCGGCGCGCCCTTAAGCTCACCGGCGAGCAGGACGTTGTCCTCGATGCTCCGCCAAGGGAACAGCGCGGGCTGCTGCGGCATATAGCTGATCTCTCCGCGCTGCCCTGTAACAAGGTTGCCGTTCATGCTTACCGTTCCGGCATCCGGCAGCTCCAGGCCCCCGATAATATGGAATAAAGTGCTTTTTCCGCAGCCTGAGGGTCCGACAATTGAGACGAATTCCTGCGGCTGCACTGTTAAGGATACGTTGTCCAGCACGCGGGTTTCGCGGCGGCGGTGGGTGAAGGTTTTGGAGACTCCTTTTACCTCAAGTGCAGGCGGTAAGGTCCTGGATTCAGGAATGCCGGCTGCTTCAGTGCCGGATGGCGGGTTATCTGTAATATGCGGCATTGTCGGCCATCCTCCTTTTCTAGGAACTTTTGCGCGGTTTCCAGCGCACCAGCCATTTCTCCAGCAGCGCGATAAGTGCGAACAGCACAAGACTGAGCAGCACGATGATGGCAATGGCGACGAATACGCGGTCTGTGCGGTAAGCGGATTTTTGCAGCAGCATGTAGTAGCCGATGCCCTTGTCAGCGCCGATCCATTCCGCGACAACAGCGCCCATTACGGCGTAGGTGGCCGAAATTTTAAGTCCCGAGAACAGGGCGGGCAGGGAGCCCGGAAGCTCCAGCTTGGTGAAGATCTGCCATTTGTTCGCGCCGGCCATCTTCATATAGTTCAGCATGGTCCGGTCGCTTTGCATCAGGCCGCCCATGGCAGCGACTGAAACCGGGAAGAAGCAGACCAGCGTAATCAGCACAATCTTCGGCAGCAGCCCGAAGCCGAACCAGATAATCAGCAGCGGCGCGAGCGCAATGGAGGGCACATTTTGACTGAGAATGAGCAGCGGGTAGAGCGCTCTCTTGAGCCAAGGCAGCAGATGCAGCAGCAGGGCAACAATAAGACCCACGCCTGTGCCGATAGGGAAGCCGATCAGGGTAAGGCGCAGCGTAGCCGCTGTATGTGCCCAAATGCCGGAAGCATTGCCCGAGGTTTCCCGGGCGATATCGCTTGGGCTGGGAAGAATCCATGACTCGATATGGAACAGGGATACCGAAACTTGCCATAACCCCAGAAAAAAGACGACCGCCACAAGGGGCGGCCAAATCTGTTTCCAATACGATCTCACGGCCGGTATTTCTCCGTCAGCTTGTCCATGCTGATTCCATTCGGGTTATGGGCAATTTTGATCTGGGAGATGACGCTCGGACTGCCTGCTGCAATCAGCGCTTCATGCATCTGGCGCACAACCTCAAGCAGCTCGGTGATGTCGCCCTCCATCGTGGTCTCCAGCGGGTTCACCTGATGTTTCACACCGGATTTCTGAATCACTTCGATGGCTTTGTCCACGTAAGGAATCGAATCCTCGTTGTTCGGAGTTTTGGGAATTACCTGAATGCTTAGCAATGTATTGGCCACAACATATCAATCCTCTCAGTTTAAATGGGTAATCTGCGTACAGCGCGAAACGAACATTCAATCACTTCATCCTTAATCAGTTAGCTGGCAAAAACTCATTCGTAAATGTGCTTGGAACATCCAGCGGCTGATCGAGCAGCTTCAGGCCATACATCCAGTCGGCGTAATCCTGCCAGACCTCGCTCTTCTGCTCGCCCCAGCGGACGGCATCATCCTTGTATTTCGGGCTGATCCATTTCTGGCTGGCCAGGACCAGCTTGGGATCCAGCTCGGGAACAGCTTTGGAAAGAATGGCTGCGGCTTCCTCCGGCTGATCAATGGCGTATTGATAACCTTTCGAGGTAGCCTTAAGGAAAGCCTTCACCAGCTCCGGATGTTCGGCAATTTCCTTCTCGCTCGTAGTCAGTACCGGCGTGTAGTAATCGAGCTGGGGTGCATAATCCTTGAGGTAGAGCATGTCGAGCGGTTCTCCGCGCAGCTCCGCTTCAATCCCGGTCCAGGCATAGAAGATCCAGGCAAAATCAATGTCGCGTTTCACGGCGGTGAAGAAGTCCGCTTCACCGATGTTCACCAGCTTCACCTTTTTCACATCTCCGCCTTCGGGGTCCATAATGGCTTTCATGGCCGCTTCTTCGGCAGGGGAACCCCAGCCACCGTAGGTTTTGCCTTCGAAATCCTTCGGTGTCTTAATATTGCGGTCTTTCGGTGCAGCGAACCCGGAGGTATTATGCTGAATGATAGCGGCGATGGACACGAGCGGCACCTTCTGCAGGCGGGCCAGCGTCAGCGCCTCTTGGGCACTGATGCCAAAAGCAGCTTCGCCCGAGGTAACCATCGTGTCGGACCCGGCAGCACCCGGCTGCACGATTTCAACATCCAGCCCTTCCTCTTCGTAATAGCCCAGCTCTTTTGCCGCATAAAGCCCGGTATGATTTGTATTCGGCGTCCAGTCCAGCGCGACCTTGACCTTGGTCAGCTCCTTCGGAGCGTCCGTTGCTGCCCCGGCAGTGGTTTCAGGAGCAGTGGTGCTGTTCCCGGCAGTGTCTGCTGCATTCCCGCCAGAGTTCCCATTGCTATTGCCGCATCCGGCAATGGCAAAGACCAGCATGCAGGTGAGGCTGAGCTTTAATACTTTTGTGACTCCCATTTCTCTTCTTCTCTCCTTCCAGCAACCCTAGTCTTCCAAATTCTGAATAGTCCCATACAAAAAAGGCGCCCCGAGAATCGGGACACCAGTTACTTGCGCGAGGTTGTGCTTGGGCCATAAACGGCCGTAAGCGATTGACGATTCCTACGCTGGCATTATCCAGATCAGGTATAAGGGTCAGTATCTTGTGGGATACAATCTCAGCCGGCCAATTCCAGCACCCCTGGTACTATGAAGTTATAGGTATTGCTGTGTTCTTACGGTGTATTATAGACGCCCGCTCCATAGTTGTCCAGTAGCAACTCTGCTTAGCTATCAAGCTTCAGCGGCAGGCGCCACGGCCCTTTGAGCAGAAAATGCGGCTCGGACAGCTTAAACCGCAGCTTATCCTCCCCGGGTTTTGTTTCTAAATGGAGGGTTTTCATCACGCCGTAGGTCTGGTCGGTATTCACCCAAGAGAATGAGCTGTTGTCCGCCTGCCCCGGATAGCGAATAAGGAAATACTTCAGCGTCCGTAGTTTTGCGGCATTGAAATTCACATTCACATCGACGCTGGCAGCCGTCTCGCCGGTACGTTCAATGCGGGTGAACTCTACCGGAAAGCCCGCGATTTCCGCGCGTGTGTGGAGCATTTTCTCCTGGCCGATATCAGGCAGCGGAATCTCTACTTCTGCAGATACGGCGTCACGATCTGAAACTTCAATATAAGGAATGAAGACCGTATAAGGCCAAGTGCCCGCCCCGGCAGTCTCATGAAACCGGAAGTCGGAAGGATAGGACATGGATTCAGGCTGCTCCAGTGCCGCCTTTTCTCCTGCCGCGTTCTCTATATAGAGACCTGATCCAGGCACCAGCGGCTCCAGTCCGTAAGAATGGACAGTCAGCCCGGATTCCGCCGTCAGAGTGGGCAATAACTGGACACGGACAAGCCCGCCGCCAAGGTCCACCGGAAAAGCAGTAATCCGCACATCCTGCTGTATATCGCTTGCGCCGAGTTCCCCGAGCTCCTCAGCTGTCTTCGGAGCGGTGAGCTGTAACGGACCAATGGTTGTGCCGCCCAGATGCAGGGTTAGAAGATTATCCTTCTTCAGTTGCAGCGCTTGAGTTGAACTGTAGCTGCCGTACCACTCTCCCTCCGAGGACGAACGCATATAAGAGGTGAAAGTATAGCGGTTACCGCCGATATCTGCCTCAAACTCGCTGACTTCAGGGACTTTCCGGCCGCGAAGCGTAATGCTCCCGCCAAGCTCTTGCAGGAGAACGGCATCTACGGTCAGACTTCCGTCCCCCACAGCAATGTCATAGGGTTTGCTCAGTACATAGATCCGGTCACCGGGGCTGTTCTCCACAACAGTGCCGAAGCCAGGAAGGAAACTCAGCGCCTTTCTTAACCCGGCCTGTACCTCAGGAGAGAAAGCGAGCATACCGGCAGCGATGAGTATTACTGCCGCTGCGGCCGCGAAGATATTCCGCCTCCGGGATCTCCAGGCGAGGGAACGGAAGGTGTGGACAGCGGCTTCGGGCTCCAGACGGGCAAGTGTACATGCTTTGACGCGGGCGAGCGAAGCTGCCTCCTCTTCGTCTGCCAGGTGCGGACCTTGGTCAACCTCCGGCAGAACACCTAAGGCAAGCTCTGCATCGCTGAAGCTCATAGAATCAATCATCCCGAACAGGCGCTGTTCCTCAATTTTCATGTCTTTGGCCATGTTGAGCCTCCTTTCCCTGACTCTCAGACAGGCCTAGCGCCTGCTTGATCAGCGTCCGGCAACGGTATAAGCGGCTTTCGACTGCCCTTTTACTGAGACTGAAGGTTTGCGCTAGCTGATCAAGGCTCTCATAAAGGAAATATCTGCGCAGAAACAGGCTGCGGTCCGGTTCGCCCAGCTGCTGCACGCAGCCGATCAATTCACTGGCCGTCTCTCGGGAAAGAACTTCCTGTTCGGCGGAAATCTCATTCCATGTAGCTCTGGAGGCAGCTGCTTCTCCGGTTCCGCCCCGGCGCAGCAGCTTGCGTCTCAGGTCCAGCGCTTTGTATTTGGCCAGCAGGAACAGCCAGGTGCGGAAGGAGGCGCGCTCGGGCTCATAACGGCTGATTCCGCTCCATGCCGCCATAAACACATCGCTCACACATTCCTCAACATCCTCCGCGCTTCCGGTGCCGGACAGAATACGCCAGACCAGTCTTTGCACATCAGGGCCAAAGAAATCAATCGCTTCTGCGAGTGCTTTTTTATCTTTGTTTTTGAACCGCCCGGCCCATGCCAGGCTGTCATTAGGATTGAACGTCATAGGCAACCTCCGGCGTATATACTATTCATTACTACGTCGTCCGGAGAGCAAATCACTCATGATTGTTTCCGACAGCTTATCAATCCTTGGAATAAAATCTTTTTCTGCGGCGGCTGCGGATTCCGTTCCACAGCTCTTTCAGTGTCAGGAGGATGCTGACGAGGATGCCGGTGAAGGTGAGCAGCAGTGCCAAATATTCAAAAGGAGAGTATTCCAGCATTTTGCTCCATTCAATACGTCCCTTCAAATCTTCAATGACCTGGTTCATCCCGTAGATGCCGCTCACCACTGTGAAGACGGTCAGAATCATCAGCAGCGTATCCCGGCGTTTAGCCTGGAATTTCTCCTGGTACTGGAACAGGTCGTTCAGGGTCATTTTGACTTCATCAAAAAGGGCGTCGTTGCCGTATACTTTGCGCAGCTGGATGAAGATCTCCCGGCCCTGCGACTGTGAAATCAGCTCCAGAAAATAAAACTTGGCCGAAAACTTGTTAATCAGGAAGATCAGATTCTCAATTTCATCATAATCGTGGTTGATACGCAGCCGGGAGTGGAGATTGGAAAGCTTCAACAGGACGATTTTGTGGAAAATACTAAGGAGCAGCCCGTAGTAATACTGCCCGTACATCTGATTGACCAGTGGAGTGGCTACCTCCGGTTCGGCCCGGCTCAGGCAGCAGAAGGTTTGCTCGTTGGTCATATAGTAGGTATCCGGCCCCCAGCGGTTGTACGAATGTGCCTGGCAGTACTCTTCGATGTACTCGGGATCGCTGGCGCTGATATAGGGTTTTCCGTCCAGATTCAGCCCATCCAGCTGGGAGGCGCGGTAACGCAGCTCCACGCTGATTTCGTCTGCGTCCTCCTGCCGGTTGAAGCCATAAAAGGCTTGGACCAGCATTCGTTCATCAACGAAGAAGGGAAGCGTCTCGAAGTAGGCCCCGTCAATTTCCGATTGGTCCATAAACGGCTGCAGGCCATCGGCCAGATTCCTGAACACAAAATCCTCCACCTGATCGAAGGTTTTGTCCTGGCAATGGATATGCGTATGTTTGTCCTGGTAGGAGACATCCTCGAGTGTGCGGAAACGGTCGGCGAATTCCAGCGCGGTGCTGAAGGGCAGGTTCTCTTCCTCGATGCGGACTCTTACGGTCAGAAATCCAAGCTGAAACGGACAAATGAATACATCCGTCGAGAGTACCCGGAAGTTTATGGATTGCTGTGTCATTTCCAGTATGCAGGCCAGCTCGTTTACCCGGGAAAACCGGCGGAAGGAATCTTCCTTATCCTTGTCCCGCGGGAATAGGACATGGGCTGCGAACGGCAGATAGCTGCGCTCCATTTTCTCATGGGATACGCAGTAGCTTTCGCCGTAATAAGCATCCTCCAGCTCTTTGTTGTCGAGAAAAAATCGGGTGAAGCCGTCAAGCCCAAGCTGCCGGGCCAGGCTCTTGTCCTCACCGTCCTTGATGGAGAAGGGGAAAATAAACTGCAGTAGAACGGTATGTAGTGTAGGTTCGGTGTGTTCGGAGAAATGCTCAGTCATTAACGGTTCCACCCTTATGCACAGGATATTGACATCTTCTATATTACCCTAATTTCCAGGCTGCCAAGCTGAGCACAAATAGGATTCCTGCAAAAATGGCCAGCGCCTGCAGCCACGGCGATGACATACATCCAGCTCCATGGCGGGAGAAAAGCATAAGTGAGTTCATGATTTTGTCCCGGATTCATTCTGAACCGGACGGGTACACTATAATAAGCACACATATTGGAAAGGAGCTGTTTCGTCAATGGATAACAATGAGCTGGAGCAAAATATCATCAAAGCGCTGGATGACAATAAGTTCGGTTCCTTCGGCACGATAGAAGCCGGCAACAAACCTAAGGTGCGTTATATGGCGGTATTTCATGACGGCTTAAACATTTACCTCGCTACCAATCGGAAGACGCATAAGGTAGAAGAGCTGAAGGATAATCCGCATGCTTTTCTGTTGCTTGGATATGAAAAGGGCGGCGGCAAGGATGTGCTGGAGATCGAAGCAACAGTCGCGGTCACCAAGGATGAAGGCTTACGGGCCAAAGTATGGAACAAATCACTGGAGCAATGGTTCAAGGGACCGGATGATCCTGACTATGTCATTCTGGAGCTTGCACCGGCACGGATAGAGTATGTTGGCAAAAACGAAGAGCATGGCGTTTGGCAGCCTACAGCTGCCGTTAACGGCTAATAAACCTAAGATATGAAGCAGCTGGCCATCTTAAACCCTACGGTTTATAGATGGCCTTTTGCCGTCCGGAAGATAGCTGGCTTATGGTAAATCATGTTATAATTACTGGACTGAAATCTGACATCTAGAGGCGAGGAGAATGCACATGAACTGCAGTGAGTGCTCTGACATCGAACCGGTAGAGGACGCAGGAGAATTAAAGATGCGGCCCTGCCCGATCCGGAATAGCCGCCTATGCTTCCAGAGAGGAGCTCATGGATTTGCTGGAGCTTCTGGATGGATTGCAGAATGAGTGGGCTACGCCGCTGTCCCTATGTATAAAAGGGCATACCCGGCGTATTCCTGTAGAAATCTGGCTGACGCTGGAATAGCTGAGCGTCCGGTTTGCCAGTGATAATCTGATAACGATCATTTCCAATCATGATTTCTGCAGCCATTTGCAGCCGATCGTGAACTTTAACGAAGAAATTGTGGGTTTTGAATTGCTGCTGCGGCCACTGCCGCAGGGTAGCCCCTTTCAGCCCTATGAGTTGTTTGACCTTCGAAGCGATTCATCGTTTGGAAGAGGACCCGGAAGATTTTGTATTTGAAGCTTCTGCGATCAGGACGACCGGAAACAGAGAAGCGTACTCAATATTGTGAACCGGGCCGGTTCCTTTGGTGCCAAGGTGCTTGCCGAGGGAATCGAACGGCGGGAAGAGTTCCTCTTCTGCCGGGACATCGGCATTGATCTGGGCCAGGGGTATCTCTTCGGGAAGCCGGATGACAAGCCCCCGGCTAGTTTTGGAAACCGTGCATAATCAATACAACCTATATCCTCCCCGAAGCGCAGACGGTCATCCGCCGCCTTCGGGGATTTTATGATGTCCTGCCATTTCCACCGAGAAAGGGATTGAAAGCTAAATGAGCGTTACATTGTTATATGTTGAAGATGACCGGGAGATTGGCAGTGCGGTTTCCGCCGATCTTCGGGAACGCCAGTATGCCGTCCGCTGGCTGGAGAGCGGTGAAGGGGCAGTGGAGGCGGCTGCCGGCTGTCAGTTGGCCATTCTCGATGTCATGCTGCCCGGTCTTGACGGCTTCACCATTGGGCAGCGGCTGAAGCGGACGTACCCGGGGCTGCCAATTCTGATGCTCTCCGCCCGCACCTCCATCGACGATAAGCTCCAGGGGCTGGAATTCGCCGATGATTATTTGACCAAGCCGTTTCACCCGGATGAGCTGGCTGCACGGATTGAAGTCCTGCTGAGAAGGAGCGGTGCTGCGGCACCTGCACCGCTAAGGATTAAGCATCTGATCGTCCATGAAGGGGAACACCTTATTCAAGAGGCGGCAAGCGGCAAAGAAATCCTGTTAACCGGCAAGCAGTTTCAGATATTCTCCTACCTGCTCCGCCATCTTGGGCAGATTCTGACCAAGGAACAGATCTATGAAGCCGTCTGGGGTGAGGCTTACATAGAGGGGGACAAGACGCTGATGGTACATATCCGTTATTTGCGCGAGAAGCTGGAGCTTGACCCGGCAGCACCGGAGATTATAGAGACGGTCCGGGGAATCGGCTACCGGGTGAGAGCATGAAGGCCAGCGGGCGCTCGCACAAACTGCGCAGCTCGCTGCTCTCCCGTTATCTGCTGATTATTGTTGCTGCGCTGCTGTTCCTGCCTGTCATGATGACGGCAACTTTTGTCGGATACGGCGTATTCAGCGCATGGACCCGGGAAGGTCCGCCTGATGAATATGCCCCTTACTCCAGCATCACCAAGCTGGAGAAGATGTGGCATCAGGAAGCGCTGGGTCTGCTGGGCAAACCGCCGGAGGCGATCAATGAGCGGATGCGGCAACTCAGCAGTGAGTATTCTTTGGCCGGGATGTTCTGGGTAGACAGCCACGGGAAAACCAGGCTAAGCCTTATGCCGGAAGATCCCGAGCTGCAGAAGCAGGTAGAGGGTGATGTTTTGCCCGCGCAGTGGAGTGCTGCAGAAGCGGTTGCCTTTATGAAAAAGAGCACAGAGCTTAATCCGCTCGCCATTGTCGCCTTTGTAGGAGACCGTGCGGAAGCCGGAGAAGGTTTTATGGTGATGCAAATTCCGGATGCATTGAGGGATGAAGAAAGTATTGATGGGCTAAGCTCGTGGTATTTAATCGTTCTGGTTTTGTTTTTTGCCGGCTTCATTGTGGTGTCGCTGCTGTTCTTCATAGGGATCCGAACCCGGCTGCTGCGCCTGCAGACGGCCATGAGTTTCACGGGCGGGGCCGGAATTCCGAAGTCTGTTACTTCCGGCGGCAGAACGGATGAGATTGGCCGTCTGGAGGAGGCCTTTAATACGATGGTGACTGAGCTTACTGCCAGCCGGTCCAGAGAGGCGGAAGAGGAGGGACTGCGCAAGCGCCTGGTTTCGGATCTGTCGCATGATTTGCGGACTCCCCTCACCGTAATCCGTACTCATCTCCATGTGCTGGGCAAGGAAAGCCTATCGCCGCGCGGGCAGGAATCGCTGGAGCTGATGGATGAACGGATTGCCGGGCTCAGCGTGCTGATCGAGAATCTGCTCTCTTATAATCTGCTCAGCAGCGGAAAGATAACGCTGAAGCTGGAGCGCAGGGACGTGCTGCGGCTGCTGCGCGAAAGTGCCGCTGCCTGGTATCCGCTTTGGGAGAAGGAAGGGTTCCAGGTTGATATTGACCTGGAGGGTGAACCTCTATACTGGACTATAGACGAGAGCTGGTTCCGCCGGATTCTGGACAACCTGTTTCAGAATATCCTGCGCCACGCCCGCTGCGGACTATATGTAGGCATTGCGCTGGAAGTCCGGGACAGCCGCCCTGTGATTGTCGTCTCGGACCATGGCAAGGGAATGATGAGCAACTCCGACTCCAAAGGGGCGGGACTTGGTTTGTCTATTGTAGAGCTGCTGCTTAAGCGGATGGAGCTGGAGTGGACGGTCGACAGCAGTGAGCAGGGTACCTCTATTGTCATTTCTCAGCGCCGGGACAAAATTTAAACGAAATTTAAACTTGCTGCCGCCGCTCTTTTAACCTTGGGACGTTATGCTAGTTACCGAGGTGAACGAGAATGAAAGAAACTGTGATTGAAACAAAGGATTTACTGAAGGAATACCGCGGCCGGGCTGCGGTGGAGCGTTTGAACCTGAATATCGGCAAAGGTGAAATTTACGGCTTTCTTGGACCCAACGGCGCAGGCAAAACAACGACTATCCGCATGCTGCTGGGGCTGATCAAGCCGACATCGGGGCAAATTAAGGTATTCGGCCAGGAGCTCCGTAAAAATAAGCTGCAGATTCTGCGCAAAGTGGGGTCACTTGTGGAGTCCCCGTCATATTACGGGCATTTGAGCGCACTGGACAATCTGGAGGCGATCCGCCGGATTCTTAATGTGCCTAAGCAGCGGATCGCCGAGGTGCTGGATATTGTCTCGCTGACAGGAGAAGAAAAGCGGCCTGTGAAGGGCTTCTCGCTGGGCATGAAGCAGCGGCTGGGCATTGCTGCCGCACTGCTCGGCAGTCCGGAGCTGCTGATCCTCGATGAGCCGACCAATGGGCTTGATCCGTCAGGTATACAGGAGATCCGCTCGCTGATCAAGCGGCTTCCGGAAGAGCAGGGAATTACCGTGCTTGTGTCCAGCCACCTGCTGAGCGAAATTGAACAGATGGCGGATACGGTCGGCATCATCCGCCAGGGTAAGATGGTTTATCAGGACTCCATTGCTCATCTGCAGCAGCAGGCGGCAGGAGACCTCCGGCTTGCCGTATCCGAGCCGGAAGCCGCACTGGCGCTCGCGTTGCGAAGAGGCTGCGGCGGTGAAATGCAGGAGGGGCGGCTCGTGCTGCCGCGGATGAGCGATGCTAGAGTGGCGCTCCTGATTAAAGAACTGGTCGAGGATGGACATGCAATCTACCGGGTGGAAGAACGCAGACAATCACTGGAGGAATTCTTCCTGCAGGTTGTTGAGGGAGGCGCATCATGATGTGGCGGGCGTTGTCCGCTGACTGGCTCAAAATCCGCGGCAAAGGCCTGTGGTTCCTGGTCTTTCTCGGCCCCATCGGCCTGCTTGCCATGCAGGGGCTGAACTTTGGGCTGCGTTACGATTATCTGACCCAGCAATATCGTGCCGATTTATGGGGCGGACTGCTCAGCAATGTGGCCGACTTCGTTCCGGTGGCCCTTTATCTGGGGGGCACGCTGATCTGTTCGATGATGGCCAACGTGGAGCACCAAATGAGCTCGTGGAAGCAGCTCCTGGCGTTGCCGATTTCCCGGACCTCTGTCTTTATGGCTAAGCTGCTGCTCTGCCTGCTGCTGCTTACTATCTCCTGTCTGCTGCTGGCGGCGGGTACGGTGGGCTTGGGAGTGATCCTCGGGTTCCAATCGCAGCCAATCCCTTATGCGAAGGTGCTGCAAATCGGCTTTGCTTCTTATGCTGCAGCACTCCCGGTGATCTCACTGCAGCTGTGGTTCTCCCTGTCCAGCCGCAATCAGACGTTTCCGGTGTCGGTGGGAATTACCTTGTCGCTGCTAAGCATCTTCTCCTTGTTTCTGTCGGAATGGGTTCCCCTGAGCTGGCCGGCCCTAGCCTGGAGCGCTCCCCGGCCCTGGCTGTTCAGCGGAGCAGGCTTGCTGCTTGGCCTGCTGATTCTGCTGCCGGGATCCATACATTTTGCGCGAAAGGATGTGGACTAGGATGAGAACCTTTTGGAGAGTTCTATCGGCTGAAAAGCTGAAAATGTCCAAATCTCATGTCTGGCTGCTTATTTTGCTCAGTCCGGCTGTCGCGCTGCCTATCGGAGGGCTAGCCGATATGCAGGATGATGGGCAGATCACCTGGCAGGTGCTGCTGAGTGTAATGTCGCTAATGCATTCAATGTTGTTCCTTCCCGTGCTTGCCGGTATATTTGCGGCTCTAATCTGCCGTTCCGAGCATACCGACGGCGGCTGGAAGCAGTTGTTGTCCCTGCCTGTAACACGAAGTTCAGTGTACCTGGCTAAATTCACACTGATTATGGGAATGCTGGCCGCCGTGCAGCTGCTGTTTATCGTTGTAGTGGTAGGCCTAGGGATATATCGCGGTGCGGAAGGCGCCGTGCCTTGGCAGCTGCTTCTCACCAGCCTCTTCGGCGGCTGGTTCGCCTGCCTGCCGCTGGCCGCGCTGCAATTGGCAGTATCCCAGGGCTGGAGCAGCTTCGGCGCACCGCTGGCACTGAATGTAAGCCTGACTTTACCGAATATGCTCATCTCCAATTCAGCCACCTACGGCCCATATTATCCCTGGGTGCAGCCGATGCTGGCCATGTCCCCTTACGGTGAAGATAAGTTCGGAGCTTTTAATTTGCCGATGGAGAGCTTGATGCTGGTAGTTACAGGAAGCCTGGTTCTCTTTTTGGCGGGAGGCCTGCTCCACTTCTGGCGCAAAGCGGTATAATATCGCGTATGCTGCATGCTGTGCTGAATCCTCTCATGGACATCCGGTGAAGTTTTTTCTATAATTAATCGTAGAAGATACTATTAACAACCAGTAACACCGGATAAGCATATTAGAGGAGGGCGAGAGCATGGAGCCAGCGGCACTTGAAGAATGCGACAACACATGCAATGGTTCGGAGCTGGAACCGGAATCTATAGCGCTGATTCTGCCGGACCGCGGAACAACGGATAAAATGGCGGAAATGTTCAAAGCGCTGGGCGACCCGACCCGGGTACGGCTCATTTACGCTTTGTCGCAGAGAGAGCTGTGTGTGCACGATTTGTCGGTCATCCTCGACATGGGGCAATCGGCCGTATCCCATCAGCTCCGCTATTTGCGCAATCTGCGGATCGTAAAGCGCCGCAAGGAAGGCAAGACGGTCTATTATTCACTAAATGATGCGCATGTGGAACAGATTTTTCTGCAGACGCATGAGCATATCAGACACGAATAGATTTTCATGAGAACTCAGCTGTAAACACAAAACCGTCCTGCGCTGGCTTAGCGCAAGGACGGTTTCTTTTGTTTGCGTCAGGAGATTTCACAGTCCTACTAATGCACGTTAAACCTTCAGGCTTCTGTGCTTCATGGAGGAGTTCTCAATTTGCAGCGTCGAATGCTGAATGCTGAAAGTTTCTTCCACGAGGCTGGTGGCCTCCTGGAGAACACGCTGATGATCCTTATGGTCCTGAATCAGCAGATGGCCGCTAAGCGCATCCAGCCCTGAGGTAATGGTCCAGATATGCAGGTCATGAACCTCGACGACTCCGTCAATGCGCAGCAGCGCTTCTTGAACATCACGGGTATTCACGTTAAGCGGAGTTCCTTCCATTAAAATATGGAATGCCTGTTGTATTACGCCCCAGGCTCCTCTCAGGATGAGCAGTGCGACAAGCACGCTGATGATTGGATCTGCAATATACCAGGAGAATAATTTCATGATTAACCCGGCAAGCAGAGCTCCGACCGAGCCTAGTGCATCGCTAACGATATGAAGATAGGCGCTGCGGACATTGATGTTCTCTTGCACATTGCTTTTTCGCATTAAAGACCATGCACTGACCAGGTTGGCCAGCAATCCGACTGCTGCAATGATCATCATTGTACCGCTTGCTACCTCCGGAGGTGAGAAGAAACGCTGATACGCTTCCCATATAATAAATCCGGCAATGATAAACAGCGTAACTCCGTTGAATAAGGCTGCCATAATCTCGAATCTGTAGTAACCGTAAGAATTTTTCAGAGAAGGGGGCTTTACAGCAAAGATCATGGCGACAAGGCTTAAGGCCAGCGAAACAGTATCGCCCAGCATATGGCCGGAGTCTGACAGCAGGGCCAAGCTGCCCGTAACCAGACCGCCGAAGAACTCCAGCAGCATGATGCTTCCGGTAATGATCAGAGCGATTAATAGGCCTTTGAGGTTATCGGGTGCGTGAGAGTGGGAATGAGAATGGCCGGAATGATTATGTTCCGAATGATTGTGTCCATGCTCATGCCCCTGATGTTCATGCCCCTGATGTTCATGCTTATGGTGGCTATCGTTGTGTTGATGATTTGTCATACAGGTACCCCTTCCTAAAATAACATATGAATGATTGCTCATATGTTAATAGTATTCGCAACTCAGCTGAATTACAAGTCCCTTTTGGAAACAATTGTGATCTTCTTATCATTTAAAAAAAAGTGGTGAAGTATACGGAATCTGCATTGACACTGCAAGTTTAGGGAGAATATAATATGTGTAAGTAAACATATGAACAGATACTCATATATAGTTTTTTCCAAGGGAGATGAGTGATTTGAATGCGGTGGAGGGAAACGTAAGACGTCAGTGGGTGCTTGAGGGTCTGGATTGCGCAAATTGCGCCATGAAAATTGAGAACAAGGTGAAAAAGATTGAAGGAGTGTCATCCTGCTCCGTAAATTTCGCCATGAAGATGATGACACTGGAGACTGCCGCAGCTTATGCGGACACGGTATCCGAAGAGGCAAAGCGGACAGTAACTACCCTTGAGCCGCATGTGAAGCTGAAGGAGGTTCAAACTGCCGGTGCAAGAAAGAAGCAACAGGCTGCTGCTGTGAATTCTGCATCCTCAGTAGCACAAGGGCAAGCCCACAGTCATGCCCAACATGAACATCAAGGCCACACTCACGGACATAGCCAGGGAGAGGCCCACGGACACAGTCACACTCATGGCAGTGATGATGCCCATAATCATGATCATGCACAGGATGAAGCTCATGGCCACACCCATAGCCATGAGCACGGGGAAGGGGATACACGCAAAATCCTGCTGCGGCTGGGCGCCGGCGGAATTCTAGCGGCAGCCGGAATGTTCCTGCCGGTCAGCGGATTCCCGGAGCTGTTGATTTTCCTGGCCGCTTATTTTATTGTCGGCGGCGAGGTCGTCTGGTCAGCCGCAAGGAATATTGTCCGCGGCCAAGTGTTCGATGAGAATTTCCTGATGGCACTGGCGACGATCGGGGCTTTCGCCATCGGCGAGTACCCGGAAGGCGTTGCTGTCATGCTCTTTTATCAGGTTGGAGAACTCTTCCAGGGTCTGGCAGTTAACCGTTCCCGCCGCTCCATTACAGCGCTGATGGATATCCGTCCGGAATTTGCCTTTCTCAAGGAAGGGGAGAAGCTGAGAAAAGTATCGCCGGAGGAAGTAGCCGTCGGAGACATCATTGTTATCAAGCCGGGTGAGAAGGTGCCGCTTGACGGAACAATCCTCGAGGGCAGTGCAATGATGGATACGTCCGCGCTTACCGGAGAATCGGTGCCACGCTCGGCTGAGCCGGGCGCTCAGGTGCTGAGCGGCTTTATCAACCGCAACGGTGTGATTACCGTTCAGGTCACTCAAACCTTCGGGGAATCAGCGGTATCCAAAATTCTTGAACTGGTGCAGAATGCTTCCAGCAACAAGGCGAAAACAGAGAATTTCATTACGAAATTTGCCCGGGCCTACACTCCGGTTGTAGTCATTACAGCTTTGCTGCTGGCAGTACTGCCGCCACTGTTTATCAGTGGTGCCACCTTCTCGGATTGGATCTACCGGGCGCTTGTCTTCCTCGTCATTTCCTGCCCCTGCGCGCTGGTCGTCTCCATTCCGCTTGGCTTCTTCGGCGGCATTGGAGCGGCTTCCCGGAATGGCATTCTGGTCAAAGGCAGCAATTATCTTGAGGCACTGAATGATGTGAAGATTGTCGTGTTCGATAAGACGGGAACACTGACGAAAGGGCAGTTCAAAGTTACTGGCATCTTTCCTGCGGAAGGTATTGCCGAGAGTGAGCTGCTGCGGCTTGCCGCTTATGCAGAGAGCCATTCGCCCCATCCTATTGCAGAATCCATCCGGTCGGCTTACGGCGCAGATATTCCGGGTGAAGCTATTGCCGATTACAATGAAATCTCCGGTCATGGCATAGCCGTTACTGTAGAAGGCAGGGCAGTGCTCGCCGGAAATGCCCGGCTCATGGAGCGTGAGGGAATCTCCAGCGGGACTCCTGAGGTGAGCGGAACAATTGTTCATATCGCTGTTGATAAACAATATGCAGGATATCTGGTCATATCTGATGAAGTGAAGGACGACTCCCTTCAGGCGATCCGCAAACTGAAGGCGTTGGGCATCCGCAAGACAGTCATGCTGACAGGTGACGCTTCATCGGTAGCGGAGGCTGTCGGGCGCCAGCTGGGAATTGATGAAATTCATGCCGAGCTTCTGCCGCAGCATAAAGTGGAAGCTGTCGAAAGATTGGAGAAGGAGAAGTCACAGCGGGAGAAAATTATTTTTGTCGGCGACGGAATCAACGATACCCCTGTGCTGGCGAGGGCAGATGTGGGCATTGCAATGGGCGGACTTGGCTCGGATGCAGCGATTGAAGCGGCGGATATTGTCATTATGACCGACGAACCGTCGAAGATTGCGGAAGCCATCGGAATAGCCAAGCGGACGCGGAGCATTGTCTGGCAGAATATAATTTTTGCCCTGGCCGTCAAGGCGATCTTTCTGCTGCTGGGTGCATTCGGGATTGCTACAATGTGGGAGGCGGTATTCTCGGATGTGGGTGTAACCGTACTCGCTGTGCTGAACAGTATCAGGGCGCTGCAGGTGCCTAAAACAGAATGAATGTCATAGGAATGGAAGTGACGGAGGGGAAGTTTGGAACTGTAGGAGCGATAGCGACCGCCTGAAAGCTTTCCGCAGGAAAGCTCGCTTCGGAAGCATAACCAGTCTACGGATTTCAACCGCAAACAGCGGAATAAATTCAAGAAATCTGTAGACAACAGCAGCCGGAAGTCCAAACATTCACCGCAGTTGCGTTCTATGCCGGCCCGGTAAATTTAAGTTCAACTTGTATAGCTTGAAAATTATGTGAAAAAACATGAAAATAGTATGAAAAAGTAAGCTCTTTAGATTCCATATTGTGGGACTAAGGGCTTATTTTTTGTCGTGAATATAATGATTTATGTCTGTTTTTGCCGATATATTAGTATACATTTACAGCAATTGGAAAACTGTATCTAGTACTGCTAGGAGGACTTAAGGTGGAAGAGACAGAAATGAAGCAGAAAAAAATGAAAATGAAAGCAAAGAAAAGAAAGCCAGTATCCGTGCAGACGAAATGGTCGCTTGTGATTCTTGCCATTTCCATCGTGCCTTTGCTGGGAGCTACCATCTTTTTTATGCAGTATTTCGGCGGTGTAACCAAGTCGGATAGTCAAGAGCTGGCGGAAAGTACTCTGAACATGAATAGTTCCCAGCTCGGGAAATGGCTGGAGTCCAAAACCTCTGCGGTGCAGGAACTGATCGCTATGCATCCCGAGTTCGATACGGCAGTGCCGGAGAGCATTTTTCCGGTAATCAGTGTGCTCGAAGACAGTGACACTCAGTCTGAAGGCTATAGCGTTATCAGTAAAGAAGGCAAACTCAGCAATATGATGGGGATGACGGCGGATTCGGGTGCCTCCCCGTATTTCTTGGAGGCCAAGGAGACACATAAACCGTCAATAGCTGATATGACTTTTCTGGAACAGCTAAATAAACATATCATTACGATTATGGTCCCGATTATGGATAAGAATAACCAGTTTAACGGCGGTATTGCCTTTTCGGTTACACCGGAGATAATGATGGAAATGGCCAAAAATATCAAGGTGGGAGAAACCGGGTACGGATTTATAGTTTCAGGGGAAGGGAACTATTATGCATCCTCTGATCCGAGCAAGATCGGAAAAAATATTGCGGATTATGCAGAGAAACCCGGGACGCAAAATGCGGTTAAAAGTATATTGAGCAAGCCTAACGGTTCGGTAACCTATAAGGGCGAAGAGGGCGAAGCTCTTATTACATATTTCAAAACCATCCCTGGCACCGATTGGAAGCTGCTGATTAATGTTCCCAAAAGCGAAGTTTACGCTAAAGTGAATTCGGCCCAGACCTTGACGACAATTTTTGTAGTCATCGTTATTTTGCTTGTCGTGGTATTGTCCCTCTATCTTACCCGGAAGATTGTTAAGCCGATTGTCGCTATTTCGGAAGTGATGAAAAGGGTGGCAGACGGACGGCTGAATGAGCGGGTGGCTGTTAGCTCAGAGGATGAAATTGGCCAGATGAGCCGGAGTATTAATCATATGATTGAATCCCTGTCCGGAATTGTCAGCAAGATCGATACAACCGTAGTGGAGGTAGCGGTATCTGCGGAAGGTCTGCTGGATTACGCCACTCAGTCCTCCAACACTTCGGCAGAGATTGCAGAGGTGATTCAGGAAGTGGCTCAGGGAATGGAGGAGCAGTTCAGAGGTTCAGAGCAGTCCGCACGGGCTACGGAAGAGATGGCGGTAGGCTTGCAAAGGATTGCTGAATCCTCCGTGAGTGTATCTGATCAGGCGGAGTCCGTAAGTATGGAGGTCGAGAACGGCTATCATGAGATCAAGGCGACTTTTGAACAGATGAAGGTAATCAGTTCTACTGCGGGCCAGACTGCTGAACTCATCGGCACACTGACACAGCAATCGGAACAAATCGGGCAAATCGTCGATGTGATTTCAGAGATATCCAACCAGACTGGGCTGCTGTCCTTGAATGCTTCCATCGAGGCAGCCAGAGCGGGTGAGCATGGACGGGGCTTCGGAGTGGTAGCGAATGAAGTGAAGAAGCTGGCCGAGCGTACCAATACAGCGATTGTGCATATTGTTGAATTAATCAGACAAATTCAGAATTCGACAACGAATGCCGCAGTATCCATGGAGAAGAGCATTTCCGAAATCGGCGATGGTATGGACAAGATGACGAAAGTTGGGGCTGCCTTTGACCATATCCGTTCCTCCATCCGTGAGGTTTCGGTGCAGATCCAGGACGTATCCGCTATTAATGAAGAGATGTCTGCAGGCACGGAAGAAATTACGGCATCCGTTTCCGATATGATGACTATCGCCAAGAATTCCGCGGACAACGCCCAGGCGGTCGCTGAGGCCTCGACAGATCAGAAGAAGCTAATGAAGCAGGTAGTCAATTCTGCGGAATCACTGAATCTGATGATGTCCGAGCTGAAAGAAGAGATCGAAAAATTCCGTTAATCAGCAGATAAAATAAGAACAGCCCCCGGCTTCGCGCGTTGCAGCGCGGCAGCCGGGGGCTGTTTCGTTAAAATATAAGAATTTATATGCTTCACGCTATAAATTATCCTTCTATTTCTCGCTGAAACGGATACCGTCCTTTTGAGGACGGCGAAGCCGTTTCCACTTGAGAATTAAACCTTCTCTTCCAGGTGCAGGCTTTCGATGCCGGATCGGATGATGCCGCATGAAGCATCAAACTTCGCATACTCCTGATCACTGAGATTCAGCTCCAGCAGTTCCTGAATGCCGCCCCCGCCGATAATGGCAGGAGCTCCGGCGCATACATTCTTTTGCCCGTACTCCCCGTCCAGAATCGCCGAGACGGCAATGATTTTGTGTTCATCATTCAGGATGGAGCGCGTGATATAAGCCAGAGCACTGCCGATGCCAAAATGCGTGGAGCCTTTGCGTGTGAAGATCTCCCAGCCGGCATCCTTCGTTTTGCGGGCGAGATCCTCCAGATCCAGATCCCTGAACCGCTCGCGGTGCTGCTCCATAATCTGCAGAAGCGGTTTGCCGCCGATCGTTACATGCGACCAGGCAACAAACTGCGATTCTCCATGTTCGCCGAGTGCATAGCCGTTCACACTGCGGGGATCAATGGAGAATACTTCCGACAGCAGCGTCTTCAGCCGCGATGAATCAATAGAGGTGCCGGTGCCGATAATGCGGTGGCGCGGCAGTCCGGAGATTTTCCATACCATATAGGTGACAATATCAACCGGATTGGCGGCAATTACAAAGATACCGTCGAATCCGCCAGCCATAATTTCCGTAATAATAGACTTGGTTATAACCGCAGCATCATCCAGGACATCAAGTCTGGTCTGACCCGGTTTGGGATTGGCCCCGGCAGTCAGGATAACGACATCCATTCCGCCGCAATCGCTAGCGGTACCGGCATATACTTTGGTGCGTGTTCCTGTGAAATCCATGCAGTGCGAGAGGTCAAGCGCTTGTGCCATGGCCCAGTCATAGGTGCGGTCGACCATCATGATCTCATCGCATATCGCTTGGTTGACCATGGAATAGGCACAGCTGGAGCCCACATTACCGGAGCCGACGATCGCCACTTTTCTCGATTTTGTTTTCAATTGCCTTATCCTCGCTCTCTAAAAAATAATACGTTTCCTATTCCTTGGTGAAGTATGCTTATATTTTAACTGATCTGATTGCAAGTTACCTGACATGAAGGTGAAAAAGCGTGTTTTGACCGAACATTTTTTGCCACAAATGACATGAAAGGTTAGGAATGACTGGGCGGAGTTATAGAATATTCTATGCTTGTAGCGTGAAGGTGGACTTCCGGAAATAAAAAAAAGAGCATTCGTGCGGCCCTAAGGGTCAATGAAATGCTCTTTTTACTCATTTGATGCTTCATTCTTATCCGCGGGGCTGGGGAATAGGTGCCTTCGGCAGAGCCATTCGGGTATAGCGCTTATACATGTACACCCTCCAGTGGAGGATCATGCCAAAGGCCAGAATGAAAAATAATCCGCCTGACTGCGGTATGGATACATATCGGTTGATAAACTCATGAAGCACTGTGCGGATTAGCAGTAATCCGAGCAGAATGAAGGCGAAACTCTTGGAACGCTGGGCGTAGATCAGCCCGTCCCGTTCTTCAAAGACTGTGCTGCGCATTAGCGGATAGGCGAAAATGAACCAGCCGATCAGGAAAGCCGTAACTGCCCACCACCAGGGAAACCGGACCTCTGGTACAACGAACATGGCAAAACCTGTGGACATGCCGAGCGGCGGTATCCATATTTTACGGAGGGTTACCGGTCTCGCACTTGCCTTCAGGCGGATAAAAATAACCATCAGCGCCATAAACACGGCCCCCAGTGTGGAGCCCACATGCAGAAGCGAGGGGTTAATATTGCCCATGATTCACTTTCCTCTCTGTGATTTGTGTCACTATTTCTCCATTATAGCAGAAATTCTGTGATGTTCAGAATCGCAGCTGAAACTAAAATTCAAGCGGGTTTGCTGAGGATCTCTGATCGTCCAGACACAATAAACCCGCCAGGGTGACCCTGGCGGGTTGTGTCCAAATGTTCAACTCATCTGGTCAGCTTCGATCGCCGGCAAGCTTAAGAACGGCTGCGTCCACCGACCGAACGGAGGATCAGGCTGACGATAAAGATCAGGACAATGGCACCAATCAATGAAGGGAAGACGTAGAAATCACTGATTTTTGGTCCCCAGCTTCCGAGCAGCATGCCACCGAGCCATGAACCCAGAACACCGGCAATAATGTTGCCGATAATGCCCCCAGGAATATCTCTGCCCATGATCAGACCTGCCAACCAACCAATTACTCCGCCTACAATTAACATCCATAATAAACTCATTATGCTTCAGCTCCTTTGTGTTTGTTATCTTCGATGGTTACTATTAACCTCAAGCGGAACGTTTAAACCATGTGTAAAATATTGCCTTGCTGCTTATTATCAGTATTCAAGTATGCCCCAAAAGATGCTGTTTAATCCGCATAATGTGTTGGGTATATAAACATGTTATAGTGAAAATGAAGCGCGGATATGAGTGAACAGGGTGCTTTGCAGGGTATATAAGAAGTAAGGGAATACACCTGCAAACGATGGCTCCGAAAGCGGGTCTGCCGGGGTCAAGCAAGATACGCTGCTATTACACTAAAAGGAGACGCTGCTATGCAACAGCCTAATGAAGTACTATTTTATGTAGGGACTTATAATAGCAAGGAAGAGGATGCTATTCTGCTGGGGGCTTTGAACAAGGATACAGGGGAAATGAGAGTTCTGAACGGTACTAAGGGCATTGAGAATCCATCTTATCTGGCTGTAAACCGTGCGGGAACTGTTCTATATGCAGTCAGCGAACAGGATGAGGGCGAAATTCATGCCTTTACCATTGAAGCCGGAACCAAAGCCTTGCACCCGCTAGGCGGCAGAAGTACAGAAGGCGGTGCCCCCTGTTATGTCTCCATTCATCCGCAAGGGGATTACATATATGTCGCCAATTACACGGGCGGCAATGTCAACGTGTTCCCTGTGGGCGGGGACGGTTCTCTCCAAGAGATGTCGGCCCAGGTCCGGCATGAAGGCTCAGGGATTCGCACAGACCGCCAGGAAGCGCCGCATCCCCATTCGGTAATTCCCGATAGTACCGGCGGGCGGGTGCTGGTCTGCGATCTGGGTCTCGATCAGGTTCTGCTGTACCGTGTGCAGGACGGCAAGCTGATTACACATCGTGAAGTGGATCTGCCTCCCGGTTCGGGGCCGCGCCACCTGGCCTATCACCCCACGGAACAATGGTTATATCTGATCAATGAGCTGAACAGCACCATTACGGTATTTGCAAGCGACGAACAGCAGGGGAACCTGAGAGTACTCCAGAGTGTCAGCTCACTGCCGGAGCAGTACACAGCGGGCAGTGATGATACGGCTGCTGACATTCATGTTTCTCCTTGCGGACGGTTCCTTTATGCCTCTAACCGCGGGCATGACAGTATCGCCCTATTCCTTATAGATGCAGCTACAGGTCTGCTTGAACCGGCGGACTGGGTCAATTCGGGCGGCCGGACGCCGCGCAACTTTGCTATTATGGGGGGAATGCTGCTCGCTGCCAATCAGAACAGCGGCAATATCGTCTCGTTTAGAATCGACTGTGAGAGTGGCAGGCTGATTCCTACCGGTAATGAACTGGAAGTTCCTTCACCGGTCTGTATAAAAGCCCTGTAACAAGAAACAAGAAGGAATTGTAATAGGTATAATAGGATAAGGGCCTCTCCCTTCGCTGTTAATCAGCAAAAGGGAGAGGCCCTATTTAGTGCAACCCATTGATTTCGCCGGATCAGTTATAAAATCCGATATCGTCGAGCATGATTTTATCGCCTTCTTCCTGCAGATAGAAGGTTATTTCAGTCAGCTTGCCGGGATCAAGTGCAGGCTCTTCCTCCAGGAAGGCTTCAAGCGGCAGCTCGTAGGTCTGGAACACGGCTTCCGAAAGATCACCGTATTTGCCATCGCTCATCCGTTTTTCCAGCCAGGGATTTACCGTGAACTGGGTTTGGGGCAGCGGCAGAACCTCCATCACCTCATCCAGCGGCAGGCGGGCGGCAATGTCATTGCTATCCGTGAGTTCGACCACTACATCAGGCGAGAGGGAAGGCTTAGTATTGTCGGCAGTGCCGGTATCCTCATCCTCATCCTCATCAGCATCAGCGTTGCGGTTAGCCAGGGAAAAGCTCAGGCCTTCTGCATCGGACTCGGCAATATCGTTAGTGACACTATCCTTAAGCGTGATGGTGTAAGCAGCTTCTTCACCGCTCTTGCTGGCACTGCGTTCCAGCAGGATGCCATGTGTTGCTTTGCTCTTCAGCTCACGGTCCCGGGCAACTTCTTCCGTCCAGCTAAGTCCCGTGGCAGCTGCCGTTCCGCCTAGTACTGTGTTCTTGTTGCGGTCTTCGTCAAAAGTGGCTACCGGGATGAATTCTCCGCTCTGAAATCGGCTATAATACGCAGTATCCGGCAGCCACTTCGCTCCGCTGCGGTAATCGCGGAATAGCCCGCGATAGTCAGCCTCTCCATGCAGGGTTGTTTCCAGGAACGCGGCTACATAGACCTTGGCAATTTGCCGCTGCTCGTCTCCGTCCATAATATGCGTTCGGCTGAGGAACAATCCTGCCGGCAATGACTGATCCAAGAGTCCCCAGTCGGTATTGAACTGGCTATGATTGGCATCGGCGATATATAAAGAGCTTTTGAAAGCGGAGGAGCCGCGGGAATAACTAGAACGAATATACTGGCGGTCTCCATAGAAGTCATGTACATCCCCGTCCCGTGCGCCTTGCAGGGTCAGGTAATTGACGTCAATCAGCTTAGCCTGCTGCTCGTCGATTGCCTTATCTGTGGGAGCGAGGGCAATGACCGAGGCTATCGAAAACTTTTTGGCGTCAGCCAGCACGGGATCGCTTTTGAACCAGCGTTCGGCATCGGCAGCCATGGCAACAGCCTGCCCGCCGCGGCTATGGCCGAGCAGGGCGGTCTTGGTGTAATCCACCTTGTGATAGAAAGGGTTGCCGGCCTGCTCGTTGAAGACACCGATCTGCTGGAGATGCTTCAGAATCATCCAGGTCCGCACCTTGAAGTCGTTGTCGGGAATGCCGGACCAGGCTGAATAATTCAGGAAGTTCTCATCCAGGGAGAGCGCGATAAATCCCCGGCTGGCCAGCAGCTGGCCCAAGTAAGTGTAGCCTTCGTCGGAGTAGTCCTCCATCATATGGTTGCCATGAACCATAAGCACAAGCGGGAAGGGGCCTTCACCGTCGGGCATCCAGACACGGGCATTTAACGGGAGCGAGCTGTAGTCGAATCCCCAGAATATAGTCCGCAGCTTGGGCCAGGTTTTGATATAGGCCGAGGCATCCGCAGTGGAGGAGAGAAGACCGACTTCCTTGCCGTATTCAGAACGGTGCAAGTCCTCGCCGCTGCCGTAAGTAAAGCTGCGATAGGTATAGTCACCGGGCTCTCCCGGATTTGCGGCGGGGATATCATCCTCCATCACCGTGGACGCTGCTAACACGGGCATCGCTCCGCCGTAGCTCTTGATGGGCAGGGCTATCGAAGATAAGGCGACAGCAACTGCGAGCAGCAGTCCCGAAACGATCCGCCTGCTGCGCAGCAGGCCAAGTACGAGTCCTCCGAACCCGCCGAATAAGGCGGCAAGAACAGCAACGGCAGCCGCTGCTTCAATCTCCAATTCAGCATAATAGAGGATTAGCAGAACGGCGCCCGCCGCACTCAATATAGAGCCCGTAAATAACCGCGGGATAGGCAGTCCGGTCAATGCCAGCACCAGAGCCAATATGTTAGCTGCCAGAGCGAGGAAGATGGTCCCGGTTCCGGCCGCCAATATAATATCCGCCGGGGCACCCAGGCCGGTGGGGATGCCCAGAATAGCCGCCGTAAATATAAGAACACATATTATCCAAGGACCGGTAAGTGCCATCCTCCATAGTGCTGTATCATAACGGTAAGTTTCCCTAATTCGCTGTGCAAGGCTGCTGCGTATCCTCCGGTGCAGCCGCGGTCTCCCCGGCGCCGGAGCATACTCCAAATCCATTCCCATGATTGTCTCCCCCGACATTTTGCGGTGATTTCCACTCTCTCTTTTTCCCCTATTAGATGTAGCAATCTTATTACTTTAGAGCTTTAATGACAAGTGGATCTTGCAGGAACGGCCGCCACTTGCTGCCGCTCAGCCGGAGAATGTCTGATTGCCGTCTTTTTCTAAAAAAAGGTTTGACAGGGTAAGGAGCTTTCAGTATTATGTCTTTATAACCTACTAAATGGGTAGGAATAATTGAATAATAGTTCTTACCGTACAGACGGAGGAACGCCCGCTTCAGGCTCGCAGATACGTGTCTTTCAGGACCGATTTGACCTGCCATACGTGGGCCTTCCTCCGTCCTTTTTTTGCAAACATTAGCGCATAGAGAGTTCAGCAATCATCTATTTAAGAGAAAATATGGGGGAGTGATTGTGATGAAGAAAGGGATCAAGAAGGGGCTGCTCGCCGGATTTACACTATTGTTGACGGCAGGGCTTACTGCTTGCGGAAGTAATACTAACAATACGAACAACAGCGCAGGTGCAGCAACCGGTACGCCGGAGAGCACCAATGCGGCGGCAACGGCAGAAGCGACCAAAGCACCGTCTAAAAATCCGGTAGAGCTGCTGAATGTATCCTATGATCCTACACGTGAGCTTTATGAGAGCTACAACAAGGCTTTTTCGGCTTATTGGGAGCAGGAAACTGGCCAGAAAGTAACGATCAAGCAGTCCCATGGCGGGTCAGGCAAACAAAGCCGTGCCGTTATTGACGGTCTGGAAGCGGATGTGGTCACGCTGGCGTTAGGATATGACATTGACGCTTTGCAGGAAACAGGACTCATCAATGAAGGCTGGCAAAATAAATTTGAGCTTAACAGCTCGCCCTACACGTCGACTATTGTTTTCCTCGTGCGCAAAGGCAATCCGAAGGGCATAAAGGACTGGCCGGATTTGCTTAAGGAAGGTGTAGAGGTGATTACACCAAATCCGAAAACCTCCGGCGGTGCACGCTGGAACTATCTGGCGGCTTGGGGATATGCGCTCGACCACAACAATAATGACGAAGCCAAAGCACAGGAATTTGTGCAGGAGCTGTTCAAGCATGTGCCGGTACTGGATACCGGGGCGCGTGGTTCTACGACAACCTTTGTGGAACGCGGAATCGGTGATGTGCTGATTGCCTGGGAGAATGAAGCCTATCTGTCCATCAAAGAGCTGGGGCCGGACAAATTTGAAATTGTGAATCCTTCCGAGAGCATTCTGGCTGAACCTCCGGTTGCCGTAGTCGACAAGGTTGTCGATAAAAGAGGGACACGTGAGGTATCCGAGGCTTATCTGAAATATCTCTACACCGAAGAAGGTCAAAAAATAGCTGCAGAGAACTACTACCGCCCCACACTGGAAAGTGTGAAGGAGCAGTTCAAGGACCAATTCCCGGACATCAAGCTGTTTACACTGGCTGATAAATTCGGCACATGGAAAGAAACGCAGGAGAAACATTTCAATGACGGAGGCATTTTCGACAAGATTTATGTACCGGGCAGCTAACAAATCTTACTTTAAGTGCGGGTCATTTATAACTCGCTGCTGGTGATAGAGCCGCAGGATCTGTAAAGATAGGCTTCGGAAAGTTCGTCCCGTTAAGGGTGCTGATCAGCCCATAAGCTGAAGGCAGGAAAGGATGAATACGTAAATGAATGTCACTACTACGGCTGCGGTGCGGCGTAAGGTGCTGCCCGGCTTCGGGCTTACGATGGGCTACAGTGTACTGTATTTGAGTCTCGTTGTCCTGCTGCCGCTTTCGGCGCTGCTCTTCAACTCCACCGGGCTCAGCTGGGCTAAATTCTGGGATGTAGCCACAGACACGCGCGTCCTGGCTTCCTACCGGGTCAGCTTGGGCACTGCGGCAGCGGCAGCTTTGACGAATGCTTTTCTGGGACTGCTGCTGGCATGGGTGCTGGTACGCTATGAGTTTCCGGGAAAAAGAGTATTCGACGCCCTGATCGATCTCCCGTTTGCACTGCCGACAGCCGTAGCGGGTGTCTCGTTGACAGCACTTTACTCACAGAATGGCTGGATCGGCTCCCTGCTGGAGCCGCTCGGCCTGAAGGTTGCCTTCACGCCGCTGGGCATCACGCTTGCGCTGATGTTTATCGGCATTCCGTTTGTTGTCCGCACCGTACAGCCCGTGCTGGAGGATCTGGACAGAGACATGGAAGAAGCCGCCGCGACGCTGGGGGCAGGCCGCTGGCGGACCTTTCTGCGGATTGTGCTGCCGGAGCTGTTCCCTGCGCTGCTCACCGGCTTTGCACTGGCTTTTGCCCGGGGGATCGGAGAATACGGGTCCGTGGTATTCATCTCCGGCAACATGCCGATGAGAACGGAGATTGCCCCGCTGCTCATTATGACCAAGCTGGAGCAATTCGATTATGCCGGAGCCACAGCGGTGGCGCTTCTTCTCCTGCTGATCTCCTTCCTGATGCTGTTCGTGATTAACCTGCTGCAGCGCTGGGCCCGCAAAAGCTCACGGTAAGGGAAGTGCAAAACTTAAGCGTATGCTTGCGAAGCGATTTTTGTCGAAGCCCATTTGGTGAGGTATTGCTCACAAAAATTAAGCGTATGCTTTCGAAGCCAGTTTTGTACGAAGATTAATCAATGCTGCTTATCCTAACAAAACTTTTAGGAGGAATAATTATGGCCGGTACTGTGCCGATGCTCGCTCCAGGGCGGAAGACCAGCGTATCCTCGCCTGCGACGAACGAATCTCCTGCGGTGAAGTGGGTGCTGATTGCCGCCGCCGGGCTGGTGCTGTTCTGGCTGATCGCCCTGCCGCTGATTGTCGTGCTGACAGAAGCGTTGAAGAGGGGCTGGGATGTCTACTGGGCCGCGCTGACTGATCCCGACGCCGCTTCGGCGCTTCGGCTGACACTGCTGGTGGCCGCGATTACCGTCCCGCTGAATACAATCTTTGGCGTGGCGGCCGCCTGGGCAGTGACCAAATTCCGTTTTCGCGGCAAAGGCTTCCTCATTACCTTAATTGATCTGCCATTCGCCGTATCACCGGTCATCGGCGGGCTGATCTTTATTCTGGTCTTCGGCGCGCATGGCTGGTTCGGGTCCTGGCTCAGCGACCATGATATCAAGATCGTATTTGCGCTTCCGGGTATTGTGCTGGCTACGCTGTTTGTGACTTTTCCTTTTGTGGCCCGTGAGCTGATTCCGCTGATGGAAGATCAAGGTACACAGGAGGAAGAAGCTGCGATTACACTGGGGGCGCACGGCTGGCAGATTTTCTGGCGTGTGACACTGCCCAATATTAAATGGGGTTTGCTGTACGGGATTATTCTCTGTAATGCCCGTGCTATGGGCGAGTTCGGCGCGGTATCGGTAGTCTCCGGGCATATCCGCGGAGAAACGAATACGCTGCCGCTGCATGTCGAGATTTTGTATAATGAATATCAATTTTCGGCATCGTTCGCGGTGGCTTCATTGCTGCTGCTGCTCGCCTTGGTAACGATGATCATCAAAAGCTGGTTATTACGAAAAAATGCTCATTGACAGCTCTTTTGATTCCATGCTAAGTTAAATCTTAGTAAACAAGTTGGTAATAACGGGATTCAAGGCGGAGAACATCCCCTGTCCGGGGAAAGGGAGGCTGGAGAATGGTTAAGCCACTGAAAGTGGATGAGGTATGGCTGACGCGGATTGCAGGACTTCTGGATGACATGGAGTTTGGCTCATTGCACATCGTAGTGCATGAAGGTCAGATAGTACAGATGGAGCGTACGGAACGCAAACGTTTCGAGAACAGCACTGCAAATGCACGATATAGTGGAGAGACCGGAAGCCGGCGCACCGATACCCGTTCTGCGGGACGAGGATAGAAGGTATAAAGAAAGACCTCCATCAGTTGAAGGTCTTTCTTTTTTTTGATTTAACTAAGGCTTCCCATTCGTCAAAAGATAATTTGTCAGTAATATGCTTCAGTTCTGCCGGAACCTTGACAGAGCACATCAGTTCCAGGCTATTGCCATCCGGGGCATTAAAAATAAGTATTGCCTTAATAACGCGGTCCCCGACGGGAAGAGGAGAGGCCTTCAAGCAGTAAGACTATCGCCGTGATCACATGCATGATCCAGCCAACGATCGGAATTAGAGCGACTATCGAGGTAATGATACCAATGACGTTGCCGATAAAAGGCCCCCGTTCCTTAAGCATGATTATAACAGCCACTGCGTGCAGCAAAAAGGCGATGCCGAGCGGGACCCATGCATTGGCTACAACGAACACCCCTCCAATGATCGGCAGGGCCAGGAACGCTTCATAAGTGAAAATCCCCCATTTCAATAATTTCCCCAGAGAAGACATGAGTGCTTCACCAATCCTTTCTTTATGATATTGTGAATATTTGGTTTTATCTCTAGGTTACCCCGGGATGCAGGCTGAGAATAATAGTATTGCTTTTCTAAACAATTTATTAGTTCTGTTACGTCAGAATTCCTTCAACGTTTCAAATCTCCGCATGTACCCATTCCGCCAGCCGGTTACCCGGCCTTGCTTGAAATCAATGCTTAAGTATATATTGGTAACAGCATTGCAGATCCTGAGACCGTTAGTAGGAACGAGAAGGGAAGGACCGTATGGATGCAGCAGAAAAAGTAGAAATTAGACATGAATGCCCCTCGGTGGAGCAATATCTGGCGCTGCGGGTTGAGGCAGGACTTAGTCCGATGAGTATAGAGGGGGCTAAGACCGGACTTCCGCGTTCTTGTTATGCAGTATCCCTCTATGAAGAGGACATGCTGGTAGGGATGGGACGCGTCATTGGGGACGGAGGCTGTTTCTTTCAGGTGACGGATATTGCCGTCAAGCCCTCCCGTCAAGGGCGTGGCTTGGGGAAAGTCATTATGGGTGAGATCAGGGCATTCCTGGATACGGTGCCCAATCCGTCGTATGTTAGCCTCATTGCTGACGGAAATGCTTCGAAGCTGTATGATCAGTATGGTTTTGTTCCGGTAATGCCTTATTCGCAAGGGATGTTCTTGCGGCGGTAGCGGGCCGGAATGGAAGATTGTAATCTTATGATAGTGAGGCTGGCCGACCCCCACCTAACGGGGGTCTTTGAATGCTGCTTCTACCCGAAGGGTTTCAGAACGCCACTATGGGATAAATTAGAATTAGGGCTTGAGAAAGCGAGGAAAACTAGAGATGGATGTTGTTGTGCTAGGTGCGTCGGGGACGCTGGGAAAAGCAATTGTACAGGAAGCACTAAAAAGAAAACACGAAGTAACCGCAGCCGTCCGCCATCCGGATTCGCTGCAAATCGAGCATGAGCGGCTGCAGATTGCCACCGTTGATATCCTGAATCCTTCCTCGGTAGCTGCCGTAGTTGGCGGGCACGGGGAGGTCATCAGTGCGTTCGGACCGGATTCCGGGCGGGAAAATGATCTGCTTGGCGCAGCGGATTCGCTGCTGGAGGGGATGCGTGTAGCCGGGGTGGAACGGCTGATGATCGTCGGCGGAGCGGGTAGTCTGAAGACGGAATCGGGAGAGTGGCTGATGGACACGGCTGAATTCCCGGAGGAGCTGCGGCCGCTGGCTGCCGCACATGCCAACGCCTATGAAATCTATAGAGGTTCGGCACTTGATTATACGTATATCAGCCCGCCTGCGGTCATCGTGCCGGGCCGGCGGACAGGCATGTTCCGCATCGGACTGGACCGGCTTATCGTGGATGAAAATGGTGAGAGCAGCATCAGCGTGGAGGATTTTGCCGTGGCGGTCATTGATGAGCTGGAGGAAGGCAATTTCAGCCGGGAGAGATTTACGGTAGCTTATTAGCCGAGCCGGGTACAGAACAGAAGCAGTTGTAAGGCTGACTTGAACTGAACAACAGGACAGATACAGTGCCGGGCGTGGATTCCGGCTATGCGCAAAGGGTAAGACTTATTGCATTTTATGCCGTAAGGCTTACCCTTTATTGCGATGGACATGTAGCGAAAGGGGTGCGAGTCATGGATCTGGTAACTGCTGAGCAGATGCGGCAATTGGACCGCAAAACGATTGAGGGTTTGAGCATTCCGGCGGTTGCGCTGATGGAGAATGCAGGTCGGGCCATCGCCGAGGAGGTTATTGCGCTGTGCCGTAGCAGGCACGGCGGAGGCGCAGGCGGAGAAGACCGGAACGGTGGACGGGCCGGAACGGGAAACGGCTGGGCTGATGCTGTTATAGCGGGGCGCGGCGGCTATATAAACGGGGGACCGGGTGCAGAGAACGGCAGAGACGAGGAACCGGGAGCAGGGCGTGGCAGCGGCAGAGGTGTTGCTGCCATCCAGGGAAGCGGCGGCCCGGGGATTCAGCTGCCGGGATTCACAGTCAGCGGCGATGCTGCGCTGACCCTGGACTCTGCCGAAGCCGAGCACTGGCTGATTCTCGTCGGCAAAGGCAATAACGGCGGCGACGGCCTCGCCGCCGCCAGGCATCTGCGTGAGGCGGGCCTCGCCGTCACGCTGGTGTACGCGGCCGCGCCGGAGTCGCTGGCCGGCGAAGCCGCGCTGCAGCGGGATGCCGCTGCAGCCATGGGCCTGCCCGCCGCCGTCTACGGCGTGGACCGGCCGGACTTTGCCGCATGCAGCGGCATCGTGGATGCGCTGCTCGGCACCGGCAGCGCGGGGGCCCCGCGCGGTGCCTATGCGGAGCTGATTGCCGCCGCGAACGGCAGCGGCAAACCGGTGGTGTCCGCGGACATCCCGAGCGGGCTGAACGCGGACACTGGCGAGCTGCATGAGCCGTGCATTCATGCAGCAGTGACAGTCTGCCTCGCGTTTCTCAAACGCGGGCTGGTGCAATATCCCGGCGCGGGAGCAGCCGGGCATGTGGTGGTCCGCTCCATCGGCATTCCGGCTGCCTTGGCCCGGGAACACGGCGTGCAGGCTTGCCTGCTGACGCCGGAGGTGCTGCGGACACGTCTTCAGATCGACGTGTCGCGCCGCCGCTCGCCCGAAGGCCACAAGGGCACTTACGGGCATGTCCTGCTGGCCGGCGGAAGCCTGGCCATGAGCGGTGCAGGCCTGCTCTCCGCCCGGGCTGCGCTGCGGGCGGGTTGCGGCTTGGTTACCTGGGCACTGCCCGGCGGGCTGCTGCCCTATGTGATCGGTGCCGCCCCTGAAATGATGCTGGCTGCAGCCGGCAGCGCAGAGGATGGCACCTGGAAAGCAGGCACGGCCGCAGAGGTGCTGCGGCTGGGTGCCGGAAAGGAGGTTATCGCCGTTGGTCCTGGCCTTGGCCGGTTCGAGGGCGATACGGATTGGCTCCGCACGATTTGGGAGAGGACGGAAACGCCCCTGGTCATCGATGCCGATGCTTTAAACATCCTGGCTGATGCCGATTACAGCTCCTGGACCCGCCGGGGGCCTGTGATCTTGACGCCGCATCCGGGAGAAATGGCCCGGCTGGCAGGTCTTCCCACGGCAGAAGTGCAGCGCGACCGGATCGGTCTGGCATTGGACTATGCCCGGGAGCATGGCGTGGTGCTTGTGCTGAAAGGGGCGCATACAGTTATTGCAACGCCTGAAGGACAAGCCTATGTAAATGTCACAGGCCATCCGGGTATGGGAACCGGCGGAGCGGGCGATGTGCTGACAGGCATCATTTCCGGACTGCTGGCTCAAGGGCTGAATGCCGTACAGGCTGCGGCTTTTGGCGTGTATCTGCACGGACTGGCCGGAGAACGGGCAGCCCGCCTGCGGCATCATCCGGCGGCATTAATTGCCGGGGATATCATTGAAGCACTCTGATTGCAGGAAGCTGTGTGGAGAAGCCTGATCACACTATCTTGCCGGATGCATGCCGGTCCGGCACCCGGTGCAACTGCCTGCAGGCTAAAGCAGCAGCAGGCAGAGCAGCGGGATGAATAGCGCGAATACAGGAAGCAGCAGCGGCTGCCGCTCGCCGGCTACCTGGGCGAGCCGGAATACCAGGAGTACAGCTATGCCGTAGATGCCGCAGGTCATGGCTTCTCCGCCCTGCTCCGAGGCCAGCCACAGACCTGCGCCAAAGCCGGCAGCCGCATACAGGACCAGTGACGGCCCGAGCGAAGACGAACGGAACATGCGCAGCAGCAGATCTGCCAGCAGTGCCGCCGGCAGTCCATAAGCGTAAATGGCATAAGGCACCGATATCGGCCAGCCTTCCGGCACTCCGCCTTCGTGCGGAAAGAACAGCATCAGCAGGGAGACGAGCATAAAGGTCAGACCGGCGGCGGAGAGTTTCGCCAGTGCGTACATGCCTGCGGATAGGCGGACGGACGGAAGATCGTAATCCTTGATTTTATTCATCCTAAAACTTCCTTTCAGGGTGGGATTAACGCTACTATGGCGGACTTAGGGCCTCTGCCGGAGGCAGCTCAGCTTGTGACCATGTCCCCTCCATTAACATGAATACATGTGCCTGTGACATAAGAAGAATCGGAACTGGCCAGATAGACATAGGCTCCGGCCAATTCATAAGGCTGAGCCGCACGCCGGAGCGGAGTATCCGTTCCGAAGACGCTGACCTCGGCAGCGGAGTAGCTGGAGGAAATGAGCGGTGTCCAGACCGGCCCGGGGGCGACACTGTTGACACGGATTCCGGTATCAGCGAGCGAAAGGGCAAGAGAGCGTGTAAAGGTGACGATGGCACCTTTGGTGGTTGAATAATCGATGAGCTCTTTGTGGCCCTGGTAAGCGGTGATTGAGGCAGTGTTTATGATGGAGCTGCCTTTTTTCAAATGTGGAAGTGCGGCCTGTGTCAGGTAAAAGAACGGAATAATGTTGGTATGAAAGGTCTGGAGCAGCTGTTCTTCTGAAATATCGAGAATGCTCTTCTGCGGATACTGCACGCCATGGTTATTGACGAGGATATCCAGCTTGCCAAAGGTCTGTACTGTCTGCTCTACGGCATGGAAGCAGTTTTGCTTATGCCGCAAATCAGTTTCGATCCGCAGGCAACGGCGGCCCAATTGTTCAATGCGCTGCTGTGTGACTTCGGCATCCGAGGCTTCGTACAGATAGGCAATGGCTACATCAGCCCCTTCCCTGGCAAATGCGATGGCCGCCGCCTTGCCGATGCCGCTGTCCCCTCCGGTAATCAGCGCCACCTTGCCTTCCAGCTTTCGGCTGCCGAAGCTCTCAGGATTTTCGCTGATCGGGCGGGGGTTCATCAGACTTTCAAGGCCCGGCTGGCGGTTCTGATGCTGCGGCGGAAAGGCAATGGGCTGCTTGCAGCATACCGTCTGTTCCCCATAATAGGGGTAAGTGGGATTCATATCGCGGTTATCCTCCTTGGATGCTGTCATTCGTATATTTTTATGCATGCGCCCAGGAAAGCGTGCGCTTCCGCAGTGTGAATCCGGCATTTGAAGCGGGCAATGATCAGGGGGACAAATCTTGCATTCTATGAAAAAAATTATGATATATTACCTGGGAGGAACGTATGGCGGATCGTGTGAACTGGTTCAATATTGCCTATTTGCAGCAGGGCACGGTACTTCAACGAGAGGTATACAATCTGCTTCAGGAACTGCGGATTATGGAGCTTCTTGCGGACTATGAACCGCTGCTTGCAGGTACGATACCTCTGGGAATTCAAGTGGAAGGCAGCGATCTCGATCTGATCTGCGAGGTACATGACCCCATGCGCTTTACCGCCAAGGTTCACGGTTATTTCGGGCATTGGACCGGATATTCCGCCGTAACCCGGGTGGTTGGGGGAATAACACGCACCAAGATTAATTTTCATGCCGGAGGCTGGCCGATTGAATTGTTCGGGCAAGCCAAGCCAGCGCGGCAGCAGAACGCTTGGCTGCATATGCTGGTAGAGGGGCGGATATTGGATCTGCTGGGGGAAAGTTTCCGCGAAGAAATTATTTTGCTGAAGTCAGGCGGAATGAAGACGGAACCGGCTTTTGCGAGACTGCTGAAGCTGGAAGGCGATCCTTATGAGGTGCTGCTGGACCTTGGCGGGCTTCGTCAAGAGGAGCTGGAACACATGTGCAAGAAGGCTTATCCCTACATACAATGAACAATGGAAACGGGGGAGGAATATTGAAGTACAGAGCAATGGTTGCAGATGATTATGAGGAAGCGTATCTTTTATGGGGGAATACTACAGGCATGAACCTCAGCCAGGCTGACTCCCGGGAAGAAATTGTCCGTTATCTGGAGCGGAACCCCGGACTGAGTCTAGTCTGCGAGAATGAAGCGGGCAAAATTGCCGGGACTGCAATGTGCGGACATGACGGGCGCAGAGGGTATATGTATCATGTAGCTGTCAGCGGAGAATGCCGCGGAGCAGGAGTCGGCCGTGAACTGGTCTCCCGTTGTCTAGGCAGATTGCGGGAAGCCGGCATTGTGAAATGCCACTTGATGGTTATTGAGGGGAATGAGCTGGGCCGCAGCTTCTGGTCGGGCATCGGCTGGCAGGAACGCGATGGGATTGTTCTTTTCTCACAGGATACTTAATCAGGCGGAGAGATTTCAGAGCATCGGCCCTGATAATGATCTATCGTAAGGTGACATACCAATGTAATAGTGTAGCTTCTGCATTCGTGCAGTATAATATATGTGAGTATATTGTCGAATTTTGATAGGTGGCGATCTGAACTATGCGCTTTAAAGATGTATTCTCAATTATCGGCCCGGCGATGGTCGGGCCTTCCAGTTCGCATACTGCGGGAGCGGCCCGGATTGGCAGAGCAGCCCGTCAGGTGCTTGGTGAAGTGCCGGGCGAGGCTGAGGTCATTTTCTTCGGTTCCTTTGCCGCAACCTATCAGGGGCATGGCACAGACCGGGCAATTGCCGGTGGCCTGCTGGATTTCGCTACGGATGACCACCGTCTGCCTGATTCTATCGAGCTTGCGCAAGAGGACGGGATGGAGATTTCCTTCCGGCAGGGAACGGGGCTGTTTCCCCACCCCAATACGGTTCGCCTGCGTCTTGTCGGCCGGGAGACCGGAACAGAAATGACGCTTACGGGGATCTCGATTGGCGGCGGCAATATTGAAATTGTAGATATCGACGGCTTCGGGGTTAAGCTTACGGGAATGTATCCGACAGTGCTGATTAACCATATGGACTATTTGGGAGTACTCGCGAGTGTTACCGATGTAATGCGCAAAGGCCAGTTTAATATCGGACATATGTCCCTGGACCGCAAGAACCGCAGCGGTGCGGCTTTGACAGTGCTGGAGCTGGATGAGCCAGCCACAGCAGAGCTGCTCAAAGATCTGGCGGGCCTGCCGGCCGTGAAGTCGGTAAAGGTTGTTGATTTAAACGAACCAACGCAAGTAAAGAAAGGGAAGGATAGCTCATCATGAATTTTCAAACATTAAGCCAGTTGGCGGTACTATGCGAGGAACGGGGTTTGGGTATCGGCCAGCTTATGCTTGAGGAGCAAAGCGCAGAGTCCGGACGTTCCACAGAGCAGGAGTTCGCCACGATGAGCCAGTACTACGGAGTGATGAAAGAGGCGGTGCACCGCGGCATGCACGAAGATACCACCTCGCGCAGCGGTCTGACCGGCCTTGATGCGCAGCGGGTTGCTGCCTACAATGCGGCAGATGAACCGTGTCTTGGCGGATCTGCCGGTACCGCGATGGCCTATGCGCTGGCTGTATCTGAAGTGAATGCGTCCATGGGCCGCATTATTGCCACGCCGACCGCAGGTTCTTGCGGTATCATTCCCGGTGTATTTCTCAGCTGCCAGGAGCGGTTTGGCTGGGACGATGATTATATGGTGTCGGGCTTGTTCGCCGCCGGTGCCATTGGTTACGTGATCGCCAATAACTCCTTTGTATCCGGTGCGGAAGGCGGCTGTCAGGCAGAGGTTGGTTCGGCGATCGGGATGGCTGCGGGAGCGCTGACCGAGCTGCGCGGCGGAACCCCGGCACAGGCAGTACATGCTGTCGGTTTGGCACTCAAAAATACACTCGGCCTAATCTGTGATCCTGTGGGTGGCCTTGTGGAAATTCCCTGCATTGTGCGCAACGGCTTTGGTGCCGTTACGGCACTCGCCGCAGCGGATATGGCGCTGGCCGGCGTGCGCAGCGTAATCCCTTCGGACGAAGTGATCAAGGTAATGCTGGAAGTCGGTTCCGCTATGCCTGAGAAGCACCGTGAAACGGCAGGGGGCGGCTTGGCTCAGACCCCTACCGGGCGCCAGATTATGAAGGATCTGCGGAACAAGAAGTAATCGGGCCACGCAAATACGGTATTATTTCAAATCATGCGGAACCGCTCCAACTGCTCCCATAATCCCTCCTGCCGGAGTATTTCCGGCTGTTTCGGACCCATAAGATCGAAATGGGGGAAGGGTTTGCGGTTGTGGATATACTGCGGCGGAAGACCCTTCTCCTTACACCAGCGTTTTAGACGGGGCAGGTCACTGCAGCCTACTTTAGTCACTGTAGTAATTCCCGGAAAGCGCGGGTCAATCCAATAATGCGTCAGAAAAGCGATCTCTCCTGCCGAGACTGCCTGTTTCCACCGGGTTAATTCTTCTCTGTTAATTCCGAAGGCCATAGCTGTCCTCATCCCTATTCTTTTCAGTAATTGTTGACTCCATTATAACCTATGAAAGGGGAGAACATCATGAGCGGGCAATCCAGAGCAGACATCCGCCCCGGACTTGAGGTGGATATTGTACTCAAGCAAGACCAGCCAACAGGCAAACTTACGCATGGCACGGTCAAAGATATTTTGACCAATTCGCCCCGCCATCCGCACGGCATCAAGGTGCGGCTGACGGACGGACAAGTCGGCCGGGTTAAGAATATTACCAGCTGAATGAACAAGTCGTTGCATCCCTATTTTTAACTTTCAATAGCGCTCCTCTCGCCTGGCTACTACTGCCCAACAGCACAGCAGCCACCGGCGGAAGGAGCGTTTATTGTTGTTTAGGCACTTGGTGTTGATCATTGGAGAGAAGAGCAAGTTCTGCTTGAATTGAACAATACAATAGAACATGTTATAAACTGGTAAAAATTTAGGGGTGTGAGTGGAATGGAGCCGGGTAGAGCAAGCTTGATCAGCAGGTGGATTTCTAAAGCTGCCCCGCTGCTCTTAACGGCCCATAAATTCTTCTACATATTGGTCCGCTTTTGTCTGGTTGCATTGATTGCAGGCACAGACGCAGTTGTCAGGAGTGGTGTGGCCGCCTTTGGCGCGCGGCAGCAAGTGGTCAATAGTGTCTCCGTACAAGCCGCAGAAATGACAAGTATAGTTGTCCCTGTTTAGAATTAACGCCCGAAAATCCTTATTGCTGTACAGGCGGCGAATCGTGCGGCGGTTCACAACTACTGCGGCATGCTCTCTGACAAGGGTCACAGCCAGCTCCAGATCGATTTCCTGGTGCCAGCGGCGGCCCTTGTCGCTATGTCCGCGCATCAGAATCATCCCCTTAAATGAAGGGATCAGGGCAGAGGCGTCCTGCGGATCGGGCTTCGGTCCGAACGGCTGCGGCGATTTCCGCCGCTGCTCGGCTCCGCGCGGACGCGTCTTTCCCTTGACTGCAGAGGTAAGGGTTGCGGCCTTACCCTCCTTGGAGCGCTCCGGCAAGGAGTGCAGATGGGTTTTGGGTACAGGCGGTTTGGAAGCTGCAGGAGCCGGGGCCGATGGGGCCGGTGGCCGGCGGGACGCAGGTACAGGTCCGGGTTCGGAAGTCTGAGCTGAAACAGCGGACACAGACACAGCTCCCATACCGCGGAGCAGTGCAGGAGTGGATCCCGCTTCGCGGGCCTTGCGGCATTCCCGGCAGGCCCCGCGGCGGGACTGGCCCTTGGAGCGTTTTCCGGTCCGCCGGCGGAATTCGGCAAGTGGTTTTAGTTTATGGCAGTAGGCGCATTGTTTGGATAAAGGCTGGTTCGTATCGGTCATAGGCATGTGTGGATGATGCTTTGCCAGCGTCACCCGGTCCCCTCATTTTTTATGGATTAGTAAAGACTTCCTGTTCAACAGATAATAACTTTAGTATAACGTAAAGTGCGTCTGTTCACACCGCAAGCATAAAAATTCGCAGATTCCCTAATTTGTGACATCTGTCTTAGCGGGGTGGAGGGAGAACCTGTAAAATCTACTCAAAGCAAGTTTAGATCGATATTTTGGGACGATGAATGCGGGGGATTAGCAATGACACAAGCCGGGAAAAGACCGGGTGCTGTAATTTTACTGTATATTCTTCAGGCTTTCCTGGGAGTCGGAGCGATAGGGGGAGGACTGGTGCTGCTGGCAGACCCCAGTGGTGAAATGATCGGGATGCCGTCTTCCGTGCTGGAAAGATCGCCCTTTGAGAATTTTGCAATCCCTGGCATTCTGCTGCTGGTGATCTTTGGACTTCTGCCGCTGCTGGTGCTGTATGGTCTAGTCAAGAAGCCGGATTGGAAGTGGGCGGCCCCGTTGAATCCGTTCAGGACACTGCATAGTGCGTGGGCACTTTCGCTCTATATCGGCTTCGGGCAAATTATCTGGATTATGGTGCAGACCTACATGATGAACGCCGTATCCATTGTCCATGTGGTCTATACCAGCTTGGGCCTGCTGATTCAGGCTGTTACACTGCTGCCTGCGGTACAGGAATATTTTATGCTGGACGGACGTGCGGAAAGACGTTAGAATGGCAGTGAACAAATAAAGGGCTTTCATTTGAGCCGGGGGGAGTGCACCGGAATGACAACTATATATGATATTGCCAAAAGAACCGGTTACTCTCCAACTACGGTATCAAAGGCATTTAATAACTACTCCGATGTGCGGGAGAAGACGCGCCAGGAGATTCTGCGGACTGCCCGTGAGATGGGCTATTTGCCCAATGCACATGCACGCACGCTGACTACGAAGAAATCATGGACCCTTGGCGTGCTGTTCGTAGAGGGCACAGGTGTCGGTATCCGTCATCCGTTTTTCGGCGCGGTGATTGAGAGCTTCAAGCAGGTTGCTGTGGCCAAAGGGTATGCCCTGATGTTTATCTCCAAGGATGTCGGCGGCAAGCAAAGCGGGTATTTGGAAAATTGCCGGATTCATGGCGTGGACGGAGTCGTGGTGTTTCTCTCTGATTATGAAGATCCTTATTTTCAGGAGCTGCTGGAGAGCAATATTCCCACGGTTATACTGGATTATGAAACAACGCAGTCACATACGGTCTGCTCGGACAATATTGCCGGTGCGCTGCAGGCGGTGGAATACCTGACTTCTTTGGGACACCGGAGAATCGCTCATATATCCGGGGGAGAGAATACATTCCCGGGCAAACAGCGAGAGAATGGATATAAGGCTGCAATGAAGCAGCACGGGCTTGAGGTGCAGGAGGGGTATGTTTCAGTGGGGGCTTTTTATTCCCTGGAGAGCGGCTATGCCGCGATGCAGAGTCTTCTTGAACTGCCGGAACGCCCGACAGCCGTCTTTGCTTCGGGTGACTTGCTGGCGTTAGGCGCGGTTATGGCAGCCAAAGACAAGGGGCTGGCGGTACCGGCGGATATTTCCGTTATGGGTTACGATGATATTGAGCTTGCCCGGTATGTTACTCCAGCTCTGACGACTATTAGGCAAGATACGGCTAATCTCGGAACCCGGGCGGCTGAGATTCTTCTGGCTTCGATCGACGGCAATCGGCAAGAAATGGAAGCGCTTGTGCTTCCCGTCGAAGTGGTCGTGCGGGATTCCTGCGCACCGCCAGGCAATGAATAAAAGGAAGTTCGCCTCGGTGCGCTTTTTTTTCGAAATAATCGAAACCGGTTTCGATTATCATAGCATTCATAATTTATCCAAAAGGAGACAGACAAAATGACAAAGGCAAGCACAGTAGTAACTGCCAAAGAAACAGGAGAACGTTTAAGTCCGAAGGAGGGAATCCAGTTTAAAGCCCGGATTGCCGGACAGCAGGCCGATGTGCAGCTGCAGCCCGAGGTGGAATTTCAAAAGATGATAGGTTTTGGTGGCGCTTTCACTGAAGCGGCGGCCTATACTTTATCGCGTATGAGTCCGGGCAAACGTGCAGAGGTTATACACCGCTATTTTCACCCTGTTGAGGGATTGAATTACAGTATGGGCCGCGTGCATATTCATAGCTGTGACTTCGCACTCGGCAATTACACTTATGTGCAGGACCATGATACAGAGCTGGCTACCTTTGACATCTCCCATGACCATAAGTGGGTGCTGCCGCTGATCAAGGATGCCATGGAAGTAAAAGGCGGACCTTTCACGATGTTGGCTTCTCCCTGGAGCCCTCCGGCATGGATGAAGACGAACGGGGAGATGAATAACGGCGGTTCGCTGAAACCGGAATACGGGGATGCCTGGGCGCGTTATTATACAAAGTTCATTGAAGCCTACCGCAAAGAGGGCATTCCGGTATGGGCGGTCTCGGTTCAGAATGAGCCGGCAGCTGTTCAGACATGGGATTCTTGTGTCTACAGCGCGGAAGAGGAACGGGATTTTGTTAAAAATCACCTCGGACCGGTCATGCACAAAGCGGGATTGGCGGATGTGAATATCGTGATTTGGGACCACAACCGCGATATTATGGTCGAACGTGTAACACCTATCCTATCCGATCCCGAAGCGGCGCAATATGTATGGGGCAGCGGTCTTCACTGGTACGGCGGTGAGGAATTCGACAAGGTGGCCAAGGTGCATGAGCTTTTCCCGGATAAGCATCTGCTGTTCACGGAAGGCTGCCAGGAGGGCGGCGTACGGCTTGGAGAGTGGTTCACAGGAGAACGCTACGGGCGGAATATGATCGGTGATCTTAACGCCTGGACCGAAGGGTATTTGGACTGGAATCTGGTGCTGGATGAGACTGGAGGACCAAACCATGTAGGCAATTTCTGCGATGCTCCGATCATTGCCGATACGACGACGGACGAGGTGCACTATAACAGCTCTTATTATTACATCGGGCATTTCAGTAAATTTATCGCTCCGGGTGCTGTGCGGATCGGGCTGGAATCCACTGCAGAAGGTGTGCTTTCCACAGCTTTCCGCAATCCGGACGGCAGCATTGCCGTGGTGCTGATGAATGAGAGCGAGGAAGAACGTTCCCTGACCCTGGGTCTGGGTGCAGAGCTGGCCGAATGCCGCCTGGCGCCGCACTCCATCGTCACGCATGTCCTCTCGTAGGTCAGCATAAGCTCACAAAACTTAAGCAAATGCTTCCGAAGCGAGTTTTGTACGAAGCTAATTCAGGAAGCATAAGCTCACAAAACTTTTAGGAGGGCTTGTCATGAGTAAATCTTATTTTGATGCAGGCAAATTTGTGATGGAGCAATTTCACGAGAGTAAGCCGTTTGCCAGCTTTTTGCCCGGGCTCGCCGGGCTCAAGGGAATTCCGATGTGGACCTTCTATGTCAACCGGGGCCAAGGGGTCTGCAGCTTCGGGGTACGGGATAAAAACTCGCCGATCATGGAATTTTCTCCGGCGAATATTTCTTATAAAAATGTAGCGTCTTCCGGCTTCCGCACCTTCATCAAGCTGGGTAATACGCCGGAAATTTATGAGCCGTTCCAGTCGGCACGTCCTGATCCAGCAGCCAAGCGGACCATGACCATCCTGCCGAACGGGCTAACCATTGAGGAAGCTCATGCCGGGCATGGATTAAAGACGACCGTACACTACTTTAACCTGCCAAATGATGACTACGCCGCGCTTATCCGGCGGGTGGAAATCGAAAATACGGGCACTGAGAAGCTGGAGTTTGAGCTGCTGGACGGGTTGCCGGAGATTCTGCCTTACGGTGTGGAGAACAGCGGCTACAAGGAAATGGGCAACCTGCTGCGCAGTTGGATGGATGTATACAACCTGGAGAATGGCATTCCATTCTACAAGCTGCGCTCCAGCACGAATGATGATGCGGAAATCAGTGAAATCAATAACGGCCATTTCTACCTTTCCTTCACAGCGGAGGGGGAAATGCTGGCGCCAATTGTAGATTTCGAGCTTGTGTTTGGCGGAAACACCTCGCTTGCCTACCCGGACGGCTTTGCCGGACAGCCACTTGCAGTGCTGCTGGAACAGCCGCAATATCCGGTGAACAAGGTGCCTTGCGGCTTCAGCGGTACAGCACGTACGCTTGCTCCCGGCGGCAAGCTGACGCTGAATACGATCATCGGGCATGTCAACGAGATCGGGAAGATCAATCAGAAATCGGCAGAGATCTGCCGCGAGGAGTATATTACAGCCAAGGCGCAGGAGGCAGCCAGCCTGACCGAGGGGCTGACGGCGGATATCGCCACCCATACCTCCTCAGCAGTGTTCGATGCCTACTGCCGTCAGTCCTATCTCGACAACTTTCTGCGCGGCGGCTATCCGTTTATCTTTGACAACGGGGGAGACGGCTTTGTCGTACATCTATACTCGCGTAAGCACGGTGATATGGAGCGGGATTATAATTTCTTCTCTCTGGCACCGGAATATTATTCCCAGGGCAACGGGAATTTCCGCGATATGAACCAGAACCGGCGCAACGATGTATTTTTCCATCCGCAGGTCGGCAGCTTCAACATCAAAATGTTCTACAGCCTGATTCAGGCGGACGGCTATAATCCGCTCAGTGTGCAGGGAACCAGCTTTGAAGTGCTGCCGGAGAATGCGGAGAAGCTGAACGGTTGGATTGCCGATGCTGCAGCCGATCACCGGGAGGAACTCGTGAAGCTATGCGCAGGCCGCTTCACACCGGGCCGCCTGATCAATTACATCGCCGACCACAACGTTACGCTGAAGGTAGACGAACAGCAATTGCTCAGCGGTGTGCTTGCCCTGTCGCAGCAGAATATAGAGGCTGCCTTTGGCGAAGGCTTCTGGTCCGACCACTGGACGTACAATCTTGATCTGGTCGAAGGTTATCTGGATGTATTCCCGGATCAACAGCAGGAGCTTCTGTTCGGGGATGAATCCTACACGTTCTATGACAGTCCGGCCTATGTGCTTCCGCGCAGCGAGAAATATGTGCTTAGCGGCGGGAAGGTCCGGCAGTACGGTTCGCTGCTGGAGGACGAGGAGAAGCTGCACAGACTACAGCGCAAAGCCGGAGATACCCAGTGGCTGCGCACGGAAGGCGGGTTCGGGGAGATTTACCGCACGAACCTGTTCGTGAAGATGATCTCGCTTGCCTTGAACAAATTTGCGACTCTTGATCCGTACGGCATGGGCGTGGAAATGGAGGGCAACAAACCAGGCTGGAATGATGCCATGAACGGGCTGCCCGGATTATTTGGTTCAGGGATGAGTGAGACGTTCGAGCTGAAACGGATGATCCTCTTCTTACTGGAAGCGCTGGAGAACGGGGGGGACGGCACCGAAGCTGTAGCGCTTCCGGTGGAGATGGCGCTGCTGCTGGAGCGGGTGCATCAAGCCGTGACGGTTATGCTTGCCGGCGGGACCAGCCAATTTGGCTACTGGGATACTGTGGCTTCGGCACGTGAAGCTTACCGGGAGAGCATCCGGTTCGGAATTGCCGGTGAATTGGCAGAGGTCACACTTGCCGTCATCCGTGAGGCGCTTGGCAAATTCCTGCTCAAAATTAACGAAGGCATTGATAGAGCCGTAGAAATGGGCGGCGGGCTTGCACCAACTTATTTCCGGTTCGAGGCCGTGCGCTTTCAGCCGGTGACGGATGAGGCGGGTAAACCGGTAATCAGCGGCTACGGCTTGCCGAAGGCTGTGGTGGAAGAGTTCGAAGCCTATGCCCTGCCGTATTTCCTGGAGGGGCCAACCCGCTGGCTCAAAACGCTGGAAAGCCCGGAGCAGGCCAAGGACATCTATACCAGAGTCAAAAATACCGGTCTATACGATCCAGTCACTTCGATGTACCGGACGTCGGTCTCGCTGGAGCAGGAGTCGAACGATATCGGGCGGATACGGGCGTTTACTCCGGGCTGGCAGGAGCGGGAGTCCAATTTCCTGCATATGTCCTATAAATATTTGCTGGAGCTGCTGAAATCAGGGCTGTACGAGGAGTTCTTCAGTGAAATGAAGACTTCGCTGATTCCGTTCCTCGATCCGGCTGTATACGGGCGCAGCACCCTGGAGAATTCCTCGTTCATAGCTACGGGCGGAAATCCGGACCCGGGCACTCATGGCCGGGGATTTGTAGCCAGACTCAGCGGTTCCACCGCAGAGTTCCTGAGCATGTGGAGAACGATGATGGCCGGAAGCCGTGTGTTCACAGTAGAGGATGGTGAGTTGACGCTGGCGCTTGCACCGGCACTGCCGGGCTGGCTGTTCGATGAGCAGGCCAATCTGTCGTTCACCTTCCTGGGGGGCACGGAGATCACCTATCACAACCCCAAACGGGCCAATACCTTTGGAGCAGAGCGGGCGGTGATCCAGAACCTTACACTGGTCTACCGTGACGGGACCGTTACCGCTATTTCGGGAGCGCTGCTGCGCGGTGCGGAAGCTGAAGATCTGCGCCGGGGAGAGATTGTGGCGATCCGTGCAATTATGGGTTAAAGAGACTGTACAAATGAGGAAGGCTGAAAAAGCCTTTCTCTTTTTTTTGTGAAATATCTTAAATTTCGTCCTTATCCGAAAAATGAGCCCCTAAATATGAAAATTGCGGCCTTTCGGGGAACGCGGAATACAATTACAATAAATACATAGAGCTGTAAGCGCTTTAAATATAGATAGATTGGTTTTGGAGGTCCATATCATGGAGAACAAAAGAGGCGACGGAATAAATCCGGCGAAACGGCCGCTGATTCCTGCGGCAATCGAAACCGGTTTTGGTAACAAACGGCCATTCTGGAGGAGATTTCTGGCCCAGCGCCATCTGCAGACAATGGCATTGCTCGGCGTGGTCTGGATGATCATTTTCAACTATATTCCAATGTACAGCATCATCATCGCTTTTAAGGAGTACAACATCGTCAAGTCGATTTCCGAGGCCCCCTGGGTAGGTCTTACCCACTTTAGGGAGTTTCTAGCGGATGATAATTTTGGGAATGTCATGAAAAACACTCTGGGGATCAGTTTAATCAAGTTGTTTGTCGGTTTTCCTTTGCCGATCATATTCGCACTTTTTCTGAATGAAGTCCGTTCGATCCGGTATAAGAAAACCATTCAGACGATTTCCTACCTGCCGCATTTTCTTTCCTGGGTAGTGCTCGGCGGGATTCTCGCCACATGGCTGGCGGATGTCGGGATCATCAACCATATCTTGATGGGGCTTCACTTAATCGACCAGCCCATTACTTTCTTGGCTGAGCCCAAGTATTTCTGGACCATCATCATCACCTCTGATATTTGGAAAGAGCTTGGCTGGTCAGCTATCATCTATCTGGCAGCGATCGCCGGTGTATCTCCCGAGATGTATGAAGCAGCAACGATTGACGGAGCCGGAAGGTTCCAGAAGATGTGGTATGTTACTTTGCCATCGATCAAATCGACGATCAGCATCCTGTTTATTCTTGCGGTCGGCGGTGTGATGAACTCCAACTTTGACCAGATTCTGGTCCTGCGCAATTCGCTTAATGACAGCAGAAGTAATGTAATTGATTATTATGTTTACCAGACCGGCCTACTTTCGGCGCGTTTCTCTTATTCTGCTGCTATCGGGCTGTTCAAATCAGTTATCGCTCTCATTTTGCTGCTGATTGCCAATCGAGTAACCAAAAAAATCAACGACACATCGTTGTTTTAGGCCAAGGAGGACCTGCACATGTTTGCACTGAATCGCAAAACAAAGGGCGAAGTCATCTTCGATCTAGCCAACAATGTCTTCATGTTATGTATATGTTTCATTACCCTATATCCTATCTGGTACGTGCTGATCAACGCCTTTAACGATGGCAAAGATGCCATGTTGGGCAATATTTACTGGTGGCCGCGCATGTTCACCTTTAAGAACTTCGAGGCGGTATTCGCAAGCCCTGGCATCATGCGGGCCATGTGGATTACCGTGGCTAAGACCGCAATCGGTGTAGTCGCCCATGTATTCTTTACAGCCATGGTAGCTTATGCGCTTTCCCGCAAGGATCTGATCGGAGGCAAAATTTATATTCTGATGGGTACAGTAACTCTCTTCTTTGCGGGGGGGCTCATTCCAAGCTATCTGCTCATGCGGGATCTGCATCTACTAGAGAACTTCTGGGTTTATATTGTTCCAGTGTTGTTCAGCTTCTACGATCTAATCATCCTGATGACCTTCTTCAGGGAAATTCCAGACGGATTGGAAGAGGCGGCCCGGATTGACGGGGCCAATGACTGGTCGATTTTCCTGCGGATTATACTGCCGGTATCCATGCCCGTCCTTGCTACGATTGCATTATTCCATGGTGTGTATCAATGGAATGACTATTTTACAGGGATGATCTATATCAACAATGAGAGTATGCAGCCCATTCAGACCTATTTGTACCGTGTTGTGGCCCAGTCCAGTTCAAACCAGATGATGGTTGCCGTTCAGGGCAGCGCCCTTACCAAAACGGTAACGTCACAGTCGATTAAATTAGCGACTATGGTGGTCACTACACTTCCAATTGTATTCGTATACCCGTTCCTGCAGCGTTATTTTGTCAAGGGAATGATGATTGGCTCGATCAAGGGCTAAAAGTGACCTGTAAAACAAAGCTTCGGCACACCAAGGTAACTCCTCCAGTCGTTTCGCAACGGTTCTGGGGTTATAGCTAATAATTACACATTCTCAGAAAAGGGGTAAAAAAGCATGGGAATAAAACGTAAGCCAAAGAAAATGGTGCTTCTGCTGTTGACATTAATCATGTCACTTTCAACAGCAGCCTGTTCCAGCGGCAATGGTGAGAAGAATAACGAGGGTAAGGCTAATAACGGGAAAGCGGCCAATGCGTCAGCAACAGCAGAGGCGACTAAAGCGCCCGCATCTGCGGATGAACCCGGATGGAAGTCCGATACTTCTCCGATTACCTTTGACTGGTATCTAAATTTCGCCTGGTTCCCTAATAAATGGGGTGTAGACCCAACCTCCCAATATATTACCAAAAAAACCGGTGTAGATATTAACTTCATCGTTCCTGCAGGTAATGAAAATGAAAAACTGAATACCCTTATGGCTTCCGGTAAGCTGCCCGACTTCATCACGCTGGGCTGGTACGAAGATGCTGTTAAGAAAATGATCGAAGGCGAGCTTGTGCTTCCGCTTAATAAGCTGGCTGATGAATATGACCCTTATTTCTACAAAGTATCCGATCCAGACAAATTAGGATGGTATACTCAAGCGGATGGTAATGTTTACGGCTATCCTAATGCTTCCTCTTCTCCAGCCGACTACGAGAAATATGGCGATAAATATGTATCCAACCAAACCTTCGTTGTCCGCAAGGATATGTATGAGGCTATCGGCAGCCCAGACATGCGCACACCGGAAGGATTCCTGAACGCGCTGAAGGCTGCAAAAGAGAAATTCCCTGATATCGATGGACAGCCGATGATTCCGCTGGGTCTGCATGAGTTTACCGCAACCGGTAACGATTCGTTGGAGCAATACATTCAGAACTTCCTGGCGATTCCAAGAGAAAAAGACGGCAAGCTCTACAACCGCGAGACAGATCCTGAATATATCAGATGGATGAAGACACTTCGCCAAGCTAATCAGGACGGACTGCTGGCCAAGGATATCTATATCGACAAACGTCCGCAAATGGAAGAAAAAATTGCTCAAGGACGTTACTTCGCAATGCTGTATCAACGTACCGACTTTGGAACACAGCTTGGTACACTGTATCAGCAAGATCCGAATAAAATCTATATCGCTGTAGACGGACCGGCTAACACGAACCTGGATGCGCCTACGCTGAACGGACCTGCCATTTCCGGCTGGACAGTAACCCTTATCTCCAAAGATGTGAAGGATAAAGCCCGTGCCATCAAGTTCCTCAGCTACCTGAACAGTGAGGAAGGCAATAAAGACCTTTATTTAGGGGAAAAAGGTGTGAGCTACGATACCATCGATGGCAAAGATCAATTCAAACCCGAAGTATTTGAACTGATGAATAAAGACCGTTCGGCATTCGACAAGAAATACGGCTCCTCCTTTACCTTCTGGATGCTGATGAATACCAATATTACAGATCAATGGACACCCAAATCGGTAGAGCCTTTCAAACAGCTTGAAGACTGGACCCGGGGAAAAACACACAGTATCTCCGAGTTTGACCAGATTGATCCATTGGCCAACTCTCCAGAAGGGATTATATTAGCCAAAGTTAAAGAGCTGCGCAGCAAAACACTGCCGAAGCTGCTGATGGCTTCTTCGGACGGGGAATTTGACAAAATTTGGACAGAGTACATCGACAAACAAAAGGATCTGGGCCTTGAAAAGGTGCAGGCTTTCCAACAAACGAAATATGAAGAGAACAAGAAGAAACTCGGCATGTAAAATAGTAAGGTTCAAAACGCCCGCTGACCGCGGGCTTTTGGGCGTTTAAAATAAGTAGTCGTACTAACGGTGAGGTGAACGTTACAGCGTGAAACTGGGCAAGCGTACTCGGGATATATGGGAATCATTTTTTTATTGGTGGGGGAGGCGTTCACTGCAAAGCCGCTTAATCGCCGCATATATTTTTATTATTTTGGGCCCCTGTTTAATGGTGTCCTTTTATTCGTATAAGGCTATCAACAATACTTACTTCAAGGATGCTATCGACAAGAACAGCTATCTGCTGCAGATGGAGAAGCTGCATATCAATAATCAGGTCGAAGCGATGGAACGTGCGGTTCAAATGGCCTATGAGGATAAGGAGGTACAGGATTATCTGGCAAATACGGAAGAACCGGATCTGGTAGAGTTAGTGGATTTTAATACCAATGTCTTTACGAATATGACACGCATCCAATATAACAATCCGAACATCGAACACTTGCGCTTGTATTCGAATAGTAATGTTCATGAGATTTCGCCCATTATCTTCCGTGAAAGTCGTGTAGCCTCTGAGCCTTGGTACCAGAAAGCAGAAAAGCTGAAGGGGAAATTTTCGTGGTCTTTTCTAAATAGTGACCGGGATCTGCTGGAGCGTTTTTACGGACAAAAACCAAAGCTTGTGCCAAAAGTATCGCTGCTGCGTGAAATGAGTATTCCAGCGGATAACCATATCGGAATGGTTCAAGTCGACATGCTGCTGGAGCGGTTTACGCCTAAGACTTATACAACTGTACAGGATAGCCAATCTCAAATGTTTCTGGTTGATGGGGAGATGCAGCTGTTTACGCGGCCAGACCACTCTTTTCTGCAAGAGAACAGGAAGATGGCTGCAGCAATTACGGATCGTCTGCAATCGTATAATAAGACAGGGAATTGGGATATTCACTATACGGAGAACGGAAAGTCTTTTCTGTTGATTAATACTCCGCTGGAACGGATTGATGCGCACCTGCTTAATGTAGTCTCCATGGAAGGCGTCATGAAGGAGATTTCACATACACGGAATTTAATTATCGGCGTTAACATCGGTTTTATTATATTAGTGACCGTTATTGCTTACGTGCTTAATGCATTTATTCTTAAGAACTTGCGCCGCTTGACCGAAACGATGAAAAAAGTGCGTAGAGGTGAGGCGTACACGGGGATTACGATCCGGGGGGGCGGGGAAGTGGGCGAACTCGCGCATCATTTCTCAAAGCTGATGAACACGATTAATACATTAGTTGCTCAGGCCGTACAAAAGCAAGCTCTATCCAAGGAGGCAGAGCTTCGTACATTACACAACCAGATCGATGCCCATTTTCTGTATAATACACTCGAAAATATTAAAATGCTGGCTGAAATGGAGAATCAGCGTACGATCTCCGATGCACTGACCTCGCTCGGCGGCATGATGCGTTATAATTTCAAATGGTCTGGCGAGTATGTAAAGCTGCGTGATGAAGTCCGCCATATCGAAAATTACATTGAAGTGATGAATATCCGCTTCGAGTATCCTATTGTTTTGAAGCTTCGCATTGAAGCTCGCTATTTAGAGCTGGAGGTACTGAAGATGTCATTACAGCCTATAGTTGAGAACAGTGTTAAGCATGCCTGGACCGGAGATAAAGAGGAAATGAAGGAGAGAATCATCTGTATTGATATCTCGGAATCCGAAGGCGATATCTTTATAGCTGTCCATGATAATGGGATCGGGCTTACGGCGGAGCGGTTGGCCACTTTGAACGAGAGCGTGTACGCTGTCAAAGAAGAGCAGCCGGCCGCAAGCTTTAGCGGTACGGGAGCTAATAATCCTAGAGCAAGCGGAATCGGGCTAAGGAATGTGCACCAGCGGCTGCAGCTATTTTATGGCGGCGCTTACGGGCTGGAAGTGCAGAGTGAGCCAGGGAAATGGACTACGGTCTTCATGACGCTGCCTAAAGTTCTTTTGACGGGGGATAAACAACCATGATGAAACTGCTGATTGTAGATGATGAAAAAATGATCCGCCAGGGCCTGCAAGCGATGATCGAAAGGGAATATCCGTCGCAGTATAGTATTGCGCTGGCAGGTAATGGTGCGGAGGCGCTGGAGCTGTTCAGGCAGGAACACAGAGACATTATTATTACGGATATCCGCATGCCGGTCATGGATGGCATTGCACTGCTGGAGCACTTGTCTGCGGAGGCAGCGCCGGGTGAAGACCCGGCTGTTGTCATCCTGAGCGGCTATGATGATTTTGAATATGCCAAAAGTGCCATCCGCTTCCGTGCCAAGGATTACTTGCTAAAGCCTATCCGCCGGGATGAGCTGTTCAGTATTCTGGAGCAAATCGTTCAGGAGAAGAAGGAGCGTGAGTCCGGCGTCCACAGACTGGAGCTAGAAACGGAGGGTTTCCGCAGGGAGCTGCGTTCTGCCCGTTTGAAGGGATTGCTGATGCCGCAGAAGGTGCAGCCATCGCCCGAACAGCAAGAGGAACTGGGCCGGTTGGAGCTGCCTTTTACAGTTGGTGTACTGAATTATTATTACAGTGACGGCGCGCGAATGAAGCCGGAGGAAGTGCAGGGGATGGCCGAACGGCTGGTCGGTCCGCTGGAACAGAAATTTATCGAGATTCTGACGGATTGGGAGGGGAAGCTGGTGCTGGTCGGCAGCGGCAGGGAAGGTTTTCTGGAGCTGTCCCGGCAAGCCGGGGCCAGGGAGTTGAAGGGGCTGCTCATCGGTATAGGCAGCAGAGGCTGCAGTCCGGAGGAATTCCAGACCTGCTACAAAGAAGCCTGCCGTGCGCTGCAATATACCTTCCTGTCTCCGCAGGCAAGCTTTATGGATTATACCGATATCCAGGCCGACCGGCTTAGCTTTCCGTCACCGGACGAAGAACTGCGCAAGCTGCTCAACATGCTGGGCACAGACCGTGAGAAGGAGATCAGGAATCTCCTGGGCGTTATTTTTCAGATCGAGCATTTGCCGCAATTGGATTTGGCTTACCTGGAGAGTGTGGGCCGGAGTATGAATGAACGTGTGCTGGATGAGGTGTTCCGGGTACACGGAGAGGCCTCCGTAGAGGTACTGAAGCTGTATCGTACGGTCGGTGATTTGTACAATTACCGCCATTTCCATGACTATTACCGTGCACTGGAGCATTTGCTCATCAGTATAAACGATTATATTATAGGCATTAGGACTGCTCATAGTGAGCATGCCGATATGGAAGAGGCACTGGCTTACATCGAGGAGCATTATTCCCGCCCGCTGAATATGGCGATGGTCAGCAATTACGTTTCGCTTAGCTACTCCTATTTCAGTGAAGCCTTTAAGGCTTATACTGGCGAGAGCTTTGTCGTATACTTGAAAAAGGTCCGCATCCGCCATGCAAAGAAACTATTGTCCGAAAACTGCATCAAGCTGGCGGAGGTGTCTGAGGCTGTCGGGTTCGAGAACAGCAAGCAGTTTGCCCGCGTATTTAAGGAACTGGAGGGCATCTCCCCGGGGGAATTCCGGATGAAGCAGCTGGAGAGGACGCCTTCCCGCGCGGATAACAAGGAATTCTATTAGCTGTTTGGAGGGTTTAAAGTGGAAGAAATACAAGGGGATTTGATTACGGTTGAGACGCTTGCGGCAGATCTCCGGAAGCTGGGAGTAACCGAAGGTATGACTTTGCTGCTGCATTCGTCCTTTAAATCGCTGGGCCAGTGGGTAGCCGGCGGACCGGTGGCGGTTATTCTCGCCCTGGAGCAGGTGCTGGGAGAGGAAGGGACGCTCGTGATGCCTACCCACTCCTCCGATCTCACCGATCCGGCCGGCTGGAGCAATCCGCCGGTGCCCAAGGAATGGTGGCAGAGTATCCGGGAGCAGATGCCGGCCTATGATCCGGACATGACGCTGCTGAGGGGAATGGGGATCATACCCGACTGCTTCCGCAAGCAGAAGGGGGTTAGGCGCAGCAGCCATCCAATCCATTCCTTCGCCGCATGGGGGAAACACCGGGATGTGATTATTGACAGCCATGCGCTGGATTTTGCCTTGGGGGAGCATTCTCCCCTCGCCCGGATCTATGATCTGAATGGAAGCGTGCTGCTGCTCGGAGTGGATCATGTCAACAATACCTCACTTCATCTGGCCGAGCACCGGGCCAGTTATGCCGGGAAGCAGGAGGTCACCGCCGGAGCGCCAATGCTGGTGAACGGAACCAGACAATGGGTGGAATTCAGAGATTTCAACTGGGATTCGGATGACTTCGCAGCGCTTGGCGAGGAATTTGGCCAAGATACGGGGCGGATTACATATGGTATGGTTGCCGCCTCTGCAGCTCAGCTGATTCCGCAGCAGGAGATTGTTGATTATGCGGTGAAGTGGCTGGAGAAGAAGCGGAATCTTTGAATCCGCCGGAATGAATGAATCACGAACAATCTGAACCAGGAAAAGGGGAGCGAACATGGGGACGACAACAATATATCTCACACGGCATGGACAGACGGAGTGGAATGTCCAGCAGCGGATGCAGGGACATCAGGATTCGCCGCTTACGCCGCTTGGCGTGCAGCAGGCGGAATGGTTGAACCGTGGATTAAACAAGGTACAGATTGATGCCGTCTACGTAAGCTCCAGTGAGCGGACCCTGCGGACGGCAGAGATTATCTGTGGAGAACGAACGCTCCCGGTAATCGCTTGCGATGAATTCAAGGAGATCCGAATGGGCTTGTGGGAAGGCTGCGAGTCTGCGGAAATTGAGCTTGCTCATCCGGAGCAGCATCATCATTTCTGGAAAGACCCGGAGAAATTCTCTGTTGAAGGCAGCGAGACGTTCCGGGAGGTGCAGGAACGGGCACTGCGGAAGCTTCTGGAGATTGTGGACAAGCATGAAGGGCAAACTGTACTCATTGTTACGCATACTGTAGTGATTAAGGTGCTGATGGCCCATTTTGAAGGCAGGGCAATGAAGCAGCTATGGGATCTGCCCTATATTTATCCGACCTGCCTGTGCAGAATTGATATTACGGACGGTGTGCCGGAAATTGTGCTGCATGGCGATACGAGCCATTATGAAACAAGCGAAGCCGGAATGGAATCCTAGCTGATTCGTGATTTGTGTTCCTATAAATTATTAATCAAATAGATGCGGCCAACAGGTGATGATCCGGGAATCCGGCATCGCCTGTTTCCGGTGGACTGATCTGAGCATTTATTTGTTCCGTCACTGTTCGGCGATTGCGCTTTGCGCTACAAAGGTCCCGCCGCTCTGCCGGGTCTTAGCTTCAAGTGCAGACAGGTCACCGTCCAGCGCCTTCAGGCCCGGGAGCAGCAGCGCCAGTCCGGCACAAAGGAGAGGAAGCAGCCCGGCGGCCAGGAACAGTGCAGGCACGCCGTAAAGCTCGGCGACGGCTCCGCCTGCAAAAGCGCCAAAGGGCTGCAGGCTGCCGCCGATCAGGAAGCGGATCGAGTTGACCCGGCCCTGCAGGTTGCCGGGAACCAGCCGGCCATGCAGGGAGGAGCTTAACGAGCCGAAGAAGGGGCCCAGGACTCCGGCAGCGAACACGGCAGCGAGCGCAAACGGAAAGCTCGGAATCAGGCCCCAGAGCGCAGTGGAGAGCCCGATGGCTCCCAGGCTGCCCAGCATCACGAAACGTCTTCGTTTGATTTCACCCAGCAGGGAAATTATGCCGAGTCCGGTTAAGGTTCCAAGTGCGGAAGCTGTTGTTAGTGTGCCCATAGCCGCCGCGTCACGGTGGAGTACCTCGCGTACATAGGGAACCATCATAGTCCAGACGGCAACGGAGCTTAAGTTGCTGATGGAGGCCATCATCATAATGGTCAACATCGCCGGAAACTGCTTGTAGAAGGTGAAGCCTTCGGCAATCTCCCGCATATAAGCCGGTATGGAGAAGGTGCCGGAGCGCGGCGATGGCTTCGGCATCTTCGGCAGGCACAGAAGGGTGGCTATAGCAGCGGTATAACAAACCGCGTTGATACCAAGCGCCGGCAGGGCACCGCTGGCGGCGGTCAATACACCGGCCAGCGCCGGGCCCAGCAGCGCGGCCGCGCCCTTGCAGCCGTCGATAATGGCGAAGGCGCGCATCAGCTTCCGGCTGTCGGCGACGCCGGGAATCACCGCCATGGCCGTCGGCATGAACAGCGCGGCGCAGGCCCCGCTGAGGCTGGCGGCGGCGAAGAGATGCCAGAGCTCCAGCTTCCCGGCCAGGCCCATGCCCAGCGGCAGCGCAATTGCCAGCAGGCGGATAGCCGCCAGGCAGGCCATGAAGCGCACGCGGTGCAGCCGGTCGGACAGCGGCGAGCCCAGCAGGCGCAGAAGCAGCTCCGGAATGCCGGAGCTGAGGGCCAGTGCCCCCATAGCCAGCTTGGAGCCGGTAAGCTCGTAGACCAGCCATTCCATGGCCAGCAGGCCAAAAGCATCCCCGAAGGCGCTCAAAGATATGGTGGACAGCAAACCATAATAGCTGCGTTTTTTCACAGGATGTACTCCCCTTTCAAGGCAAACCTTACTAGATCAGTTCCAATCACTGCATCAGCTCTCCAGGTAGGCCCCGATCTGATGAGGCAGATTGTCCAGTGCTTCAAGGCGCAGACTGTACGATACGCTTTTTCCGCTGGAGTGGACAATGACGAGACCAGCTGCGCGCAGAGCGATAAGATGATAATGAATCGTGCTTTTGGACAGGCCGACCTGCTTGACGATCTCGGTGAAGTTCAGCTGTTTGCCTGCAAGCAGGCGGAGAATGTACAGCCGCGTCTCATCGGACAGCGCCCGGGTAAGCCGGAGCAGTGCGGGAGCCGGACGTCCTTCTTCCGGAGGAAGAACATCACAAGAGTAGCTGGTAAATACAAATTCATCGTACATAGCGGAAGTAACCAGAGGCCGGGGATGATATTGCGGAATAATAATCACCTGCTTCAGCTGCTCGGCAGGATACAGCCGCATGCCCTCGGTTGCCTGTTCGAAGACCTCCATATCATTCCCGCCGTTCAGCATCGCCCGTCTGGCTTCAGCCTCCCGGCTTAACCCTTCAAGGATTTCGGGATTGATTCCACTGAAATAACCTGCATCCCAGGCACGCAGAATTTCAGAGGTGGAGTTCCGCAGCTCCGCAAGATTGGACGGGATGGATTGTCCGAAGCGTCCGGCAATCTCAAACAGCTCACCCGCAGACAGATTCTCGAACCAGTGCATAAAGCCGCTGACCGAACGGTCCCCCGGACAACTCCAAATATACGGCGCCAAACTGAAATCCTCGACAAGGGTAATAATCTCCCGCATTCTCTGGAGCTGCACCGGTGCAAATCTGGCCTGGACCTCACGGACCCAGAGCTTTCCGCCATCCATGGCATTATGATTCTGCTTCCAGAGAAAAGCGTTCAGGCTGGCGATACATTCATACATAGGCGCAAAGTCGACTTCTACTTTGTACATTGTTGGGGTTCCTCATTTCCTTCTGTAAATGTGTGTGCAAGATATTTGTTCTATAAATATAGAACTATTTATTTGTTTTATTATATGCGAACTAAATAATAATTTCAATATAAAGGAAAAATAAAAAAAGGCGGTTCCGCCGGACGCCATTTGCGCCTTTGGAACCGCCTTTTTATGCTGCTGTAAAAGTTGTCTCAGCTTAGTTGATGAACTGAAGGGACTTCAGAGTCTTCTCCAGCATGGTAACTGCTTCCGCGCGGGTAGCAGACATTTGTGGAGCGAATGAGCCGTCCGCTCTGCCCTGGATGATGCCCGCTGCAGCAATTTCCTCTACCGCACTTTGCGACCATGCGGCAATGTCGGCGGCATCGCTGAATTTCGCAAGCCGGGCCGGATCGGCAGTTAAGGTTGCCCCGGTGTACTTCATCGCCTTCGACAGAATGGAGGCCATCTCCTGACGGGTGATTGGACTGTTCGGCTTAAAGCTGCCGTCTGTGTAGCCCGTGATCAGGCCCGCTGCGGCTGCTGTGTGAATGGCATCGGCATACCATGCGCTTACACTGACATCACTGAAGGCTGCTCCGCTGCTTGTTGCCGCAAGGCCAAGGGAGCGTGTGATCAGTGCCGCAAATTCCGCCCGTGTCACCTTCTGGGCAGGGGAGAACGCCGTATTGCTGGTTCCGGTAATGATCAGCTTGGAGGCCAAGAGATCAATGGCCGACTTGGCCCAGTGCCCCGTGATGTCTCCGAATGTTTTGGCTGATTTCACAACCGTGTAATAGCTGTTGCTGTTCCGTTTAATGGTGACATCGGTAGTTCCGTCAGCCTTTGTTGTAAAGAGAGAAGGCACGAAGGAAATTTTGCCCGTTGCCGGATCAAAGGATACCGCTGTTGCACTCTCGGAGTTCAGTTTTCCTGGAGCAGTGATACTCCGCTTCACATAAGTGCTTCCGAAGCTGTTGAGCGGCACACTGTTAGTTCCCGCTTGTGCGGTAATACTGAATTCAATGACCGGAGCCGCCAGAGTGACGGAACCGGCTTGGGAAGCCAGCGCCTGATTCACGCTGCTGAGTGTTGCCGGACTTGCCAGCAGCATGGAAACTGTAATCGTAAAGTCCGTGGTGCCAAGCTGCGCAGCCAGTGTTGTTCCGTTCAGGACACTTAACGGAAACGAGTAGGAAGCTCCCTGTGAAGTGAACGTAAGAACTGTCGCAGGGTTGGTTGCGGCCTGTTTGACCAGCACGCTGCCTGGCAGTACAACCTGTACTCCGCCTGCTGTGGCGGTAACCGGAATGACGAGCTCATTGCTGCCGCTAGGCAGTGATGCCAATTTGCCGGTCAGATCGGCTGCTGTAATTGTAGTCACCTGCGGTGCTGCTGATGGTGCCGGTGTTGCACTAGGTGCCGGTGTCGGCGTTGGCAGCGATCCGCCACCAGTGGAAGGTGGTGTTGTTGGCGTCGATCCTTTCAGATCGGTAATACGGCCTTCCGTAGCAGGGTTTACAGTGCCGGATTTTTTCAGATAGTCGGTAAAGACCTCATAATCCGGCAGGTATAGTTCATAGAACCGGCCGTCTGCCTTAGCTGTAGCCAGTGAGCGGTAGAAATCTCCGCCGCCTGCCATGAAGGAGTTCGTGGACAGGATATAGTAAGCTGCAGGGTCAATGGCAACGTAGCTGCCATCGGCTTGTTTAATATCAACCGAAACTATGCGCGCCCCTTCCTGCTCCAGAACGTTTGTAGTTGCATTGATTTTTTCTGCCGGTTTGGTGGAGTCGTAGGTATAGCGCATACCCGAAACCTGTGCGAACCGTCCTTGGTCGGTTTCAAGTCCGCTGACACTGTTCTCCAGAGAATCAATAATCTCTTGTCCGGTAACCTTGAGAGCTACCAGACTGTTGGAGAACGGCATTACAGTCAGCACTTCACCAAGTGTAATGTCTCCCTGATCAATGCCGGCACGGATGCCGCCGCCATTCTGAATAGCGACAAAGCCTTTAATCGTGGATAGATCTTCGGCAGAAATCAGCTTGCTTACCAATTCCTTGGCTTTGGCGTTAATGCCGTCGGCAATGAGATTGCCCAGATTGGTTTCTTCCTTGCGTACAACACGGGTTGTTTTTCCGTCTACAAGTCGTTCATAGACCAGAGGCACATCGGTTTTGCCGACAAGGGTCTGGCGGATTTCCGCAAGCTGCACGTCATATTTGGCCAGCATTTCCTTAGCGGCCGGATCATCGGCGAACTTGCTTACGTCCAGCAGCTTGCCCGTATAGTTGGTAATAACGCCGTTGTCGTCGAATTCAACATCCAGTTCGCCGAGGTTCTGGCCATACTCACCGGTCTGTACAACCAGTGTCGGTTCGCCGTCTTTATTGAAGATTACAGGAGCGTCCAGCTTGGTATGGGTGTGCCCGCCGACAATTACGTCGATGCCCGGCACCTGAACAGCCAATTGCTGATCCATGTTGTACCCCAGATGGGAGACAGCAATGATTTTGTTGATGCCTTGTTCCTTCAGTGCTTTCACTGTGTTCTCTGCGCTTGTTTTGTAATCTTTAAAGGCAATCTTGTCACCCGGTGAAGACAAGCCTACGGTATCCTCGGTGGTGAGTCCGAATATGCCGATTTTTTCACCATACACATCCTTAATGACCGAAGGATAGATGTGGCCATCCAGTGCTGGTGTGGCGGTAGTGCCGCCGGTTTGATTTACAAAAATATCCTTCAGCTCGTTATCCTTGCTCGTGAAGTCGATATTTGAGCTGATGAACGGGAATTTGGCCTCATTAATAAACGTTCTTAATGCAGGCAGGCCTTTATCAAACTCATGATTTCCGAAGGTCATAGCGTCATAACCGATATAGTTCATGAATTCAAGATCAGCCAGTCCTTCGAATTTCGTAAAATACAGTGTGCCGGAGAATACATCCCCTGCATCAAGCAGGATGGAGTTGCCGGTCCGTTCTTGCTTGATCGCTGTCATCCGTTTAACTACAGTTTCCAGATGGCTGTGCGTATCGTTGGTGTGCAGAATGCGTAAAGAGAAGTCTTCGTCCGGTGACGGAGTTCCCTTCAGGTCCGTGATACGGCCCTCGACTTCGACATTGACCGGTTTATGCTTATTCAAATAGGACAAGAGAACTTCGAAATCCGGAAGACCAAGCTCATAATAACGTCCGTCTGCCTTGGCAGCAGCCAGGGCACGATAGAAGTCTCCGCCGCCTGCCATGAAGGAATTCGTGGACAGAAGATAGTAAGCGTTCGGGTCAACCGGTGCGTAGGAGCCGTCAGCCTGCAGGATATCGACGGATACGATACGTTCCCCGGTTTGTGTTACTTTACCTGTTATGGAATCCACAATTTCAGGTGTTTTCGTGGAATCATACGTGTATTTCATGCCGGAAACCTGAGCAAAACGTCCTTGGTCGGAGCTCAGGCCGCTGACCGAGTTCTCCAGAGAGGAGATGATTTCCGAGCCCGTTACCTTGAGCGCAGCAAGACTGTTGGCGAAAGGCAGTGTGGTCAGCACTTCGCCCATCGTGATGTCGCCTTTGTCGATGGCTGCACGGATGCCGCCGCCATTCTGGATGGCCACAACGCCCTTAATGGAAGCAAGGTCGCTTTCCGGCACAAAATTCGGCATAAGCTCTTTGACTTTTTCCGCGATACTGTCGGCAATCATGTTGCCGATCGGTGTTTCTTCCTGACGCACAACACGTACAGACTTACCGTCGATGGTGCGGTTGGTGTAGAGGTCGACGTCAGTGAAGCCTACGACTTCGCTGCGGACAGCCGCCAATTCAGCGTCGTAAGGAGCAAGTAAAGCTTTGGCTGCAGCATCCTCGCCGAATAGATTAACATCCAGCAGTTTGCCGTTGTAGGCGAGAATTTCACCGTCTTTATCAAAGGTTACGTCCAATTCGCCGAGGAATTGGCTGTATTCACCGGTCTGCACGATCAGTACATTCTTGCCGGTTCCGGCATTAACAATTGGCGTCGGAGGATTATCGACCTTCGTATGCGAATGTCCGCCAACGATAATGTCAATTCCGGGAACAGTCTTCGCCAGTTGCTGATCAACAGTGTAACCCAGATGGGTAACGGCGATGATCTTGTTAATTCCCTGGTCCTCCAGCATTTTAACTGTGTTTTTGGCGCTTTCCACATGGTCCTTGAAGCTGATTTTATCACCTGGCGATGCCAGTCCAACGGTGTCCTCGGTTGTTAGGCCAAAAATACCGATTTTCTCGCCGTAGATATCCTTGATGACCGCAGGATAAATGTTACCATCCTTGGCCGTGCTCAGGGACTCGTCGGTTTCCAGCGTTCCGATCGTATTGTGATAGAGCTCCGCGAGTTCACTTTTCTTCGTAGTGAAATCGATGTTGGAGCTGGCGAACGGGAATTTGGCGGCCGTCACGAAGTCCTTCAGCACTTCCGGCTGATCCTTGTTCAGATCGAACTCATGGTTGCCGAATGTCATCGCGTCATAGCCGATGTTGTTCATGAACTTGATATCTGCCTGCCCCTTGAACTGGGTAAAATACAAGGTTCCGGAGAACACGTCCCCTGCATCCAGCAGCACCGTGTTGCCTGTGCGTTCGCTGCTGATCGCCGACGTGCGTCTGGTTACATTCTCCAGGTGGCTGTGCGTATCATTTGTGTGCAGCACACGCAGGTTGAAAGTGCCGGTACCGAAGTCAATTTGAGTCAGCAGCGGGTCATGGTCGCTTACCCGTCCTTCTTCTTCCTGGAAGTCGGCATTGATGTGCACGATGTCGAGTGTGGATCTGGAGGCCAGCTTATTGTTGACCAGCATGTGATCCAGCGTTTGGGAATTGCCCTCATAAATATAGGAGTAGCGCTCTCCCAGAGGCAGGGTGTCGATCAGATTGGTCAATGCGCTGCCTTTCAGGACCTTTAGTGTATTCGAGAACTGGAAGTCATTCAGATCGCCAAGAACGACGATATTGGCATCCGGATTCTTGGTCAGGACATCTGACACGAAGCCATTTACCACGTTGGCGATTTCCGCCCGTTGGGTTTCACTTGCCTTAACCGGAGGCTGTGTGCCGCCATAAAGGCCAGTATCGCCTGTTTTGGAATTGAAGTGATTAGCGATAACCATAACTTTTTCATTGTTAAACATAAATTCGGCCGCAAGCGGCTTGCGGGAACTCTTGAATGCGGAGTGGGTTGGATCAATCCGGCCCGGATTCAGGCTGAGTCCGCCGTCTTTAGTGTAAGCAACTGCTGTTGTTGCGTCACCTTTGCTGGCTGATCCAGCCAGTTTAACGCGTGCAGTGTTGTAAATAAATCCGGCCCGGATGTTAGCGCCTGGTGCACCGCCATCCATGTTGTTTGCAGGGGAGATGTCAGTATAAGCATAGACTGGACCGCCTTGTGCTGTGATGGCGTCGATCAGCGCCTTGTAGCTCTCAGCTGCATCGACATTGCCGCTGTCCGCGGCACCGTCATTGTCCTGGATTTCCAGCAGGCCGACGATATCCGGTGTTTTCAAATTGCTTACAATCGCTTTGGCTATATTTTCAATTTTATTGGGTTTTTTGGGATCTATGATCTTGGAGAAATTCTCCACATTAAATGAAGCGACCGTCAATTTGTCCGCTTCGGCTGTCAAAGCGGTAGTTTCCCGGTCCTTGGAGGTTCCCGGGTTTACCGCAGGCAGTTCGCTATCCGGACGCACTTTGAAATTTCCGTAATCATAGCCGAGAATACCGGTGATGTTGCCGGCAAAAACCTGCCCTGTTTTGACCGGGCTGCTTGGTTTCTTGGCAATCAGAATCCGCTGGGGATTATAGTCTGCTCCTGTCAGGACCAGACCGCCCGCCGGGGAGCTGACTTCTGTCGTGCTGGTACCGTTGTTTACGGTAACCGGAATTTCATGATCATAAGGTCCGATAATCTTTGGGGTATTGAGCTGAACGCGCATGCCTTCAAGGCTCTCGTAGAAGTCGAGCGCATATTTGGCAGGTTCAAGCTCTTTGCTCAAACCGGCCGAAATGAGAGCAGTGGGAATAGCGCGGCCACCGGTGCCAAGAACGGTAGCAGCGGGAAGAGCGTTTCCGGAAGATATGACTTTTGCCTGAGCTGCGGCAATTTCCGTAGTCAGCAGATCTACGGCATCATTATATCCGCCTTCCTTATACTCCTTGACCGATCCGTCCACGAGCACGGAATCGCCAACCTTCACCTTGTTCCCGGGAAGGTAGACCATGATCGCCTCGGAAGTCCGGACATCGCTGTCTGGCGTCGGGTTCTGGATATAGAAGGTGCTGCCGCTTGTGTAAGTCACAATGCCCGGCACGCCTTTCACCAATTGACCAGTATAAGTAGAGGATTGGACGGTGCCCTGGATCTGGGGAATCGTCAGTCCGCTCACGGCATCCTTGGTCGTATAGTTAAACTGTGAAATATCGCTGTCGGGTTTGCCTTCTTCTTTAGAGAAAGCTTTGATCAGGATACTGTCATCCTGCAGAACAATCGGGGCATTATACCATGCGTAATCTGCTAAGGCGTCAGTGCTGCCATTTGCATATACACTGTAGTATACGCTTGCGGTTACACTGCTTGTAGTAAGGGCGAGTTCAGTTCCCTTGCCCACGAGCAGGCCGGAAGCGATGGATGCGGCAACGGCCGGAGATTTGGGGTCGACTACCCCGGAACCGGAACTGCGCGGATCTGGTGCTTGTGTAGTAATAAAGTCTGCGGCATTATCATTGGTATCTTGTCCGCGATTTCCGGATGGTAAAGCGTTAGATGACTTGCGCACGGCCGCAGTTGTGTTGGTTAAGGGACCAGTTGGGCCTGAACCCTCAAAAATACTTGCAGAACCATACCCCACAAGGTCCACCCGGGTGCCTGAAGCATCCAACAGTTCAACCTTGCCACTTGCACCTGCCATAGAAATGACAGCGGTACCTTCGGAAACCAAATTAGGTGCCGGCAAGGCATCAGTACCTCCAGAGCCAGCCGCTTCCTGTATCAAAAAGAATCCGCCAGGAGGGATACTCCCGCTTAATGGGGTGAACATTTTTTCTTTATCTTCAAAATTGGATGATGCACCAGCTGCTGCATATCTAACCTTCCAGCCAGTCAGATCGACAGCTGTATCTGTCGGATTATAAAGCTCAATAAAGTCATTTTTGTACTTGGCTCCGGAGTTTCCTCCGCCGCCATATACCTGGGAGATTACGGGTGAGCTGTTATCCTCGGCCGCAGAAGCGGTCTGTGGTGCGGGCAGGGCAATACCGGTAACGAGCAGCATTGAGAGTGCCGCAGACCACCATTTTTTTTGCCTTGATGAGATTTTCATTTGTTCGAATCTTCTCCTCTCGTTTACGATAATCACTCAACCTAACCTAACTCTATCATTTGTTCATTAAATGATAGGTTGTCTACCATTAAATATATATTAAACATGGGTTGAATAACATAGAAATATTGGAAGTTTTGGTTCAGAGCACAAAAGACGATGATATTTTTCTCGTTCAATCCAAAGAGTTGTGTTGAATTTATGAAATGATAGGTTTGAGACTATCTTTTTCTAATTTAGCTAGTGTTATCTGTATGTTATGTTTATGTGAAAAGAACATAAAAATGCCCCCGGCCGCAGTAAGGCCAAGGGCATTTATGAAACGATAAAAAGATTTGCAGGATCGTATTCTGCTATTTCTCTGTCTGTGCCGGAGCAGGGAGGGAGTCTAAGCCCCCCATATAAGGCTGGAGCGCCTTTGGAATATAAATCGTTCCGTCCTCCTGCTGATGGTTCTCGAGCAGCGGAATCAGAATCCGCGGCGTAGCCACTGCGGTGTTGTTCAAGGTGTGACAGTACTGCAGCTGTCCGTCCTCATCCCGGTAACGGATGCCCGAACGGCGGGCCTGGAAATCGAGCAGGTTCGAAGCCGAATGGGTCTCCCCATAAGCGCCTCTGCTGGGCATCCAGGTCTCGATGTCGTATTGCTTATGCGTTTTCAGCGCCATATCACCGCTGCAGACGGCCACGACCCGGTAAGGCAGCTCGAGCAGCTGCAAAATATGCTCGGCATTCGCCAGGATTTCCTGCAGCATTTGCTCCGAGACCTTGTTATCGCCTCTGCATAACACAACCTGTTCGATCTTCGAGAACTGATGCACGCGGTACAGGCCGCGCACATCGCGTCCCGCTGAGCCGACTTCGCGGCGGAAGCAGGTGGACATCCCGGCTAACCGCATAGGCTCCGCAAGATCGACAATCTCATCGCTATATAATGAAACAAGCGACACTTCCGAGGTTCCGGCCAGCCAGCGTTTTTCACCTGTCAGCTCATAGGTCTGATCCATGCCGCCGGGAAAAAATCCCGTCCGCTCCAGCGCCTCCGGCCGGACGATGACCGGCACATCCATTGTCGTGAAGCCGCGTGCTGCCAGCACATCCAGGGCCAGCCTCTGCACAGCGAGATGCAGGTTCAGACCCGCACCTTTCAGCACATAGCTGCGCGGTCCGCCAGCCTTGACGCCACGCGGTATATCGATAATATCATGCAGTTCGCCGAGCTCGACATGATCGCGTGGCGCGAAGCCGAAATCCGGCAGCGCACCGGTCCGCCGCAGCTCCACATTCTGGCTGTCATCGCCGCCGATAGGCGTATCACCCGATACCGGGTTCGGGGCGAGCAGCAGCAGCTCTCCGCAGCGGCGGTCCGCCTCCGCCAGATCAGCTTCAAGCTTGCCCAGCAGGGCGTTGATCTTCCGCACCTGTTCCTTGGCAGCTTCTCCGCCTTGGGTGTCACCTTGCCGCAGCAGCTGTTCCACTTCTTTGGTCAGCGTGTTGCGCTGTGCCCGGTGCTGCTCCGTATCCCGGCGCAAAACCCGCCGCTTATCGTCCCATTCCAGCAATTCATCCAGCGGGAAATCCACCTTTTTCCACACTGCCGTGTTTCTTACGAGTTCCTCATTCTCCCTGATCCAGTTCATGTCCAGCATACCGCTTCGCTCCTTTTGGTTTAAAAAAATGCAAAAAACGCCCTCATCCATGGGACGAGGAGCGTCAGCTCGCGGTGCCACCCAGGTTGACCGAATCCCTGTAAAGCTGCTTCAGTAGCGGAATCCGATCCTCTTTGGTCTTCGCGGTAACGGGCGAAACCCGGTAAACTTAGGGAACAAGTAAATGCTCCGGTCGCAGACGCCTCACGGTTGGATGCCGTTCATTGGCCTGGTCGGGATATAGTATTGCCGCTTATTATATCCCATGATTTTGCGGGGTGCAAGGGTAATTCCTGTTTGACATTAATCCTTGCTCTTTGATAGGATTATTACTAATTTAAAGTATTCAGGCTTGAGATCAGGTGCATCTTGCATATATTGTGATATGAACGAAAGAGGTGGAGGAATGGGCAAAATAGTTGTGATCAACGGAACGCCGTCTCTGGTATCGCGGATCAACGCGGTTATTGAATATGCGGAGGACGATTTACGCGGGCGCGGGTTTGAGGTGGAGCGCATTAATGTCGCTGAGCTGCCGGCGGAGGATTTGATCCATACCAAGTTTGAAAGTGAAGCGATCGTCAAAGCCAATGGTCTTGTAGCCGAAGCAGATGCAGTAATCGTGGTTAGTCCGGTGTATAAAGCCTCCTATACAGGGGTGCTCAAGACCTTCCTCGATTTGATCCCGCAAAAAGGGCTGGCCGGCAAAATCGTGCTCCCGCTCTTTATGGGCGGCAGCCTGGCACATTTGCTCACCATAGACTACGCACTGAAGCCGGTATTGTCCGTGCTGGGCGCACGGCATATTCTGGGCGGCGTATATGCCGTGGACTCACAGGCTGTGCGGAGTGATCAGGGGATAGTTGAACTGGCTGAGGAACTCAAGCTGCGGCTGAACAGCGTACTGGCGGAGCTGGCGGAAGAGACTGCGCATAAAGCGGCCCGCAAGGCCGGAGAGTAACCAACTGCGCGAGCCATGCCTGTCGTACAATAATACCAAAGAGCTCCTTTTATCCGGTGGATTCAGGGGGCTCTTTGATGTGTGGAAGGGGGTGCTGCGCAAACTGGCTGCATCTCGTGCGGGATCATGAGGACGGTTCAAGTCCGTTTTATATCTGCTCTTAAATTGAGTAAATACCAGTATTTTCGAAATCTAAAGTTACAATAGCAGTTTCAAACTTAATTTCAAATAATATCAGGAAATCACCAGCCTGCTCAATGGTGTTTTTGTAGTCGGGAATTTTATGAACGAATCCGTCTTGTACATCATGAATGTTTTTTGCACTTTTTACAGCAAGACCTTCCGCTTTTACATGCTCATTGCCGCTCGATGGAATGGTTGTGAATGCCACTCTGTTGTTTTTTTCTATCTCATTGACTTTCTGATTGTCGGCAAACGTTGAAAAGAAAAGGGAATGTGATCTGTCATCGTAGTAAAAATTTACAATTCTAACCTTCGGGTGGTTTTCTGCAATGGTTGCCAATGCTATTTCTGTTTGCTGTGCCATCATTCTTAGAAACTCTCTTTTCGTATCCACAATTATTCCTCCTTTAATATCTCCTGCATGTAAAGTATACTGCTGAAAGGTATCATATTTTGACACCTTTCAGATCGTGAGGAGATAACAAATGAAAAAGTCGGAACGGATAAACGATATGATTATTTTTTTGAACGGGCAGGAGCAATTTAACTTAAAGGACATTATGGACAGATACAATATCTCTAAAAGCACAGCCTTGCGGGATATCCAGTCATTAGAGGAAATAGGGATGCCTATCTTTTCTGAATTGGGGCGATACGGAAAATATGGGATCTTGAAAAATAGATTGTTGTCACCTATTGTGTTTACAGTAGATGAAGTATACGCTTTGTATTTTTCAATGCTGACACTAAAAACATATCAATCGACACCCTTTCATTTAAGTGTTGAAAAATTGAAGAAGAAGTTCGAATCCTGTCTTTCCAGTGAGCAGATACTAAGGGTCTTCCAAATGGAACGACTATTAAAGCTGGAGACATACAAGCATGCTAACAGCAGTCCTTTTCTCCAGGAAATTCTAAGAACTGCGCTGGAGGAAAAAGTATGCGAGCTTGGATATGCTAAAAATGGTGCCGGGGAATCCTATACGATTCAGTTTTTTGATATCTCAGCATCTTATGGACAGTGGTATGCCACAGGATATAATTTTAAGAATAATCAGGTGCAGGTTTTTAGGTGCGACAAAATAATATCAATACAGGAATTGAAGGATCATCCTTCCAAAAAAGCGGAAGAGTTAACGTCATCCCCTGCTGACATGTATAAATTAGAGGGGGCCGTTGATTTTGAGGTGGAGATTTCGGAAAAGGCAGTGGATTTGTTCTATAAGGAGCATTATCCGTCTATGACGTTAAGTGTGAATAAGGAGAAATATGCAATCTGTGGATTTTATAATAAAGGAGAAGAAAAATTTATTTCGAGCTACTTCATCAAATATGGAACAGCTATTATCTCTATCCAGCCTTCTTGCTTGAAGAATTTAGTTGTTACTGAACTAGAGAGGATATCAGGATATTATAAAAAGCTGTGACTTTGAATAGCAGAAGAGGAAAAAACCCGGAGAACCTTGATTATCTAAGGCTTTTTCCGGGTTTTTGAGGTTATTTCCTGGACCTGCTATCTGCAGCCGGCTGGGTCGAATCTTACAAATCGTCGAACCCGTTGTCGTCGCCGACTTTGCCGTAATTGCGTGACTTGGCTTCGAAGAAATCGGTTTTGGTGGCGTTCAGCGCTTCGTCGGAGAAAGGCTTAATCCATGGCATGCAGTTGACGTCCACGCCTTTATAGGCTTTTTCCATGCCCATCAGGGTCAGGCGTTTGTTAGCGGTGTATTTGATATAATCGCTCAGCTCGTTCATGTCAATGCCGCGCACGTTGGTGAGCGTGTAGTGACCCCAGTTGGTTTCCAGCTCTACGGCGCGGTCGATGGTGCGGTACACATAATCCATATTCTCCGGAGTGTTGAGCTCTGGGAAATCCACGAGCAGCTGCTTGAACACTTCCGCGAAGAAGTAGCAATGCTGGTTCTCGTCGCGCTGGATGTAGGAGATCATCTGGCTGGTTGCCATCATCTTCTGGTCACGGGCCAGATTATAGAAGAAAGCAAACGTGCTGTAGAAGAAAATCCCTTCCAGAATGAGATCGGCTACCAGCGCGCGGAAAAAGGTTTCCTTCGACGGCTCGTCGCGGAACTCCTGATAAATATCGGAGATGAACTGGTTGCGCTCCAGCAGGACCGGATCATGTTTCCAGTATTCGAAGATTTCCTTCTGCTCGCTGTCCGAAACAATGGAAGAGAGGACGTAGGAGTAGGATTGGTTATGCACAACCTCCTGCTGTCCGATGATCGCGGAGATCGCCTCCAGGGAAGAGTCGGTAAAATACCGCTTTACGTCGCCCACAAACATGGTCTGCATGGAGTCCAGTACCGCGAGCAGGGAGATGTTGATCTTGAACACACGCTGTTCTTCAGCCTCAAGCATCGGGAACTGCTGGGCATCCTTGGACATCGGGATTTCATCGGCGATCCAGTGGTTGAGCAGCAGCACCTTGTACAGCTTATACATATGCGGCATGCGGATATCGTTCCAGTTCAGAATGCCCGAGCATTCCCCGTCAATGATGCGGGTAGACATATTCGGCGCTTCTGTATTAAAAATCTTTTGCAGTTGCATTTTGTTTCCCTCCTGTATTTTGCACTCAAACTGTGGATGGGTTTCCGCCGCCATGCCCTCTCGCCGGAACGGGCTTCCAAATGGAGAGGGGGAGCAAGCTTCCTGGCTCCTAAGGGGGTAACGGGAAAGTCACCCGGTAATTTTGTATGAATGGTTCTATTTATTCTTATAGAGGGAATTCATGTCGCTATTATGGGCTGTTTATCAAATAGAGCCCTTTTGTGAAAACTTAGCGGGCAGAATTCCCGTTCCTTGTGGGATTTTCAATCCAGGGGCACAAGTAGCGGCAGGAATTCCCGTTATTGATTAAAAATGGGTAAAAAATGGCATGCTGCGCATTGAACAAGGAAGAGAAAGCCTGAATTGGTCAACCGCCAATCTTGATATTGGGACAACGTTCGCGCAGCTAACTGGTGAATGCTTACTTTAAAAACCAGCGCTTAGTCACGGAGAGGAAGTTTGGAGCTGTAGGAGCGACAGCGACCGCCTGAAAGCTTTCCGAAGGAAAGCTCGCATCGAAAGCACAGGCTGTCATCGGATGTCGTCCGCTATGAGCGGTACAATCAAGACATCTGATGACAACAGCGGCCGGAAGCCCAAACATTTCTCGTAGTTACGAATACATCACCGTGTTTCTATTCAAGGCATGAAGACAATTAGCTGGCGCAAGATTCACACTCTTCTATGGTTAATGCACGGCTCCGCACATAATACGTCGACTTGAGTCCGCCCTTCCAGGCGTTCAGATGCAGGTTCAGGAAATCGGTGGCCTTGATGTCCGGCGTCACGTACAGATTGAAGCTCTGGCCCTGATCGACGTGGCGCTGGCGGGCTGAGGCCATGCGGATCGACCAGTTCTGGTCAATCAGGAACGCCGTTTTGTAGTACCAAATCGTCTTTTCGGACAGATCGGGTGCCGGGTTGGCGATCTTGTAGGTTGTTTTCTCCTCGTAGGAGAGCAGCTCGTACAGAGGATCAATACTGGCTGTGGAGCCGGCGATGATCGAGGTCGAGCCGTTTGGAGCGATCGCGAACATCCAGGCATTGCGTACGCCGTCTTTAGCTACTTCCTGCTGCAGCTCACGCCACTGCTCAGTTGTCACATATTTGCCTTCCTGCTCGCCGCTTGTATAACCGCGCGAGTCGAAGTAGGCTCCGGTATCCCAGTCGGAGCCGGCAAACTTCGGATAGCGGCCCTTCTCGCGGGCCAGCTCCATGCTGGAGTGTACCAACAGATAGTTGATGTGCTCATACAGGTGATTGTTGTATTCCACGGCTTCGTCGGACTCCCAGCGGATGCCCTCCAGCGCCAGCAGGTGATGCAGGCCGAAGGTGCCGAGGCCGACTGCACGGTATTGGCTGTTTGTGTACTGCGCCTGCAGCACTTCTATATTGTTAATGTCGATGACGTTGTCGAGCATGCGTACCTGAATCGGCACCAGCCGCTCCAGCACTCCGGCCGGGATGGTGCGTGCCAGGTGGATGGAGTTCAGGTTGCAGACTACGAAGTCGCCGGGAACCTTCGAGATAACGATCCGGGTCTGGCCGTCTTTGGTAACCAGCTCTTCACTCTCAATGACCGTTGGCGACTGGTTCTGCATAATTTCCGTGCACAGGTTGGAGGAGAAGACCATCCCCTGGTGCCGGTTCGGGTTGGAGCGGTTCACCGTATCGCGGTAGAACATGTAAGGTGTGCCGGTTTCCAGCTGTGATTTCATAATCCGCTTCATGATGTCGATGGCCGGAACCGTAATTCGGGACAGCTCCAGATTGGCGGTAGCTTCGGCATATTTGTCGCGGAATGCGCCTTGGCCAAGCTTTTCGTCATAGAAATCCTCAAGGCCAAGTGCGCGGCCGTTCTCATCTTTCCAGCCCATTACCATCTTCACCTCATGCGGGCAGAAAAGGTTCCAGTGGCCGCGCGCTTCTACGGCCTCCATGAACAGATCCGGCAGGCAGACGCCGTGGAACACGTCATGCGCGCGCATCCGCTCGTCGCCGTTGTTCAGCTTCAGGTCGAGGAAGGCGAGAATATCTTTATGGAAGACGTCGAGGTAGACGGCAACGGCACCCTTGCGGGTACCCAATTGGTCGACGCTGACGGCGGTATTGTTCAACTGGCGGATCCATGGGATAACGCCGGAGCTGGTGTTCTTGTGGCCGCGGATATCGGAGCCGCGGGCCCGCACCTTGCCGAGGTAGACGCCGATGCCGCCGCCCATTTTGCTCAGCCGGGCTACGTCGGTGTTGGAGTCGAAGATACCTTCGAGCGAGTCGTCGACGGTGTCGATGAAGCAGCTGGAGAGCTGTCCGGCAACCTTTTTACCAGCGTTGGACATCGTTGGCGTTGCAGCCGTCATATAAATGTTGCTCATCGCCCAGTAGGCTTCTTTGACCAGATCCAGACGTTTCTCTTCCGGCTCTGTGTGCATGAGGAACATAGCGATAATCATATAACGCTCCTGCGGAAGCTCCATCACACGCCCGTCAAAGTCATGGGCCAGGTAACGGTCGGACAGGGTAAGCAAACCGATGTAATCGAACAGCAGGTCGCGTGTATAATCAATGCAGCTGCCAAGCTCGGCAATCTGTTCTTTGGTGTAGTGGGTCAGAAGCTCTTCACGGTAGATGCCCTTCTTCACCAGATCGGAAATCAGCGGGTACAATTCGCCGTATGGCTCATCCGGGTATGCTTTATAGCGGCGGTTAACTGCGGCTTTTTTGTATAGGGTCGTCAAAAGCGAGCGGGCAGCAGCGAACTTCCAGTCCGGTTCTTCTTTGGTTACGAGCTCAAGGGCGCTCATGGTGAAGGCACTGCTGATTTCTTCTCCGCTGACCTCACTCCGGCGAAGCTTGGACTGCACCCCGCGCAGCAAGGTTTCTTTGCTTAATTGCTCAAGGCCGTTCAGGATACGGTCGGCGTAAACGGAGAGGCGGATTTGATCAAAAGCCAATTGGCGGTTGTCGGGTTTCACTACGAGTTCTGGCATAGGGGATTCATCCTTTCGTATTTGGGTTTAATTTTCAATATTAAAAATTGATATATTATAGCGCAGAAAGCGGCCAGGAAATGGCGGCTCAGCCGACATTTCAAAGCTGCCTTCGAAACAGGCGATAGATCGTATCGCGTGCTAGAATCCGAGTCTGCGGAAAACAGAAGCTTAAAGTATACCATGAAATTTATATTTCCAAGAAGCTAAAGTACAGCAGGCTGCCAATGGATGATTTCCTTGCCGGCAAGGCTGGCCGGAATGTCGATAATCCGCTGGTTGCTGCTTCCCCGGTAGGGAAGGGTAGTATCTTTAAGCTCTTCTACAAATCGTCCGTCAATCACTACATGGCACAAGGCCAGCAGATTCCATTCCGGCGAGCCCGGAGAAGCCGTCAGCTCTTCATACGTATAACCGGTATAAATCCAAATTGAGAAATCCGGCAGTACGGCGCGAAGCTCATGGATAAAGCCCGCAGCCTCTTCTGCCGAGAAAAAAGGGTCCCCGCCGGCCAGCGTCAGGCCGTCCAGCAGCGGATTAGCAGCAATTTCAGCGATAATCTCACGCTGCCGCTCCAGGGTGAACACTTCACCGAAATTGAAATTCCACGTTTTCGGATTGAAGCAGCCCGGGCAGCGGTGGCGGCAGCCGCTGAGGAAGAGGACGGCCCGCATGCCCTCTCCCTCATTAATTGATTCCGGGTAGTAGCCGCAAATATTCATAGATGCTTGATGCGGTCTCTTACTTCGGCCTGCTTGGCGGCGTTGAAGCGGGTCTGGTAGTCACCGGTCAAATATCCGGTTACCCGGCGCAGGCGGCGGATATGGGTGTCATGCTCATGCGCGCCGCAGGAAGGGCAGTTCGTGCCGATAACCCCTTCATAGCCGCAGCCGGAGCAGCGGTCAATTGGGTGGTTAATGCTGAAATAGCTGATTTCCTGCTCCAGCGCGTAGCGGATGATTTTGACAAAAGCCGCCGGGTTGCTGCGGGCATTGCCGTTCAGTTCCACATAGGAAATGGCTCCGGCGTTGCAGTACTCATGGAAAGGGGCCTCAAGGCTAATCTTCTTGGCCGCACTGATCTCGTAATACACAGGAATGTGGAAGGAGTTCGTATAATATTCGCGGTCGGTTACGCCGGGAATTGAGCCAAGCACCTTGTGGTCCACCTTGGTGAATTTGCCGGACAAGCCTTCGGCAGGTGTTGCAAACAGCGTGATGTTAAGATCAAGTTCTTCGCTCTTGCGGTCGCAGTACTCACGCATATGGCGGACAACGGCGAGCGCTTTGGCATGGACCTCCATGTCCTCGCCATGATGTTTGCCGTACATGGCCTTCATGCACTCCGCCATACCGATGAAGCCGAGCGACAGACTGCCGTGCTTCAGCAGATCGCCTACGCTGTCCTCTGGAGCAAGCTGCTCGCCGCCTTCCCAGACGCCTTCGCGCATCATGAAATCGGAGGCTTTGGCTTTTTGGGCCGCCTGGATCCGGAAACGGTGCAGCAGGCCCTCCAGCGCAATATCCATATAATGATTCAGGTCGTCGTAGAAGCCTTCCTCGTCGGGAGCAAGACGGCGGCCTGTCACAGTGCCGTGAGCAAGGCCTAGACGGACCAGATTAAGGGTGTTGAAGGACAGATTGCCTTTGCCTGAGCAGTGATCGCGTCCGAAACGGTCACCCAGCACCCGGGTGCGGCAGCCCATCGTAGCAAATTCAGTGTCCGGGTCAGCCGGATCATAGTATTGCATGTTGAGCGGAGCATCCAGATTGGCAAAGTTCGGATACAGTCTGCGTGCGGAACATTCGGCTGCTTTAAGAAACAGCTCATAGTTCGGATCGCCCTGCTGCTGGTTGATGCCTTGCTTGCATTTGAAGATTTGGATCGGAAACACCGGTGTTTCTCCGCTGCCGAGGCCGTTCATGGTGGCGGTCAGCAGGGAGCTGATCACAAGCTGGCCTTCGGGGGAGGTGCAGGTGCCATAGTTGATGCTGGTAAAAGGAATCTGTCCGCCGGAACGGCTGGACATCGTATTGAGATTATGTATCATACTCTCTGCTGCCTGTAGTGTTTCGCTTTCGGTCTCTTTCTGCGCAAAGCGGAAGGCGCGCGGGTACTGCTCCGCCAGATCGCTGCGGCTCATTGTGATTTCGCCGAGGTGATCACCGGCTTGTCCTTCTTCAAAGTATTCCAGTCCCTTGCGGAACAGCTTAGCGAAGGATTTGGTCACGTATGGGGCAAGGTCGTAATCCAATTTATTGGCGGATACGCCGCCGTACTGGGCATTTTGCTGGGATTGGAAAATAATCGCCACCAGCGACATTGCGGTCATAATTGAGTTCGGAGGACGGACACTGCCGTTGCCGGTATTGAAGCCTTCGCGGAGAAGGCGCTCAAACGGGATGAAGATGCAGTTGGTCGTTCCGATGGCGTATTGATCCAGATCGTGGACGTACACGACATTATCCTGAATGGCCTGCACGAGCTGTGGCGGCATCGTGAAGTTGCGGGCATACCACTTGGAATATTCACTGCCGAATTTGCTCATTTTGCCGGAGAAGCTTTCTCCGTTCAAATTGGCATTCTCGCGCAGCAGATCCAAATCCCGGCTGTCGATAATATCCCGTCCCAAATGAATAACTTCCTCCAAAAGAACTTCCTGTGCAGCTTGTCCACCGTTGTACCGTTTCTCCAGCAGCGTCATTGTCTAGCTCTCTCCCCTCGGTATAGTAAGAACGAAGTATATACTTCCTGATAGCAGTAAAAAAGCATCTCCCGCCGAGGAGGCGGGAAATGCCCGAATGCGTACGAAATATCCTTAAAGGATATTTGCCGGTTGTCTTGATGAACATATAAGCAGGGGACAGGGGTAATCTCTGTCCTGTTCTTATATATTCCGCAGAAGCCGATACCTGAGGGCGATAACGGTTTATCGCCTTCAGGTATCGGCAGCCTTGGCTCCTTAAAACACGGGAAGGCTATGTCTGCTTGTGCAGGCCGCATTGCGGACACCTCACCTGGTCCTCGCAGGCATGAATGATGGTGTCGGCGAAACAGGCAGGTCTCCTGGCTTCCGGTGAATCTTCCGGCGCCTTCCCGAGAGCTTTACCGCCCCTCAGTGGCTATTGCCGGTAGACGCTGCTTCGCGGGCTTCAGAAAGCCTGCAGGCATCCGGTTACAGTGGCGGGACCACAGCGGATTTGCACCGCGTTTCCCTATTAAGCTTCAGCTCGCTTGAAAGAGCGAAACACCTGTTTCCACTATATTTTGTTGTCGTTAGATAAAAATAACCCAATATGTTGTGTTTGTAAACCATTTTTTGAAACTCCGCGCGGGGAGCGGGTTCTGCGGTTTTACTCACAAATGATCCACAGTTAGTCCACAGGTAATCCACAAGTTGGGTACAAAAAGTGTCTGGATAAAGTCATAAATTGTCTTAAAAGATGCCACAAAGAATCCATAAATATAGTGAGCGTGACACTGGAGTGCCTAACGGAGAAATATGGGGAGGCGAAGGTTACGGAGGGTGTTAAATGGAGCAACAGTCTTCACGGCGATTTGTGGGTGTGCGGCGGAGTTGCTACAATAAGAACAGGCCGGAGACATATATCAGGAGTTTTAGGTTTATAGTCCGGAATGAGTTACCACGAGGAAGTTTCCATAAAGGGTTTTGCTTTACAGCATATTAAGGAGGGGTTCAGGATGGCAATTGGCGAAGTAACTGTAATTCCGATCGGCACAGGCAGCACGAGCCTTAGCAGCTATGTGGCCGATATGCAGCGTGTGCTCAGGGGAGTGGAAGGGATCACTTATGAGCTTACATCCATGGGGACGATTATCGAAGGGCCGATCCCGCGGATTCTCGCTGCCGTAGAAGCGCTGCATGAGTCGCCTTTCGCTGCCGGGGCGCAGCGGGTATCCACGTCGCTGAAGATTGATGACCGCCGCGACAAGCCGTCTACAAGCCGCAGCAAGCTGCAGTCCGTTGAACGCAAGCTGGAGGAGAATTGAAGCCCAGATGTTGTAAAAAAATGTTGCGTTTTTGGCTGGAAGTTGTATAATATTTTTTGTTTGACAGAAAAAATGCTTTAAGCTGGTGTAGCTCAGGGGTAGAGCAACGCACTCGTAATGCGTAGGCCGGGGGTTCAATTCCCTTCACCAGCATCCTTAAAACCTTTGTGTGGCGCGGTTTTCCGGTATTTCGGGGACTGCGCCTTTTATGTTCTTCTACCATTCTTCTACCCTTCATTCGACTAAAGTGGCATTCTGGGTAGTTTCTTCTACCAAAATAGGCTTGCGATCTCCTGTAATGGAGTCACCAATATTCTTTAGTACAGCTTCCTGCAGGTTCGGAAGTACGTGGGAGTATGTGTCCAATGTGACGTTAATCGAAGAATGCCCCAGGCGCTCTTGAACGATCTTAGGATGTATACCGGCCTTCAGCAGTAGCGTGGCGTGAGTGTGCCGAAGATCGTGGAAACGGATGCGTGGGAGATCGATGTATGGTTCACCGGAATCTTTTAGTTTCTCCTGTTCTTTCTGGATTTTTTCAATGATAGCGTAATAATTACGCATAAGGTTCCGGGGATTGACCGGCGTTCCAATTCCACTCTGAACAACCAGACCGCTGTCATTGTACAGTGGATTATCTTTAGCTAATTTAACAATATCTATAAAGTGATTCTCTAGCATATCCACTGTATTTTTAAACAAAGCAATGGATCGCTGACTACTATCATTTTTAGTATCATCAAAGTCATGCCCAACCTCAGCGAGTGTATATGCTTGCCGCACAGAGAGCATATTCTTAGTTAAATCTACATCTTTCCGTCTGACAGCCAGAATTTCGCTTTGACGCATTCCGGTTGATGCCGCAAGCTCGAAAGCTACATGATGCTGATCGTGAGCCGCCTCTTCCAGAAATAGATTAAGCTGCTGCTCATTCCAAACTTCAAATTTCACTTTCTTTCCTTGAGGGAGTGTGACTGCAGTTGCTACGTTTTGCGTAATCTCTCCCCATACTACGGCTCGGTTCAATGCATCCATAATAAGTACATGCGCCTTTTTAATTGAGCCTACTGAAAGTTTCGGCAGTAAAGTTTTGTGATATAGATTATGAAAGTCTTGTGGTTTGAGTCTAACAGCTTGTATGTTACCGAGTGCCGGGATAATATGAGTATTCACAAGCCACTCGTATGACTTCCAAGTATTATATTTTACTGATGTGCGCTTATCTTCCAACCATTTCTCCATGATCTCCCCGAATGTTTTCTTTGTTGGCTCAACATATGTCCCCTTTTGAAAAGCACTTAGAATATCGGGCATGGCTCTTTCTGCATCCTTTTTTCTATCAAAACCACCATCCGGCCCTGATATCCATTTCCGTACCCTCTTGTTAGTCACCTCATGTTTCGTCTCAATTACTATGTAATACTTTTTTCCTTTTTGAGCAATGTGACCTCGCACGTTCTCGCCTCCTTAGGTATTAAAAATTAATAGCATCTTCTAGATCTTCCACAGTTAGAAACAATTTATTGGCGGTATGACCATACCTGGAAGCTATACGCCCCATGTCGATCATTACATATCCAGAGTTGCCCAAAGGGACAGAAAGATCGCTTGGACGAACAATGGCACCATCCCGGATAGAGGCCGGACGAACATCGACGCTTTTAAAGGTTCCATTAACTTCGATATAGAGCGGCTGATTCCACTCAAAGCCTCCGCGCTGCTCAATGACTAGCGTGTGGGGCCTAGATAGATCGTCAAGTCCGTAGACACCTCGAATGATCGGCTCTGTTACTGCTGCGCTTGGCAAGGGTTTTTCATTGGTCGCAGCAGTATATGTAAAAGCGGCCATAAATTCGACGTTAGAAATTCGCTCGCGAATCTGTTTCAGCCGCTGAAGTGCGAATTCCGGAGGGACTTGGAATACTGCTGCAAGTTTCCCAGCGGCTTCATCTTCTACAACCGGGAGTTGCAGTTTTTCAAGCATGAAGAACGGGATCGCAGAGTATAAGCAAAAACGTTCTGCATCGGCTTCCTGCATTTGCCGGAAAAGCCTCGACATTTGACGTTGATCTCCGGCATGACGAAGCACGTGACCAAGTTCGTGAAAGAAAGTTTTACGCTGCTCGTCTCGTTCATCCTGTTGATTGATAACAATCACATATAATTCATTATCAGAAAACGATTTAATGCGTTTTAAATGTACATCTACATTAAATGCATTAGATACTCGTTCTATGGTTAAATCCTCTGGCCTCAAGATAGCCCACGAAAGGTAGTAATCCTCAATCGTTTGCTCCAACGGAGTTTTGAAGTATTTGGATAAGTTCATATTGAATTCCTCCATTTAGCGCACATATGTTCTGTTTTTTATGTAAAAGAAAAGCCATTGCTGGCAATGAATAAAACCTCATTATTTTTCTTTATTCGCTTTATTTAAAGCTCTCTGTCGTGCTTCTCTAATTTCCTTTATAAATTCGTCCGCAGCTTTAAATTCATCTTCTGTCCAATCTGATGAACCGTCGTAGAAAGATAGGCTGATTTCTGGTTTCTTACGTATATTCGATCTGCCACTTAAATAATCAGTGTCACAATTGAATATGTCACCTATTTTATTCAATGTATCCACGGGTGGTAATTTTGTACCGTTCTCATAAGCGGTGTATGTTGACCTAGCAATACCAACAAGATCGGCGACATATTCCTGAGTCCACTTTTGATCTTGCTTTTTAAGGGTCTCTCTTTCACCCTTTATTCGTTTGCCTACTATCTCCATGTACACAACTCCAACTATACAAGATATACCCATTATAATGTTCCTGAAAGAAACTTGAAACATATGTTACTAAAAGAAACAAATATGATTGACATGTTTCTTTTAGTAACATATAATCGAATTACAAAGTTACTTAAAGGAACATTGGAGGTGATACTAAATGAGGATTTGGTTAAAAGAACTCCGCGAAACAACGGGAAAAACTCATGAGCAGGTAGCAGATGAGGCGGGTATCTCGCGGAGTTATTATACAAATATTGAAAGTGGCACTAAAACTCCTGCTGTTCCAGCTGCAAAGGCTATTGCTAGTGTTCTTAAGTTCCCGTGGGAAAATTTTTTTAAGGACGAATGTTCCTTTAAGGAACAATTAGCAACGAAAGAGGCGATTTAAATGAATAATCAAACATCAGTTGCGATCCCTTTCTCAGAAACAGACGTGATAACCGTTCCTGAACTAGCAAAACGATTGAAGGTATCTAAGGACCAAGTATATGACATTGTTTCTATAAAGGGCTGCCCAGTATATGACTTAGGCGGTGAGCGACAGAAACGCATCATTTGGGGCGATTTTCTTAGTTGGTTTAGAGAAAACTTCAAAGCTTCTAGTAATGAAAAGACCGCCGCACTTTGACTTCTGCGGCGGCCGGGAATGGTGGGCAAGGGGAATTGCTTGACATAATCATACATCATGCCTCTGTCCAAAAGCATTCCCTATATTTGGACAAACATAGGAGGATTTGATATGGCAGTTGGACATTTTCCGTCAGCACTTAAAGAAGCTATGAAACAGCGAGGTGACACCTTAGCCCAAGCAGGAAGGGCCGCACATGTGGATGGTTCGCAGATTGGGAAGATCGTAAAAGGGAGCCGCAAGGCATCTGAACCGGTTATGAGGGCAGCGGTACAACATTATGATGATCCGCAACTGGTGCTTGCAGCTGCGGCAGAGGTAACAGGGGGCGCTTCAGTTCCATGGCTGGATAACGCCGATCTTCATCCCAGCTCAACCCACATCAAAACCATCGAAGAAATTCAGGAGGCATTGCAGGCATTACTAAGGCTTCCGATCACAAAGAGCCTTGAACAATTGACATCCAGCGACCGGGAGCTTATCAAGAGCGGTCTTATGGAGCAGATCGAGGCAATTACGGCACTCACACATAATACAGCTGCACTTTGCTGTAAATATGAATTCTCATACATAGCCCTTTGGACAGAGCATCGGGCCGAGCTTAAAGCAAAAAACTATGTGAAATGAGGTAGAAGGATGGAAAGAAAAGCATTGGTTGCCGAAGCGAGATCTGCCGGGAAGACAGCGAAGCATAATTTGCGGGTGATCCGCAAGCAGCCGGATAAGTTGTTGCCGGGGAAAGCATGGGACGCTGAGGTTTACCTAAATACCATGATCCGCATAGCAAAATTGGAAATGAAAAACGACCGCCGGTCAGGGCAGTCGCAGTCTAGAAACCGTCTTATGAGTCTCATTGTGTCCATTTTAACCGTAGAACGAGCAGAGCGCAAGGGGGCCGAGCGATATGTTGGATTATGATTTTCACTATAAACAAAATCTGGAGCTATTCAAAAAGTACAAGGATGAATTTGAATTTGAGTTCCAGGCACAGGACATGTGCCGAAGGTTTTATGTTTCTATGGTCAACAACGTGTTGATGAGAACATTTCAACCAGATGAAGAAAAATTAATTGAAATTAAAGCTATAAATGACGCCTTAAATGATAGTTTTCCCGCCTGACGAGGCCCGATGGACACGGGCCGAAACGCTGTGAAGCGTCGCGGATATCCGCAAATTTGATTAAAGGGGGAATGGCATTATGATACCTGAACATTTACTTCAGGATCGTTACTGGCGGGGGCTGCTTCACATTTTTACGAATCATAACAAGCTTAAACAGTTACTGTTGAATCCGGCACTTATTGATTTTGAAGAACTTACAGTCCATGCAGATGAATTGGTTAAGGCTTCGAAAGGATGGAGCCCTTCTGAAAAATTCATGCTTACAGTTGCTCTTCATTTGTTCAATGGCATTAACACCATTGACATTCAGCAAGCAGACCGTTTAGACGACAATAGTACAAAAATCTTGCAGGAAGCACTGCAACTTCGACTAGCGAGATAAGGAGGCTGCGACATGCTTCTCGTACTTAAAGGCGATACAGTGCGGACAAGCTGCGGCCTGTCCGGTGAGATCACAGATACATGGGGAGTCGCTCGGCCTTGGGCTAAGCTCCGGCAGGAAGATGGCAATTTAGCCTTTATCCTCCGAACGGATGTGACTGAGATATTAAAGCGCCCGCCGGTTAAGAGGGGCAAACGATGATAAGGCAGCAGAGGTGAGAATATGCCCGCAGATAGCTTTCCCTTTCCAATGTTCTCGGGGCTGCTGACGCCGGATCACTGTAAAAAAATTGGCTCAGCATTATGGCTATTTGTCTGGTGCATTAGCTCCACTACCGCCGAAGTCGAAGACGATGGAACCGTTTGGGGGATTGTCCTTGGTGGCAAGCCGATGAAACTATCTGAAATCGGCGCGAACTTCGGGGTAAAAGACAAAACAGTCAGTAGGTGGATCAGTGATCTGCAGGATCATGGATACCTTCATATCACCAGAGCGCCCCGGGGTTTGATTATCAAGGTCAAACATTCGAAAAAAGGGCTTTTGAAGAGATCGGACAAAAATGTCCGTTCACCGGAAAGCGATCAGACAAAAATGTCCGTTCATGGTGAAAGTGATCAGACAGAAATATCCGATCACAATGACAGAGATCAGACATATTTGTCCGTTCACTGTGAAGGTGATCAGACATATTTGTCCGTTCACAGCGATAGTGATCAGACAGAAATGTCCGATCATGGGCCGGAATTGGGTAGTGATCAGACAAAAATGTCCGATGCAAAAGATATTATTACTACTACTACTATTATTAAATTAGAAAAAGAGTGGTGGGAAGAAGAACCGAATCAAAACCCACCCGCCGACGATGGCTATCTTGCCATCTTAGACGCTTATTGCAAAATGCACTCAAAATTTGACATACACGTTTCTACTGCTGAACGACATGCCATGGGTCAGATGGTCGCCGGAGGGATTTCAGCCCCTTTTACCATCCAAACTATGAAAACCATGTTTAAGGCGAAGCAGGCAAAGCAAGCCCGAGACGGTGATCCTTTTGAGCAGCCAAACAGCTTTGCTTATTACGAAAAAGGCATTAAGGAAGCTTGGAGAAAGTCCCAGGTAGTCAGCAAGCCTTCTAGAAAGCCTAAAACTCAGGCAGCTCAGTCAGAGCCGCCGCGCAAAACTAAGCAGCAGCAGGAACTTGAAGACCTGAAGCGTCGAGCAAAGGAGGCTAAGGAGCTTGAAGAGAGCACAAGTTATTGACTTGCTTATTAAGCTCAAAGAGGAATATGCACATCAGATCGACACTAGCGATCCTGAGATAGACAGGCTTTACGAACACCTAAAGGACTTCCCTTTTGACATAGCTGTCCAGAACGTTCGGAAGCACATTCAAACCAATTCCTGGCCGCCGAAAATCGCCCAGATACGTGGCGGACAGGGAGACATAAAAGAGGATATTCGGAGTAAGGTTGAGGCCGCGCATATCCTGGCGGAAAGAGAAAATAACCGCGCAGATGTGGTGCTGCCGCCTGCAGGATATAAGGAGGCCCTTTATGCAAAGCTCGGAATCAACTCGCGTCCTACCAAATAGCCCGGCTTCTGAAGCAACGGTACTGGGTGCTGTTCTCATCGACAAGTCAGGGGATGCCGCAGATAGTGCATCTTTGCTGGAGCCTGCAGTATTCTTTAATCCGGCACACCAGCAGATATTTAAGGCCATTCTCAATCTGTACAAAGTCGGGAGTCCCATTGAGCTTCCCGCGCTTGTGAATGAATTGAACGGCATGAAGCAGCTTGAGAAAGTCGGTGGTGTTAGCTATCTGGCTAAGTTGGCTCATGCTGTACCTACTGCGGCCAATGTTGGCTATTACATCGGCGACCTTGAGGACAAGCATACTTTACGAAAAGCCATCTTTGCCGCCGAACGGCAGATGCAGCTCGCTTATGATAGCGACGACGCCGGACTGGTTGTCAGCAGCATGCTGAATGATTCTGCACTTCTTTCGGATCAAGCATCCTCTAAGGCTGATTTCAGATCTATCAAAGATGTAGTTATAGAAGTCGTTGAAAACACTGCAGAAAAGGCAGAAAGCGTCATAAACGGCGAGATTACGGGAATTCATACGGGTTACACGGACTTAGACCAAATGACCACAGGGTTTCAGAAAGGTGACTTGATTATTGTTGCGGCTCGGCCATCGGTCGGGAAAACGGCCTTTGCTTTAAACATCGCGCAGAATGTGGCTGTTCGTTCCAAGGAAACAGTCGCGGTTTTCAGTCTTGAAATGTCCGCGCCGCAGCTTGTACAGCGTATGGTTAGTGCGGAAGTGAATTTAGATGCCGGAACACTGCGGTCTGGAGCCATGCGGGAAGATGATTGGACCCGGTTAGCTACTGCGGCCGGAATACTGGGAGAATCGGACATTTTTATTGATGATACAGGAGTCATAACAGTACATGAGATTCGGGCAAAGTGCCGGAGATTGAAAAAGGAAAGAGGTCTTGGCCTGATCGTCATTGACTATTTGCAACTCATTGCTGGTCGCGGCAGCGAGAATAGGCAGCAGGAAGTTTCCGAAATATCGCGGACGCTCAAACAAATAGCCCGTGAACTTGACGTTCCGGTTATTGCATTGTCCCAGCTCAGCCGGGGCGTCGAGCAGCGTCAGGACAAGCGTCCTATGATGAGTGACCTTCGGGAATCCGGTTCCATCGAACAGGACGCCGATATTGTTGCCTTCCTTTACCGGGATGATTACTACAACGCCGATTCGGAGAAAAAGAACATCATCGAAATTATCATTTCCAAGCAGCGTAATGGCCCGGTAGGAACCGTTGAACTGGTATTCCTTAAGCAGTTTAACAAGTTCGTCAATTATGAACGGGCGCACGCCTCATGATCTGCCTGGAGTGTTGTGCCGGGATGGTGGAGATCCGGGAGGACTTTTACCGCTGTCCGTGCTGCAGATTTGAGGCGGAGCAGTAACCATGAAAGGGATGGATTATATGGATTCAGCTATTAGAAAAATTCAGAAGGCTCTTAAGTTAGCTAACGGTAATTCAAATGCGGATGAAGCGCAGGCTGCGATTTTGCTTGCTCAACGTTTGATGGCAAAGCACGGTTTAACAGCACAGGACGTTGGTGCTGAGGAAGAGGCAGCGCCCGAAGCACGGAAGAGTTCTATACGTAAAAGTCGGGTTGAATGGTGGCACCGCAAGCTCAATAGTATCATTGCCGATAACTTCCGCTGCTTTGGATTCTTCACCAGCGGGCGAAATATTGGATTTCTAGGTTTGCCTGAAGATGTTGATATTGCAATTGAGGTGTACGGATTTGCTGAAAGTGCTATTAAGTACCACGCGAGTGAATACCTGAAATACAATTCTTATTCAAGTTCCCGTAGGGTTTCCAATGGGATCAAAAATGATTACATTTCCGGGTTCTTGGAGGGTTTGCGAGAGAAATTCAAAGAGCAAGTTGCATTAGAGTGTTTCTCATTGGTTCTCGTGAAACATGAAGTTGTGATCAAAGCTCATGACAACGCTGGATGGACAGCCGCAAAAACTATTCAAGTAAATAGCATGGGGGACAACGAAGCGCGTACGCAAGGTTATAGAGACGGTCGGGATTTTAATAATCCTGTTGGGAAAATGATTGTATAGGAAGGAGGGGCAAAAATGAATAAAGAGTGGTACGAGCAATTGGATAAATGGGTGACACTGCTGCAAGAGGGGAATATCGAGGAAGTCATTGCGGAAATGCACGACCTTGTGTGTGGATATGAGCAGTCCTGAAGAGTACGAAGACATTGAGCAATAGACGCATATATCGAAATTAAAAACTAAGGAGGGCATACGATGCCTAACCATATTACCAATATCATTACAATTACTGCTCCTGAAGGAAGATCGGTAAAGGAAGTCTTGGATTATGTTAAAACAGACGACACACTGTTCGACTTCAACTCGCTTATTCCGATGCCAAAGGAAATTGAGGAATCATTCGGAACGCCAGGAATTTCACCGCCTTGGTATGAGTGGAGCATTAAAAATTGGGGAACGAAATGGAACGCCTATGAGATTGAAGGCCAGGAACAAGGTATTAAGTTTGAAACAGCTTGGAACGCACCAATGCCCGTTATTGAAGAACTGGCTCAGAAATTCCCTGATTTCTCTTTTGACTTTAAATACGCTGATGAGGACACCGGGTATAATTTTGGACACTTGAAGATTGACCGACTCGGAACCTTGATCTACTCTCTCCCGGAAAAAGGGACGCCAGCGGCAAATAAATGGGTGTTTGATAATGTAAAGGAGCGCCCTGATTACTACGATGAAGAAGGAAATTACATCGGAGAAGATTAATGCGCAGTCCGAAAATGCCGAGCTATTGACGCATATTGTTCAATAGCTAACGAAAGGAAGAACGCCAATGTTAGAAGGAGTAGTAACAGAAGCGAAGCATGCTTATCAAAGAAAAACCTTTGTTAAACCAACTGCACATCATTACGAAAACCCAGGGGAGAAGCCTTATATCAAGTATGGTTGCCCCGTATGTGAGTTATTAGGTAATAAATATCAAGTGTCTATTGGTGTGAGTAATTGCTCCTTGTGTAACGTTAATCTAATCTGGGAAGAACAAGCGTAAGACTCAGTACGAGAGTACCGCACCGTTGACGCCTATAGCGAATTAGAGAGGAGCTGAAGATGGAGCGGAGCAGGAAGAAGAGATATAAGCGGCTACGGGAGATAAGACAAGAACGGGACTATCAAGTAGGTGTACTCCAATTTGCTAATAGACCGTACAGTTTTCGTACAGCAAGAGTTAATTTTAAAAACGGGAGAATTAGCCCTGTCTATACCACAACCAATCAGTTCATTAAAGAGCATCGCATTAACTTGTACTGAACAATACGAAGGAGGAAAGTAAGATGGCTTTTAAAATCCTTAAAGAACATAAGTATTTTCTTAATATTGGAGCGAAACGTCCAGAAGGATTTACTGGAATCATGACATCCAGTGAGCATATAGCAACATACAAAGGGAAAAAGGAAGATGGAACATTCATCTTTGATGAAAAGGGTTCTGAGTTGCTGGTATGTCCGAGCGATATCAGAGGGATATCAAATTTCTGAGTTCTGCTGTGCAGTGCGACACAAACTATGTAATAAGGAGGGAAATACTGCATGGACGGTCTGGTCATAAAACCCAAATGGGCTGACTTGATTCTATCTGGACGGAAAACTTGGGAAATTCGCAGCCGGATAACTTACAAACGCGGCACAATAGCAATTGTTAAAAGTGGTAGTGGTCTGGTTTATGGTACAGCGCAATTAGTGGACTGTATAAAGCTTTCATCAGAGGATTTTGCAAAAAGTCGCCATAAGCATTGCATTCCAGCCAGTGAATCAAATTTAGTTAAGCATTATAGAGAACTGTACGCTTGGGTGTTGGAGGAAATACAAGTTTTCCCTGAGCCGATAAAATACAATCACCCACAAGGGGCAGTGGTATGGGTGAGGTTGCCGGAGGGAGTTAATCTAAATGAGTACCTTATCCCCAATCCATCCACAGGCGGTTAACATGATCAATATGGCATTAAGTAGGGTAATCCGCAGAGGCAGGAAAATCGAACGTATGCAGTTATGTGTGTGCTCTCGTTCCGAATTGGCTCAGCATCAAATAGTAAAAACAGCATTCGGAGATTTGCGGATTCATACTGGTGACTTTGTTCCAAAGGGGTATTCCTACCTGATGGAAGATCCGGGAGGTGATAAAAGAGGATTCGAGTGGGTGTCTGTACCAAAGAGTGCAATCATAATGGAGAATCGAAGAAAGGAGGCATAAGGGTGATCATCAAGACAGTGAAAAATGTCAATTCACCGGCTGGCTGCATCGTTTCCGGGGTTTCCTTCCGGGCGCAGCACGAACGTAACGGCTTCAAAATTACATTCGGTGAATTCAAGGGACAATATATTCCGGCAGACTCGGCAATTATATTAAGCAATATTGTGCTGGATGAAGACGGCAAGATCCCGAGAGGTCAAAGATATGCATGAACATGAAAAGACCCCCTAATCCTTGGCCGGTCCCGGGGGTCAATAAACAGTAATTTCTACCTCAACCCATTATAACACAAAGGGGATTGAGGGGAATGGCAATGGTGTGGGAACAAGGGGAATTGTTTCCCAGTGCGGATAAATCGGACGTCGATAGAACCAGAATCCTGCTTGAAGAATACTCTACAATGGTCGATATTGTTAGCGGTCTTAAAGAGAGAGAAGTTCGTTCGGCTGCTGAAGAAAAACTGCTGCGGGAATGGGAACCGGCGATTCATAATATAGTGCTAGCAATCGAAGCTATTAAAAATAGAGAAATCAGAGATATTATGAAATATCGCTTCCTTAATTTTTACCCGCGAAAGGCAGCAGTTGTAAAATGGCACTCATTTTCCGAACGGTCCTTAGATCGAAAGATACTGGAAGGAATCGGAATGGTAGCCTCAACGCTGAAGATGCTCGGCATCATGTAAAACGTGTCTGTATTCTGTCTGTATTGAGTCTGTTGACTGTCTGTTTAGGGTCTGTTTTGCGTCCGCAAAGCGTCTGTATTTTGGCTTTAAAGTAGGGACATAGGGAATTTGCTTTATTATTCCCGGGTGTCCCTGCTACCCCTTACCCCAGCAGGACTCGGCCATGCTGAATCAGTGATGAAACACCTTTGACAAGCGCAAGACGCAAAGGGAGTGGAGCTGTAGCACAAGTAGCAAGTAGGTGTTCGCGGCGGTATGGTGCGGGGAATGAGAGTTGAAGATGCTCTCAACGCGCTCCACCCGGGCGCGATATATTGGCGTTGTGATTAAGCCGGCGCAAATACGGGAAATGGCAAATAAATGTAAATACTCAAAGTCGCTCTTTTATAAGGGCGGCTTTTTATATTGGGGGAAAAGCAATGAATGAGATAAGGAGGCTTAGGGAACCGCCAGAACCGAAACAGCCGGTTAATTGCAAGGGTTGTATATGGGGGAAATGGGAAGCAGCAGCTCAGTTCTGTTCCAAACCGTCAGGTTGTATTAAGGCGGACGGTGAGAGCAAATGAACTTTGTTCAGCCGATTCGTGACCCGGAAACGCTGCAAGACATTAAGGATTATCTTAAGAATAAGAATCTTAGAGATTTCATAATGTTCCTGCTGGGTATTTATACGGGCCTGCGGATCAGTGACATTTTGAGATTACGTGTTAAGGATGTATCGGGTTCTCACATCTCGATTAGAGAGAAGAAGACCAATAAGCAGAAACGTATATTCATGGCTCCCGAACTGAAGAAGGAATTGTTGTCTTATATAGAGGGGAAGCCACCGAATGAATTTCTGATCAGAAGCAGAGAAGGAATGAATCGGGCGATTACCCGCGAAATGGCATACAAGGTTATGCGTTCTATTGGTGACGAATTCGGTCTCTCCGAAATGGGCTGTCATACATTAAGGAAAACATTTGGCTATATCTTCTACAATGAGACAACGGACAAGGATATCGGCATGCTGATGGACTTCTTTAACCATGCTTCTCCTAAGATCACGCTTCGGTATATTGGCATGGAACAAGACAGCATGGACATGGCCTTGAAGCGTCACAAAGCATAGTCAGTTACTCATATTAAGGATAGGTGAAACTCATTTCTGGGACAGGCTGAGAGGCCTTATAGAGCAAGGGTTTATGACAGGTGAATGAGTTTAACACAATGTAAGATATGTGTAATTAGATCGCACAGGATTTACCAGTTATTCAGCAGCAGCAAAGGGGTTAATTATGGCGCAATCACCACTTAAACCATGTAGTCGTGTAGGATGTAGGAACCTCACTAGGGGCCGTTACTGTGCTGACCATACACAAGAGAAGCACCGCTATGATAGATACCGTGGGACGGCTGCACAGCGCGGCTATGACGGTCAGTGGCGTAAGGCTCGGCTTGGATATTTGCGGAAGCATCCGGTATGCGTGTATTGCAGGGAGGCAGGTAAGGTGATTACTGCAACCGTGGTTGACCACATCGTGCCGCATAAGGGCGACAAGGAATTATTCTGGGACCGCAATAACTGGCAAGCGCTGTGCAAGGCATGTCATGATGCCAAGACAGTTAGAGAGGATGGAGGATTTGGAAACTCTATGAGATAATTACGGGTAAAGGAGAGTGAACCGTTTAATGATAGTAAGATACACCAACCCAAGCCGTATAAGAGATCAACTGATTAAATGCATTAATTTACTTGGTGGAGAATACAGCGAATTAGATTATACAATTGATGTGTACAAAACCAAGGCTAGGCTTTTGAAAGAAAGAGATGAAGCGCCTGATTTGCTACCTGAGCAATACAATCAAGTTCTTTACGGTGAAGTGCTTCCACCAGGGCTAACAGATGAAATCCGGCGCACAATCAAGATTTTCTACTTCAACCTTTCTCCTGATTCACCTCAACGAGATTTGGATTTAGTGTTTAATTTGTTTCATGAAATTCGTCATGCGTGGCAGAATACTAACGGTCTGTATACTGACGAAGAAGGTCAATTAAATATTGATAGCAGTTGGGATGAATATAAAAATAGTCCATCCGAAAAAGATGCAAATGAATTTGCAATCTCGAAAGCGATGGAGCACAAAGAGCAAATCAAGAAGATTTTCAGATTACCTGCGAAACTAGATTATAACCTTAAATTAAACTGGTGAAGTCGCCTTCGGGCGGCTTTTTGCATCTCAGAGGGCCCCCCGGGGTTTTGAAAAAAATAATTTACCCCCTAAGAGACCGCATCGGACTCTTGTGTGAAAAAATGTCCCCAGCGAAAGTTTCAAAAGGAGGTGCGGAAAATATGTCAGATATTGTTAATTTTAATCACATGCGGGTGGGACAGAAAGGCGGTGGCAAGCATTGGACAGAATCCGAGGTTAATGCCCGGGAAGCTGCTTCGAAAAAATTCGAACGAAAAAAGAAAAAGCAGATTCTTAAAATTCCCGGATGGCTGAACGACGAAGCCCGGAAGGTCTGGCGGAAGACGGTTAAGGACATGGCCGAATTCGAAGTGCTGGACAAGGTGGACGAAGATGTGCTGGGCGCTTATTGCGATGCAGTAGCGAAGTACCAGGACGCGAACCGGCTGATTGACATCGAAGGCTATACAGAAATAAATGCTCAAGGGAATATGGTTGTTAGCGCTTATGTGAAAATGGCGCAGAGCTATTCCCGTCTCATTCTTTCTTATTCCAACAAGCTGGGGCTTAATGCGGAAGCACGTGCGCGACTAGCAAAGAAGACGGCGGACCAGGAGGAAGACGAAAATGCCGGACTCTTCGATTGATTGGGAAGACGTCCATCCAACAAATCTTTATGCTGGTGAGGTTGTATCTGGGATGCGCTTGGCATGCAAGCGTGAGCGGCAAGCATGTAAGCGACATTTATCCGATCTGCAGAGGCAGGCAACGCCGAACTTCCCGTATGTCTTCGATGAATCTCGGGCAGATCGTATCTTTGAATGGTTTGAGCGTTGCTGCCGTCATGTTCGCGGTCCGTTCTCTGGACAATTGATTAAGCTGCTGCCCTTCCAAAAGTTCGACCTAGGCTTTGTTTACGGTTGGGTGCATATGGATAGCGGAAAACGGAGGATTACTAAGGCGTTACACCTTCGGGCGCGGGGAAACGTTAAATCCACAGAAATGTCGGGTTTATCCTTATACGGCATGTGCGGTGATTGTGTATATCCGCCCGGCATGCCACATTTGAAGCGTTATGAAGATAGCCCAGAAGTGGAATGTGCGGCAGTCGACAAGCAGCAGGCTAAGCGGGTATGGCTGGATGCTAAAGGAATGGGTGAAAAAAGCCCGGATATTTCAAAACGTTTACGGATTAAACGCACCTACATTGAGCATGCCAAACGTGGTGGATGGCTCCGGCCATTGTCAAAGGATACAAAGAATAAGGATTCAGGAGCGCCTTGTCTTGTTATAGTTGACGAATGGCATGCTCATCCTACCAGTGAAATTGTAGACGTATCTTATTCAGGTTTTGGTAAGAGGCTGCAATCATTAATGCAGATTATATCAACCGCGGGAAAGGATGCCGAGAATAGCCCTTGCAAGAAGGAATATGATTCGTTATGCAAAATGCTTGACGGGGAAAGTCCTATGATAGAATCTTACTTTGCCATGATTCGGGAGTTGGACAAGGGAGATGATCCGCATGATGAAAAAAACTGGCCGAAAGCAAATCCCATTCTTCAGGAAGAAAATGAATATTCAGCAGAATTACTCAAGCAGATCCGAATTGAGCATGATGAAGCGTTCAATTCAGGAGATCCACAAAAAATCCGGGAATGGCTGACAAAGCGGGTAAATCTCTGGCAGGCGGATAGTGAAAATAAATATATGTCCGGCATTATGGACAAATGGAAAGCACTCGCCGTGTCGCGAAGTGTTTTTTTAGATTTGGTTCGCGGTTATGCGACCCGCAACGGATTGGATTTATCCAAAACGACAGACTTGACCGGCTCTGGCTTTGTGTTCCGGCTGGAAGACGGGAGGTATGCAGTGACGGCTCACGGATTTATGCCGGAGGAAACGGCTACCAAGCATGAGCATAGTGACCGGGTTCCTTATCGGCAGTGGGCTGCAGAGGGGTGGTGTACACTTACACCCGGCTCTGTCGTGGATTATAGCTTCATCAAATCTCATATTCAGCAAATGGAGCAGAACGAATCCTGGTTTATTGAAGAGGTTTGCTATGATCCATACAACGCGACGCATTTCACACAGGATTTAGAAGCGGAAGGGTACAACCGCGTTGAGATCCGGCAAGGCGTTCAAACTCTTTCAGAACCGACAAAGTTCTTCCGTGAGCTGATTCTACGCGGCTTAATCGTTCATGACGGCAGTCCATTGCTGACTTGGTGCTTGTCTAATGCCGTTGAAGTTGCGGATAACAACGGAAATATTAAGCTTTCGAAGAAGCATAAGGACGACAGTCAGCGGATTGACTTGCTTGCGGCCATCATAAATGCCATGGTCCGGGCAATGGTGGGCGACTCCACCATTAACCTGAATGATCACATCATGAGCGAGGACTTTTCCTTTTAGCAAGGAGGTGAAATGTGAAACGAAGAAACTTTGTGCAGCGCTGGTGGAACCGGCGATCTTCGGAGGACAGTCTGTTGAATCCTCCGCAGTGGCTGCTTGATCTTTTTGGTGTCTCCAACACAGCCAGCGGGGAAACGGTAACTGCAGATTCTGCGCTGCTAAACAGCAACGTGTACACCTGTGCTTCCGTCCTTGGCGGGGACATCGGTAAGCTGCCGATTCAGGTTTTTAAAAAGCGCGGAGCGGGGATCGAACGTGACAGTAGTCACCCTGTTTCTAGGCTGCTGGGATCTCGTCCGAATCCATACATGAGCGCGTACACATTCAAGGAACTGATGCAGGTTCATGTCACGGTCTGGGGCAACGGTTATGCAAATATTGAATGGGAGACAAGCGGACCCAATAACGGATTTCCAAGAGGGCTATGGCCTCTTGATCCATCGAAGACAGACGTCCAGGTCGATAAAGATACTGGTCAGGTTTGGTATGTGACGACACTGCCCAATGGGGAAATGCGGAAGTTGAATCATTTTGACGTTCTCCACTTTAAGAGCATCAGCAAAAGTGGTCTTAAGGGAATTACCCCGATCTCCGTTATCCGCGAGGAGCTGGGGGTGCAGAAGTCACAGCGCAAGTTCCTGGGTTCCTTTTATGCCAATGGTACGGCCACGCGGGGAATTCTGAAAATACCGAATGGTACCCTGGATAAACCGGCCAAGGATAAAACGCGAGACGAATGGCAGAAGGCGAATTCTGGACTTAACAACGCGCACCGGATAGCTATCCTGGATGCTGGGATGGAATATCAAAACCTTGGCATGCCCCTGAATGATGCTCAATTTATTGAAACCAGCAAATTCGGCATTATGGAGACCGCCAAGATATACAAGGTGCCGGGCTATAAGCTGGGCCTGACGGATGTAAAGTTCAGCAATATGGAAAACCAATCTTTGGAGTATGTGAAGAGTACGCTACAGCCTATCACCACGAATTGGGAACAGGAATGTGATTATAAGCTGTTCACGGAGTCGGAGCGAAAGAAATATTACACCAAATTCAACATGTCTAGCGAATTGAGGGGAGACAGCACCAGCCGCGCAGCCTATTACAAGGAAATGATTGCAATGGGCGCTTACACCATAAACGAAGTGCGGGAACTGGAAGAGCGGGACAACATTGGCGACAAAGGCGACGTGCACTTTGTCAGCCTGAACTATGTCAACCTGGAGAAGATGGACCAATATCAAATGTTGAAAGCGGGCCTTAGTAAAGATGCCTCGAACGAAGGGGGGTGACAACAACAATGAGTGAAAAGGTTATTCGCTATTTGCCAGCTAAAATTGAGGTGCGCAGTACGGAGGGCGAGGGCGAAAGTCAGACCCAGACCATCGGCGGGTATGTCGTCAAGTTTAATCAGCGCAGCCAATTGATTTGGGGCGAGTTCTACGAGCGTGTAGCAAAGGGGGCATTCTCCCGCAGCCTGCAAGAGAACGTGATTAAGGCCTTTTGGAATCATCGGAGTGACTTTGTTCTTGGATCGACGAAGCCGGGGACGCTGCGGTTGCTGGAAGATGATGTGGGCCTATCGTTTGAAATTGATCTACCAAACAATACATGGGGTAATGATGCTTTTGAATCTGTGCGGCGCGGCGATGTTGACGGTGTGAGCTTTGGCTTCTATGTTCGGAGTAACGGGGACGCTTGGGAGTATATAAAGGAAGAGGATGTATATATCCGAACCTTGCTTGATATCAATTTGTTTGAAGTATCACCGACTCCCTTCCCGGCATACCTGGACAGCGAAGTGGATCAGCGCAGCATTGATCAGCTGGGCATTACGTCCAAAGAGCAGCGGAAAAATGAAAAAGAAAAGCTATTACTCGAAATCGACCTGTTGGGGCTTGCCTAATACGTCGATTTTTTGTTTTCCAAAAAACTAAGCGGAGGTACATTATGGACCCGAAAGAGCGTGAATTGCGCCAGAAACTGGCGGCAAAGTTGGAAGAAGCCAGGTCACTCATGGAAGGCGGCAAGCTGGAAGAGGCTCGGGCGGCGAAGGATGCGGCCAAGGAGCTGCGCAATCAGATTGATTTGATGGTGGAAATGAGAGAGTTGGACGCGCCCGGGGACGCTGTGCCTGCCGAACCGGAGCAACGGGACAACAAACCGGGAAAAGATGAGCAGTACCGTAACGCTTTCCTGAAGGAGCTGCGCAAGCGTAATCTGTCTACAGAAGAACGCGCCTTGCTGGATGCTTCCGCAGAGGAAACGCGCGCAGGCATGAGCGGCGAGACGGATGAAGACGGCGGACTCATTGTTCCCAAGGACATTCAAACAATGATCTTGGAAAGAAAACGTCAATTTGTCTCATTGGAACCTTATGTCACGGTGGAGCCAGTGACAACCCGTGCTGGTTCGCGGGTTATTGAAAAAAATGCCGATATCACTGAATTTACAGAGATTACGGAACTCACTGACCTTGATGATATGGATAATCCCAAATTCACGCCAATTTCTTATACCATCAAGGACCGGGGCGGAATTCTTCCGATCTCAAACAGCTTGATTCAGGATACAGATCAAAATCTGATGGCTTATATTGCGAAGTGGATTGCCAAAAAATCAGTAATTACACGTAATAAGCTGATTCTGAACTTGCTTAATTCGCTTACGAAGGTTGCTGTTGATGGGCTGGATGCGATTAAAGATATTCTGAACGTAACACTTGACCCGTCTATCAGCCTGGGTGCAACCATTATCACGAATCAGGATGGGTTCAATTTCCTTGATCATTTGAAAGATGTTGACGGAAAGGCGTTGTTACAGCCCAATCCTACACAACCCACGCAGCAATTGCTTTATGGTAAACCGGTTGTCGTTATTGCTAATCGCTGGTTGCCCACGACTGGAACAACCGTGAAGAAAGCACCGATTATCATTGGGGATCTGAAAGAGGCGATTGTCCTCTTTGATCGCCAGCAATATTCCCTGGCTTCGACCAATGTCGGCGGGAAATCTTTTGGACGCAATTCCACTGATGTTCGTGCCATCCAGCGGGAAGATGTGCGCTTTTTTGATAACGAAGCCGTTGTATATGGTCAACTGACCATTGCTGGCGCCTAATGCTGACAACGGTAGAACGTCTGCAGAAGGCAATGGGTATTCTAGGTGATTCGCTTGAAGACGAGATGCTGCAGATACAAATCGTAGCATCTTCTCAGGCGATTGAAAATTATTGCAAACGTTCATTTAAGCTGCAGAGTTACACTGAGCGGCACAGCGGGAATTCCCGTTCCTCATATATCAACCTTCGGAACTATCCGGTGGAGAATATTGAAGATGTGGTTATTCCCGGAAAGCCAGTAGGAGAGTATGAGCTGCTAGAAGAGGGGCGGATATTTTGCCCTTCCGGTTGGCCTGCGGGTGAACACAATATCAGGGTGACGTACACCGCCGGTTATGTGCTGCCTTGTGATGCGAATACGGAAAAACCGCGCACACTGCCGGAAGTGCTGGAACTGGCTTGTATCTTCCATGCCCAATTGATGCTCCGTACACCTGGAGTGACAGCGGAGCGGGTAGGTGATATTTCTGTTAACTATAGTGCAGAAAGTGAAGGGATGCCGCCTACCGTGATAGCCCTTATTTCTCCGTATGTTGGGAGGTGGGTATAATGGCAAGCCAAAGAAGCCGGGCGCGACGGGTGGGGGTTCAGGTGACCGGGGATGATAACCTGCGGCAGCTGGCCGAACTGCTGCGGCCTCTGACAGATCAAAAGGTCCGCATTGGTATGCAGGGTGACGCCGAGCTGGCTATGATTGCCGGGGTCCATGAGTACGGGTCGGTAAAGATGAACATTCCGGCCCGGTCCTTCATTGGAACCGGCAAGAAGAAGGGGCAAGCCGCCATCGGCAAGCTGGTCCGCGCCGGGGTGACAGAAATCGCCCACGGCCGTAAATCTGTGGCCTCTCTTTATGCGGAGATTGGCGAAACGGGGCTGGACCGCATGAAGAAGAATTTCGAGCGGATCAAGCAGCCGCCATTATCTGCCCGGTATGCAGCCGGAAAGACTGGGTCCCGGAAACTGCTGCACCGGGAAGACGACCTGCGGGACAGTCTGACTTATGACATTGTTCCGAGGGGGCAGTAAGGATGAGGCATTTTAGATTTGCGGGTGTGGTCCGCAAGTATTTCAGACCTTATACGCTAGTCCGAGACAGCGGCGGCACATGGGTTAAGGGTAAATGGGTGCCGTCGGAGCCGGAGCGTTTACAGCGGAGCGGCAGCATCCAGCCTGTCAGCGCACGCCTGCGGGCAGCGGAGGGCGGCAATTATACCGAGACAGACCGTATGCTGTACACGACGTCCACGCATATCACCGGGGAGCGTATCGAGTACCTGGGCGTACAGTATATCGTCGCGGAGTCGCCGGACCGCGAGTATAGCGACGTCAATCAATTCCTGCTGAGGAAGGTGATTGCTAATGCTCCCGTTTGAGGAAATTCGCGTTGCTATTGTCGAGGGATTGGAAGCGGCGTCCGGTGGGCTGGTGATCGAAATGAATGGCGGCGGGGATCAGCCTCCCGGTGATTTCATGACCTACAGTTTTGTCGGTGGTTTTGAGTCCTCCGGCGGACAGCCGATTATTACGCAGCAGGCAGGGCAGCAGTATCGAAGGGAGACGGTGACATTTACCGTCTCCTTTAATTGTTACGCCGATGATTCTGACGTTGCAATGGTCAATGCCATGCTTGCCCGTGACTGGTTTAAGACAGCTGGTCGGGAGCTTTTGAAAGACACACTGAACGTGATTGTTATCAATATCGGAGAGGTCCAGAACCGGGACATTAATATCGGTGAGGAATGGGAGCGGCGGCAGGGCTTTGATGTTGATTTTCGGGCGACGGATCTTGTGATTACCGATCTGTCCGGTTGGATCGAGACAGCACCAATACAAAGGAGTGATTATTTTGAGCATTAGCGACGTTACAGTAACCATTGCCGTGCAAAAGCCGACGCCTATCTTGGGTGGATTCGGCAAGCCCTTGATTCTCGGGGCGAGTACGGCAGGCAAGGATTTCAAAAATTACGCGGATATTGAGGCAGTAAAGACCGATTATGTGGTTAGCACAGAAGAGTATAAGGCGGCATTTGCTCTTTTTGCCCAAAAAAACCCACCTGCTGAGATTGCTATCGTGGCCCGCAAGACTGGAACAACACCAGTAACGTTGGCGGATATGCTGCCGACTCTGTTTCTCAAGGACTGGCACTTTCTTGTCACCACCATAACCACAGTGGAAGATTTGACCTTGATTGCTGACGCCGTGGAGGCTGATAATTCCCGGCAATTTTTTGCCCGGACCAGTAGCAAAGCGGACTTGGCGACCATCAAGGCTAAAAACTATGACCGCACAGAGGTAATCTATCACACCACGGTCAATAACTACCCTGAAGCGGCTTGGGTGGGGGCTGTCGGTAGTCTGCCGGTGGGATCGGTAACCTGGAAGGGCTGGACACTGGTCGGAATTACACCGATGGACATTGACGCGACAGAGCTTAATGCAATCCATGTGCTGGGGGCTAACACCTATGTCACCAAAGCCGGAACCAATGTCACAAGCGAAGGCAAGGCGGTTAGCGGGGAGTTTATTGACTTCATCCATTCTCAGGATTACATCGTGGATTCTGTGCGGTTTGCTGTTCAAGACCTGTTCAACCAGGCGCAAGCGGCTCTGTCCAAAATCCCATTTGACAACCGAGGAATTGCACAGATTGAAAGCGCGGTTCGGACAGTGCTTCAACGGGCTTATCTCAATGGCATGATTGCTGCAAATGATGATGGAGTGCCTTTGTACAATACGACGTTTCCGCCGCGCAGCCAAGTGGACCCGGGGGAAATTGCTGCCCGTAATTACCCGGACGGTCAATTTGATTTTGTCGTTGCTGGAGCTATCCATAAGGCCGCCATTCGCGGCACCATTAAATTTTCATAGGAGGAATTCAAGTGGCTGAAGCAAAAACATATGATCCGATGGACGTCTCTGTAATTGTGGGAGGCGTTTTTTTAACGGGATTCGGTGAGGACCTGGTGTCCGTTGCGAAAGATGAAGATAATTATTCGACGTCAGTCGGCGCACAAGGGGACGTGGTGCGGACCAAAGTCAACAATCCTTTGGGTACGATTACCATAACATTACAAGGCACTAGCCCACAGGTTCCGTATCTGGATGGCCTAAGCAATAGTAATAAAATCGTTCCCGTATCCGTGGTTTTTTCTGGTACACCGAAGCAGACAAACACAGCTACACAGGCATACATCAAAAAGCCTGCGGATCGGGAGTATGGAGCCGAAGCGGGAGACCGTTCTTACGAATTTCAATGTCTTGATCTTGCGATGAACTAAAATTCAAAATTTGAGAGGGGTTTTTATCATGACAAATACAAATTTCAAACAAAAAAGCATTACTACAAAAGCTGGCAAGGAGTATTTATTTCAGCATCCAGGTGTTCGAAACGTCTCCCGGATCAATGACCGCGTAAAGAATAAACACGGAGTGAACTCCGAAGAGAGAATTTGTGAAGAAATGTTTAAACATGTGGTTGTGAAACCGAAAGTGACCATGGATGATTTTGAGGACTATCCTGAGATGATCGAAGTGGCTACTGCAGCGTATTCATTTGTAACCGGAACGTCTGACCCAGACGAGGCGTCCAAGGAATCGGAAAATGACGGTCAGTAAGAGCGAAGCTAAACGCCGTGCGCTTGAAAATTGGGGCCAGTGGCGTTTGCTGCTCTCGGATATGGGAATCACATACTCGGACTTGCTGATCATGGATGATGATGATGTTGCCGAGGCGAACGCTGCCCTAGATATCCATATCAAACAGCAAAAAGAACTTAATAAGAGCAAGAAATAGACGTCCTTTCCTGGGCGTCTATTTTTGTTTGCTGGAAAGGAGGGAACATATGGCAGGCGGCATTATAGGATCACTCATGTATGCAGTGGGATTTAAGTTTAATTCCAGTGGCTTAGACCAGGCGGACAGCAAGGTCAAGGCGCTGACCAAAGGTGTAATCGGACTTGGAGCTTTGGCAACCACGGCGATGATTGGGATCGGGACGGCAGCTCTCACAGCAGCCAGCGGGTTCGAGGAAGCAATGTCTAGTGTGCAACTCACAACCGGGCAAACCACCGATCAAATGGAAGCCACTCGGGAAATCGCTAAGAATTTATATAACCAAAACTTCGGGGAAGATTGGGCGGATTTGGGTGGATCAATATCCGCAGTTGCCAAGGCTACAGGACTTACAGGAGACGCGCTGGAGTCGGCATCCCGCGAGGCGATGCTATATGCTGGTGCGTTTGATGGTGATGTTACAGAGTCCATAGCCGGGGTAAGTGTGGCGATGAAGAACTTTGGGGTCACTAGCACCGAAGCATTTAACTTGCTTACACAGGGACAGACCAACGGAACCAACACTCAAGGCGACATGCTGGACAGCATAAATGAGTATTCCCAAGCTTTTGCGTCAATGGGCTTTACGATGGAAGATACAATGGGGTATCTCACAAACGGGCTTAAAGCTGGTGCCAGAAACACAGACCTTCTCGGCGACGCCATGAATGAGTTTAGCATCTTGTCTATCGAAGCCGGGGGTACGGCAGAAACTTCATTTCAGGCCCTGGGTTTGGATGCCAATAAAATGATGCAGACTTTCTCAAAGGGCGGACCGACAGCAAAAGCGGCCTTTAAGGATATCGTATCCATGATATCGGACATTGAGGATCCGGTGCAGCAAAATACGATTGGCGTCGGGTTGTTCGGAACTATGTTCGAGGAATTAGGTGTCAAAGCCTTCAGCGCCTTGGACGATGTGAACAACGGGTTTGATAAAAGTAAAGATTCAGCTGCAAATCTCAATAACGGGTTTACGAATATTGGTGAGTCGTTGCAGTATTTCAAACGACACATCGAAACAGGAATCTTGATACCTATCGGTCAAAAGCTGCTTCCATATCTCAGTCAGTTCGGTTCCTGGATATCAGGCCATCAGTCGGAAATCGCCGCATTCGGAGAAATGATTGGTAACGGCTTGGGCGCAGCCATTGAAAAGGTGAGCGGATGGGTGCAGGCGGCAATACCCTATTTGCAGCAATTTGGCGCTCAGGCCGCGCAGGCTTTTGGTTACCTGATAGATAAGGGCAAGGAGCTTTGGACGGCGATCCAGCCGGTAGTAACATTAATCGGCACTCAACTGGTCGCGGCTGTCGTTGCCCTTTGGCCGGAGATTCAGAACATAGCCGGGAAAATGGTTGAAGTGGGTAAAGCGGTATGGGAGTGGGAACCTTTTATCCCTATCGTATCTGGTATTGCTGCAATACTCTTAACCTATAAAACCGCTATGATGGCCGTATCGACGGCAACCAAGATAGCGGGTATTGCTACAAAAGTTTGGAGCGGAATAACCAAGGCGTTTACCGCCGTGCAGACAGCGTTCAATGCGGTACTGGCGATGAACCCGATTGCTCTTGTTGTGTTGGCCCTGGTAGGGCTGGGTGTGGCGCTGACAGTGGCCTACAAGCGTTCTGACAAGTTCCGCGCGTTCATAGATAAGATGTGGGCCGGGATCAAAAAGGCGACCACGGCAACGCTGGACTTTTTCAGAGTTACGATTCCCAAGGTATTCAAAACCGCCTTTGACGCTGTAACGGGATTCTTAAAAAAGTGGGGCATTACCATTCTGGCCGTCATAGGTGGACCCATTACCATGATTGCCCTACTGGTGTACAAAAATTGGGACAAGATCAAATCGGTAACTGTATCTGTATTTACAGGGATCTGGAACTGGCTCAAATCGGCTTGGGGATGGATAACAAGTACCATATCCGGCGCAGCGTCCGGAATTTGGAACACAGTAACCGGAGCCTGGAATAAGGTCAAAGAGGTCACTACATCCATTTTCACAGCGGTCTGGAACAAAATCACTGCGGTATGGGATGGGATTACCGGCACGGTAACTGGAGCGGGGTCAAATGTCTGGAGCGCAGTAAAGGGAGCCTGGAACAAGGTGTTTTCAACTACTAACAGCCTTATGACTCAGGTCTGGAACAAAATCACCGGCATATGGGGGCAGATTGTCGCAGGAGTGAAGACAGCCGGCACAAATCTCTGGACTGCTGTTTCTGAAATGTGGGGCAAGGTGACTGGGTTCTTTGATGGGATCAATCTATTTACGATTGGCGAAAACATCATTCAGGGTTTGATTGATGGTGTTGGTTCCATGGCGTCTGATCTGATTTCCAAAATCGAGACTATGGGATCGGATTTTATGTCAAGTGTCAAGCGGACCTTCGGATTCAAAGCAACGGCAAACGTTTCTGTTGATACGGATGCAGTACTGGGTGGAAAAGTGGACGGGAGTCATGCTAATGGTTTGTCCTATGTGCCTTGGGATGGGTATATTGCTGAATTGCACAAAGGAGAGCGCGTCCTAACCAATGACGAAAACCAAGAGTATTCCCGGTATACGCCTGAATCAGCGCCTGCCCGGACCACTAATAATACCAGTAAGGCAGAGATAAATCCTGTAATTAATATCAGCATACAAGGCAATGCCGATGAAAAAACAATAGCAAGCTTGAGGGCCGCGATCCGCGAGGAAATGCAGGACATATTCGATGCGGCTTCCCGGATCATGGGGGTGGAGATTAGTGGCGCTAATTGATGGCATCTATATCACAGTGGAGCAGGAGTCGCCGAGTTTTCCCGTAACAGTCACAGAGCAGCCGGTTGAAAAAGGTATTAACCTTATTGATCACGTACAGGCACAAGCGCGGGTTATGTCCCTATCCGGCGTGATATCTGGACCGGACGCCGCTAAGAACCGCGCTCACATTATCGCGATTAAGGATAAAGGACAGATCGTCAAGTATGTGGGCCGTAATGCATTTACTGGTGTGATCACAGATTTTAGCACATCGACAGATTACAAAACGGCGGACGGTATGACATTTAGCATGCAGTTACGCGAGGTAAGGATAGCGACATCATCCTATGTGGAGAAGCTGCCGTCCCCGATCAAGGCGCAGGTCGCTAAGATCATCAACTCCGGTACAAAGCAGACAAAGGACAAGTCTTCTAAATCCAGCAAGAGCAGCAAATCCAGCAGTAAGTCCGGCAGCAAAAAAAAGGAAAAGGAAAAAGTGGAGAAAGTGAAATTCAAGTCCGGCAGCAAGTGGGGAGGATGATCAATGGAATACATCGAGATTGAGAAAGAGCTTATTCCATACAGGTTTGATATTTCTATTGCCGAAACCCTGTTCACTTTCGAGGTGCATTACAATCCAGATTGCGATTTCTTCACCGTCGATCTGGAACGGGATGGGGAAACCTTAGTGTACGGGGAAAAGCTAGTATACGGTCAGACGCTCTTTTACGACGTACAGGATAACCGGTTTCCGCGCCTGCCCATTGTGCCGTATGACAAATCAGAAAACAGTATAGCTGTAACATGGGAGACGCTCGGAGTGAGCGTCTTTCTGTATATATGGGATGGTGCAGATGGCTAAACAAAATTTTGGGCGGATTGCGGAGATTATGACCGGAAATATGTCCTTTGCGCTTTCCAAGTACACGATGGAGGGCAGTGTACCATTTGACAATGATGCACTGCCCAATGAGTCGGAGCTAAGGGTCTGGAATCTGGCACAGACCACCATCAACAACATCAAGCGTAACGGGGTGCTCATGCTCAATGCGGGCTATACCGGAGATATTGGCATAATCCTACATGGCCGCATATCCGCCGTCCGCACACGATGGGAAGGCGTAGACAAGGTAACTACCATCAACGTGCTGGACAGTGAGGATCTGAGCAAGCGCGAGGTCACAGAGATTGCCTTTGCTAAAGGTACTCTGGCCAGCGCGATTATAAAGCAGATGGCGGGATATATAGGCTTGCCGGTAGCGCAAATGCAACTTTACCAGGACTACAGATACCAAGAGGGTTACACCGCCAAGGGCAAGGTCACTGATATTATTACGGAGGTGTGTAAGGACTGTCGCACCTCCTGCTTCATCAATCAGAGCAAACTATACGTACGTAATCTCCGCAGCGGCGCGGATGCTGTCTTTGCCCTGTCACCGGATACCGGATTAATCGGCAGCCCGGAGTTTTTCGAGGACAACGGCATCAAGGGATATAAGATTCAAGCGCAGCTGCAACGCCGGATTACAACGGCATCCGTCATTAACCTGACCTGCCGGGAGTTTTCGGGCAGGCTGCACGTTCGCGGTGGTAGCCATAAATTTAGCAATACCGGTGATTTTATCACTGAGGTGGAGGCGGTTTTATGACAAAGATAAATCCCGCTGGTGCGCTGGCCGGGATACTGGAGTCCCACAGGGGGAAGCAGGGAGAAAATATAAACGTAGCAATGCCCTGCAAGGTTGTGGCATTTGATCCGGTTACGCTGCGGGCTGATGTGCAGCCGTTGCTTAAACTGACCAGCGGACAGCCTGCACAGATTATGTCCGTGCCGGTAACCGGACAAAAGGTCAAGTTTAGCCTGGGCGATGGCCTGCAGGAGATTGAGACGATTATGCGCCCGGCGCTGGAGCGGGGCGACGTTGTGTATGTCGTCTTTGCCGACGCTGAGATTAAAAACACGCTCTCCGGTCAAGTAGCTGCCCCGGACACAGGCAGGAAGCACAGCTTGAATGATGCGGTAATCGTGGGGGTGATGCCGTGCAGTCTTTAATGCTGGATGCATCAGGGGATTTGGTGTTCCTGGGCGATGACCTGCAGCTGGTGACCGGACCGGATGAGATTGCACAGTGCTGCAAGTTGGTGCTAGGCACCAATCAGGGGGAGTGGTTCTTAGACCCTGAACTGGGGATAGACTTTTCACGGATTACGGGCAAGGGCGTTACTGCCGATGAAGTGCGTTCCGAATTGACGGTGGGCATGTTGCAAGAGCCGAGGATTACGGAGGTCAATGACGTCGTGGTTACATTTGACCGTTCAAACCGGACAGTGAGCGCAAACATAACGGCCACGGCCATCAACGGAGATGTAATAAAGATTGAGGGGGTTGATACCGTTGTTGGATAGCAAAGGGTTTAAGCGTTTGCGCTTTGACGATCTGCTGGGGCAGATGGAGGACAAGGCCCGGGAAGCATTTGGTGATACGGTAAATACGTCAGCCCGGTCACCGTTGGGCATCATCTTGCGGATATTCGCTTTTTTCTTGGCATCAATTTGGACCATGGCCGAGGACGTATATAACAGCGGATACATTCCCACGGCCACGGGTAACAACTTGGACCGGCTGGGTCCGCAGGTCGGTATTACCCGGACCCTGGCGCAGTGGTCCACCGGAATGCTGACGATTAACGGTACCTCTGGTTATGTCGTTCCGGCTGGCTTTCGTGCGGCTACGGCTGCCGGGGTGATTTTTGAAACGATGGCAGATATAACCTTGACCGGGGGTGTGGCAAAAGTTGCAATCGAGGCGCTGGAAGCTGGGGCATCCGGTAATGTGGCTGCAGGTGCTATTACCGTTGTTGTTAATCCGGTACCGGAGATCACCAACATAACCAATGCTGCATTGGTCACCGGTGGCCGGGAAAAGGAGACAGACGCCGAGTTCCGAAATCGCTTTGACTTATCTGTCGCTGGTGGTGGCGCGGCTTCTGTGGATGCCATTCGCGGGGCACTGCTGCGGATGCCTGCCGTCCGGGCGGCAACCGTCATTGAAAATACCGGCATGACGCCGGACGCTGCCGGACGCCCGCCAAAGTCATTTGAGGCCTATGTGCTGGGTGGAGAAGAGCAGGAGGTTGCTAACGTCATATTTGCGACAAAATCCGGCGGTGTGGAACCATATGGCAAGATCACCAAACAGGTGGAGGATCTGGGCGGGCTGCAGCACACGGTTAAGTTCAGCCGCGCGGCTGAGGTCAATATTAAGGTGTCTGTCAATGTCACCAAGAACGCGCAATATCCTGTTGATGGTGATGATCAGATTCGAGGGGCCATCCTGCGCTATATCGGCGGGGTTGATTCCTCAGGATCTTATTACAACGGTCTGAGCATGGGCAACCCCGTGGTATTTACTCGGTTGATCAGCGCGGTTTATGCGGTTGAAGGTGTTGAAGATGTTACCTTGACCGTGGGCAAGGCTTCCGGCAGCTTGGGCAGCGCTAACGTCGTTATCCAACCGTACGAAGTTGCTCAGACCACGGCGGCAGACATTGAAGTGATTAGCCATGTTTAGCGTCAAGGACATGCTTAAGCGATTTGCGGATACTTACAACAAATCACCGGACAGCAACCTGGGAAAGTTGATCAGTATTCTTCATTCGGAGCTGGCACGGCTAGGAGACACCTTCGAACGTATCCGTGACTGGCGCGATATTGACGCAGCCCAAGGCACGACGCTGGACCGGATTGGCACCAACATTGTGCAATCGAGAGGCGCGGCGACGGATGAAGTGTACCGGGTGTTACTCAAATCCAAGATTGCCCGAAACTTGTCGAAGACGGATGTAAATACAATTATTCGAGTGCTGGCTATTGCACTAGATTGTGAATATAACGACATTCGGATCGTTGAAAAATATGACGATCCATTAGAGCCGGAGCCAGCGGCAATCAACTTAATAAGGGTACCAGTAAGGCGACTAAATGAGGTTGGCATGTCGCCTTTTCAGTTCGCCCGAATCATTCAAAAAACCGTCGCCGCTGGTGTCCGGGTCGCACAGATCGAGTTGGCCGGGACGTTTGCGCTATCCTCACAATACGATGTTTTGGAGACAAGCCCTTTCGGGCTGGCAGATCCAGACATGACTACCGGCGGGGAGCTGGGAGAGGTATACGTTCCCGGTGATGATTATCCATTGCCAATATAGGAGGGATTAGATTGGCAGATTTCAATGAACAACTACCAGAATGGCAAGAGGGTGGGATTGAACCGCCAAACTCAAAGAAAGTTGCGGGATGGGCCGTAAATGATAAACCACCAGCGGGTTGGCTCAACTGGCTTTTTAACAGGACATACAAAGTCCTTGCGGAAATACGATCCGTCATATCCAGTCATAAGGCTGATACATCTGTCCATGTAACAGCGGCCAAACAAGTAGCCTGGGACGCCAAGGAAACAACAGCAGGCGCTCAAGCCAAAGCAGACAACGCTCAGGCTGCTGCTGCCTTAGATGCTACAACTAAAGCTAATGCTGCAAGGGATGCGGCAACACTGGCAGCAGATGCGGCAGCCGACGCAGCAGAGGCAGCGGCAAAGGCTGCGTCAATCCCGACAACCCAAAAGGGCGCGGCTGGTGGTGTGGCTGATCTTGATGCGAACGTTAAAGTGCCAAGGGACAAGACTTATAATTCGCTGGGTGGTCGGGGCGGCATAACAAACCTAGACACGGCCTTCACTGCGGGCATTTGGACAATCTCTCCCGGCGCTATCTCCAGCCCAGACGGGACAGCGTACGGCATCTTAGAGAATATTGTTAGTAACGCAGAAGTTCACAACAACTCTACAAACTGGATTATTCAAGTAGTACGCATGCTTGACGCGAGAGTGTTCTCACGCATAAAGGTGAATCAAGGCGTTTGGGGAACGTGGAATCTTGAGGGTGGCGAGGGTGTATTCAAAACCAAGGGGATTGTAGGCACTGACTATAACGAATATATCCATCCGGGTACTTACCAGATTTACGGAAACATACCAGCTAACGCTCCGCCATTAACAGCACCTTGGGGTATCCTTAACGTCTATATGGGAAGTAACGGTTATATTGTGCAGGAAGCTACACAAACAACCGCACCCTACGGGAAATGGTATCGAACGCGCACAGAAACGGAATGGGGTCCATGGCTCAACGTTGCTGTGCAAAACAGAGCTGTGATATTTGATGGGGTGGATGCAAGAAGTGCCGAAAATTTTAGACTAGCGACCGACGCCCCAAGCACCTACCCCGGAGGAGAAATAGTTTTCTTTGTCAACAATAGCCCGGGATGGCCCGCAGTTTACGGCACTGTTGTTTCAGTCAGGGGTAACGATAGGGTAGGGGCTACCGCAGTCACTCAGTATTTTTATCCGTATAATATATCTGCCCCAATTAAGTACCGTCAAGCGCTATACGGCAGCGACACATGGGGCGAATGGAAAACCAATCTCACAAATTCTGATGCTGCCGGATTTGCTAAGACAGTAGGTATTCAAAACTTTGGAAATTCTGCAGGGCCAATTAGTACGGCACAATTTGTTGATACGCTCGCTGGTTTGGGTGCGTTCAGCAACGAGGGATATTGGAGTGGGCGGGGGAACTGGTCATACGCAGCTAATAAATATATAGCAGATTCTGGCTTTGGAAACATCCCACTAGCTGGGGCTTTCATTGAAGTTATTGGGGCTTCATCGTACCACACGATAAGGGTAACGACCGCTACAACTTCAGATGTGCCAAATGCTGCAACATCATCAGAGTTCATCTATGTAAACAACGGACCTACTTATAGCCCCGGATGGCGGAAGAGCTGGAACAGCGCAAATGATGCAAATCTAATGACAGCAAGAGATTTACCAAGTACGAACTTAAATGACGCGATTGTTCCGGGAACATACCTCTTAGCAGCGAATAACGCATACACAAATGGTTCGGGCTTGGATTGGTGTCTGATGAATGTATACCGCAACACTGCGGGGTATGTCGTACAAGAGGCGGTTCAAGTCACTGGACAAAACAGAAGATACAGAACAAGATCGGAAAATACTGCAGCTTGGACAGAGTGGATGATTGTTATCACCGCCCCTGTATCTACTGGTAAAGCGTGGCAAATTGCAAATAATCGTCAAGTAGTTAAATCCGCATATCTTAGTACGACTTCTGCACAGACAATTGCAACTTATACCACTGGAGCTACAACAACCGCTGTAACTGTAAAAGTGAGTCTGATAACTGATGCGCTTAGAACTGTAGCTATTTCAATTTCATATATAGATTCCTTGGGTAACGCTAGGACCTATACAGTTTTACCGGCAACTCAAATGGCGGCGAATGATTACCAATTTATATCCCCAACGTTTATCTGCAGAAATGCTAGCACTATTAGTGTTATAGGACAGACACCATCAGCTGGTGGAAATGCTTGGGTATCAGCCGTAATTACAGAGGAGGGCTAATTAATGGTTTTATATGTACCAGGTACTGCTGATCCGGCGCACGTTGTCGCCGGACAGTATTTTACCTCAAAAACTAACTATAACGTTCAGGGTACGTTACCAGTTAAGACAGACTGGAATGGAGACGGCACAAGTGCAAATCATCACCTAGCCAAAGATATTTCAGCAATCCCCGGAACACTATGGCTAAGACCTGTAAATCCAGCAGATCCAATTACGGGCTTTCAAGGAGATGTGTGGATACAGAAAAATGAACCGAATTTAAATCCCGCATACTGGAGATCGGACGTGACTATGTTCGGCCTACAGGGCGGCATTCCTGTTCGCGGAGCTGGTGGAGTGGTGACACCTGGACCTGTACCGCAGATAAAAGCGGCAGGGTATTGGTCTGACGATATTACCATTGCTGCTGTATCTGTCCCGGCTGGAAGCGTGCGGTCAGGTGTTACGATTGCAGGCACTGCCGGGGCACTGCCCGTGCAAGCTACAGGTCCGCAGACAATCACTCCAGGCACATCTAACATCGTAAAAGGTCCCGGTATCTATGATGGAGCTATTACAATTGCCGGGTCACCGGACGGCATTGCATCTAATATAAGGCAAGACAAGGTAATAAACGGTGTCAGAGGAACTTTGGTAGAAGGCAAGCGCTCGGCCACAGGAACATTCGTAGACGATGGTACACCACATACCGTAAACGGACTAGGATTTACACCCGCTTCAGTAGAGGTTGCTTTTAGCAATGGTAGCAACCACACACGTACAGGTTATTCATATGGACAGTGGTACGCTTGTGTAACAAACTCAAATCAAACCCAACCAATGTCTACAAATTTTAACCAAAATTCAGTTTTTGCCGGGGGTTTTACCGTTGCGGTACCGTTTGGTGTTGGATATACAATCACATGGCGGGCAGTTGAATAAAAAATAGGAGGTCATTAAGATGGAAATCGGAAGAAAAATATATTTTGATAAAGCGACGGGAAATGTAATTCTTGATACTGGTGAAAAAGTCGGTGATGTTGTTAAAACAACACGCGAGCAAGATTTTGCATCTTTCAAAGTGCTAACTGAACGCGTAGAGGAAACGGTAGGAATGATTGAATTAGAGTTCGGTCAATACGCTACTGAGTTTCTTGAGTCACGGTTTCGGTTTCGCGTGAATCCAGAAACGGAGGAACTGGAGTTTTTCTACGGCCCCCTTGATCCAGTAGAAACACCAGTCTATCAGAAGCCACTCACGGAGCGGATGGCAAATACGGAAGCAGAGACTGCGGGAATGGCTTTGGAGCTTGCTCAGACTCAGGCACGACTCGATCAGTCCGAGCGGGATCAAGCATCACTACTCCTGAGCCTCGTGGAAGGAGGTGTTATCTAATATGGATTGGTACGCACTGATTAAGCGACATTTCGACGCTGGCCGTTATACCGTTGAGCAGGTCCAAGTATTTGTGGCTGCAAAGAAGATTACAGAAGATCAAGCTAAAGAGATTAAAACGAGCGCCGCATAGTAGGCGTTTTTATTTTGCCCTCGGAGCCGATCCGGGGGTTTTTACGTTGAGGGGAGAGCGGGGGAACGGGAGTGGAGATAACAACAATCACAGCAATAGTCGCAGCAATAAGCGGAGTTGTCCTTGGGTGGGTGACTAGGACATCAGCGTTTAAAAAGGATGTGGCTCAAGAGGCCGGGAGTGGTGCAGCCTTGCGTACAGACGTTGAGTACATCAAGCATGGCGTTGATGATGTCCGGTTTGAGTTAAAGGATCAGGTAAGGAGATTTGATGCGCTGACAGAGCGAGTGACGAGGGTTGAAGAGTCAGCCAAGCAAGCACATAAGCGGATAGACAAAATTGAGGAATAAGGGAGAGGGAAAATTATGGAATGGAATACAGTGGCTAACTTTATTAAGCCAGAATTGCTTATCGTCGTGGTGGCATGTTGGGTGGTCGGTTACATCCTGAAGCAGACGCCGCGGGTGCCGGACTGGACGATCATCTATGTGGTCACGCTGGTGGCCCTATTTGCTGTCTGCTTCACATTGGGCTTTACTCCTGAGAGCATCCTGCAAGGTATCCTCTGCGGCGCTGTCGCGGTATACGGAAACCAATTGGTCAAGCAGGCCAAAAAGGGGGAATAAAGATGAGCCGTAAAATATCGCAAGTGGGAATTAAGTTCATCAAGTCGTTTGAGGGCTGCAGGCTCAAGGCTTACAAGCCTGTGCCAACGGAAACCCATTACACTATTGGTTGGGGCCACTACGGACCTGACGTTCAATCAGACATGACCATTACGCAGGCACAGGCTGACAGCATGCTGGTCGCCGACCTTGCCAAATATGAGGGATACGTTAACAACTCTAATTACGTGCCGGTTACAGCGCAGCTTAATCAAAACCAATTTGATGCGCTGGTGAGCTTTTGCTATAACTGCGGAAACGGTAGCTTAAAAAAGCTTTGCGCAGGCCGGACAATAGCGGAGATTTCCCAAAATATCACGAAGTACAACAAGGGCGGGGGGAATGTCCTGGCCGGACTCGTGCGCCGGCGACAGGAAGAACTGGAACTATTCAACAAATCTATTGAGACCGAACCGGTCAAGGGGGAAAACACTTTGGAATTAACAAACTATCAATGGAACACACTGCGCGCTCAAGTTAAGGTACTGCTGGATTCAGGTACGATTAAGGATACGGCTTGGTTGGAAAAGATCGACAATAAGACGCTGACAACATCAGAGCTTGCTTGGCTGACATTTACTGTTGCCAAAAAGTAAAGAGTGGATTCCCAAGCGTTTGGGATTTTGGTTTACAAGTTATCCCTATAATGATAATCTGACTTTACACGGATCGGAAGCACCGGAACGCGCAGTCCGAAAGCATCGGTAAAAGCCCGTCTGCCTATAAATGGTCGACGGGCTTTTTTTGCGTTTAATGACAGTTTGAACCATTGCTTAAAAATCCCTTATTCGGTTATAATACAAACAAATGTTCTTATGTTTGGGGGTGCTATCTTGATAAACGAATTAACAAAGCGGGAACAGGATGCTTTGAGCGCAATAATTACCCTCTCTGATCGGTTAAAGTTTTCACCGACTGTCAAAGAAATCGCGGAAGAGATGGGGCTGTTATCGACATCAACGGCATTTATGTACATTGAGCGACTTGAGAAAAAGGGATACATCGAAAGAAAAGAAAGTTCTCCCCGGGCGCTGAAGGTAATCCGTCATGCTTGACGATACCCCACGCAAGTTACTGCTTATCATAACCCATTATCAGCGACACTTTGGCAGTCTCCCTGGTATGCCGGAGCTGGAGAGATTGAGCGGACGAACACCGGTACCGATCAAAGAAGGGCTGTCGGTGCTTGCCAGAGAAAACTACATCCAGTGGCAACCGGACATGCCGCCAGAGAGGGCCGTAATCATTGAGGGTTGGGAACGGGATAACCCATCCCATCAAGCGGATCAGCGGGGAGGCAATACGGATTACTGGAACTACTATTGATTTCGGATTATCAAGCGTTTGGGAATAAGAAAAGCCCCCCAGTTTGACTTTACAGGGGCTTACTTTTTTATCCTATCCTACCGATAACATTTATAGTAAAATATTCATCAAAAATATGTTTGGGGGATAACATGAGGAAAATTAATATTGGAATCCTGTTGCTTTTATTGCTTCTGGTGACTGCATGCTCAAGTTCAAAAAGTATTGAAGGTAATTGGCAGAGAGATGATGATAGTAAATATAGCGGGATGCAAATATCTCTGGAGAAGCTTGATAATGGTAATTATCGAGCAAAGGTCACCAAAGCGGATGAAGAAGGGGTTTTTGCAGAAGGAAATGTTAAATGGCGTGATGTGAAGAAGGTGAAGGAAAATGAGTTTGATCTTTATGATCTAGGGGATGCCGGTCAGTCGTATGAAATGACCTTAACCTATAAGGCTGGTGAAGACGAACTGTCCTTGCAATCCTTCGATAACAAAGGCGAAGAGGGGTCTTCACAAAAATGGACACGGGTCAAATAGGTAATCTTACCTCCGCTATTAGAGCGGAGTTTTTTTCTTTGTAAGAACATTAAAAATAAAGTCCAGCCATGCGCGGCCATCTCCTATCTGGTTCCCGCGACTCACTCCCCAAATGTGGAGGGTGAGTTTCGGCCGGTTCCCTTCCGGCCATCATCAGGCGGGCAGTTCAATTGCCATTATTGGCTGTTTGCTTCGATGCGAAGTGCTTCTTTAACTGCGTTTTGCAGCAATAAAGAATAATTCAATCCTGCAGCATCACCTGCGTCACGCATCCATTTTGGAATTGAACAATTCTTAGTTACTGACTTGTTAGCGGCTGCGTCCTTATACGGGGGCAGAAATACATCTACGAAGACAATTCGGTCTGTAGCGTCTTCAAGCTCTATATGATCAGGAAGAGAAGGTAAGGGGAAAGTTTCTCCTTTTTCCTCCAACTCCAGAAGACGGAAGGCAAGTAATTCCTTCGCGCGCCAAATGCCATCAGCCAAATTTTTCGGGATAATCGCAGTACCGGGGAAGTCAGGGAAATACATACCAATGCCGCCGTCTTCTGCTTGTTCAATGACTACAGGATATACATGGGTACTCAAATCATCACGCTCCTTTAAATTAAAGAGGCAAGCGGAGGGGAAAGCCGGGGTTAAAACTCAACCCCGGAAGTCCGTTCTATGTTCTTGAGTGTCCCCTTCGGAATGGAGCGCCCGCCTGCATGGGCGCTAACATCAGCATATCGGGTTGGGTCTGTCAGGTGTATGTACCGTTGATGACTGGTGCCTTTCCCGTGGTTCGGTGAAGGTCTGAACCCTGCTTCCCGAAGGGCTTGGATAACTTCTCGGACTGTTTTTTGTTTTCCCATCGCTTACCTCCTTTCTATATTCTTATTATAACACGCATTATATTGCGCGTCAATAAATAAATGCGCAATATAATGCGTGCTGTGATGGGTTAGGTGGAGTAACTCCACTGTATAAGCTATACCTATCATTGGAATGGGGGACATTATAGGGATTGTCAAATATCACTGATAACTTGGACTTCTACCATTTTTTCTACCGTCATGAGAAACCATAACAATACTAATAGAACCTTGTACGCACCGGAACGCTCAAACTATAACGAATAGAACCTAATAAATACCTATGAAACCCATGTGTTCCGCACTCGTAATGCGTAGGCCGGGGGTTCAATTCCCTTCACCAGCATCCTTAATAACTCAATCATGGCGCGGCTTTCCGGATTTCGGAGGCTGCGCTTTTTTGTTGCAGTTTCTGATTAAAGGAATTATGTTCATCTGATTATTTAGTCTCAATTTTTTTCTTTTTCTCTTCTATAAGTTGCTTTACGGGATACAGTTCATGTAGTTACCAGTTAGAATAATAATGTTAGGCTCTTTATTATCTCTTGCGTCCTCTACAATCGTACATGATGAAGTTAGAGCTACTACACAAATCATGAATACAATAGTCATATTTTTTTCATCTTGTATGCCCCGCTTATTCTGAATGATTAAATAATACTCCAGTTATAGAGATCACGAACAGTCGAATGGGTTCTTGGGGAATTCAGAATGATCCTTTGTGAGGGTATCCACTCCGGCCTTGAATGTCCTCATCCCACCAGCCCAGAGCAAGAGGCTCTGGATCAGTGGGTACCTGGTTGATTTTTATCTTTGATCCTTGTGTTGGTAATCAATCACCATGCGGACCCACAAAAGTTTTGACCTTGACAGTTACGTTGAACAAGAACCCGCCCTTTTGTACACGTTCGATTTTTATGATCTCTGCATCATACAGTCCGTATTGCCGTGGAGAGCCAAAATATCCGTTTACTGCATTTTGGATCGCTGGGTTTAGTGCAGTAAGTAGAGTGTCTTTGCATAACTGTTCCTTCTCTTCCGGATCGGCGCTGACGCCAGGTTCCAGTAAGAGGCTACACATCAGTAAAGTGACCATTGAGAATTTCTTCAAGAGCTAAGCGCTAGTCTGAATAAGCACACCCATTAAAACTTTCAGGTCCGACACGGTTAACGTTTACAGTGCTGTTCACAAATAAGGAATAGATGATCTCATCTGCTGGAGCGGGATTGTAGTCAGAGCCTATTAAGTAAAGCGGGAACAAATTAGTAGGTGTTGTTGCACCGGGATTTAACTGAAGCCGGTTTGAAGCAACTATGGGATCGGTAGCTGCACTCCCCCTAACCACAAACAGGTTTAACGTGATAAATCCTCCTGAAAACACAAAAAAAGTTGCGACGCCATTGAACTGTACCCTAATAGGGCCCTGAGATCCGGCAGTGGTTAATCCAATCTGGCCAATTAATACATTTTGGTTTGCTGTCAATCCTGCGCCATTCATGCTGCCGGCAATGCTAGCGTTTTGAGAAGTCCGAGCATCGAGTAAACGTGTCATATATCTAGCCTCCCATAGTTTTTGAGATATGGTATGCAGCTATTCCGAAGAGTTCGTCCGCAGGGAGGCAATCATTTAGAGACGGCTGGCCGCCAAGAGTTGTAATACATCCTTCACTAGCTTGTCTCATTGGGAACTGCGGGATTATGGCGGTCAGGATGAATGAGTAAACGGATTCCAGAGTGGGCCAATATGTAGAAATTGCACAGCGGGGGATAGCGGTTATACAGCGGCAGTTATTTTGAGGGGCTGGCAAAGGCGAAGGGAGGGGAATTCCCTCCCTCCTGTCATCAAATAAAAAACGGGAGTAAGAACAAAGCAGTAATGGCGCCAAAAGGGATCCGTCTCTGGATAAAGCGGCGTCTGGGGAAAAAACCTGGATGGAAACCGAATTGTCTGTAGGTAGAGTTTTGCGCGGGCATACCCTGAAACATCTCGTTTGTGGGAATAGCAAGAGTAACGAAATCCTGGTCTACATGGGCAATAAACCCATCATGAGACTGACCATCCGTAGTAGTTACACCAACGTACTTATTCATGCAACTCCAAGCGACTTGTTGATAATTATTTGCTTCCATAAAATAATACCTCCTCAGATAAATACATCCTGACAACAGTCTATGGACTATAACCTACATTGTTGACGGCGAATGCCCATTAATTATTATTTGATGTATTACATTCTTAAGGAGGGAATGTTCATTGATTTTCTTCTTTGAAATTAACGATAATGTCACTCAATTGTTTAGGGTTTACAACCTTATGAGAGAACTCTACCGACCCATCCGCACCAATAATTCCATATTCTCCTTCATCATAAGGGAATATTCTATCTTCAAAGTAGATGAGCCTGGACGTTAATTTTGGTTGCTCCCCCCAGAGGGTATCTATGCCTGTACCCAAAAATTTGGCCAAAGGACTAGATGAGTTTTCCTGAGTCTTAGCCGACATCTGACCTTCCCAAACAAGGCTCATGTATCCATTCTTCAACTCGTAATAATAAATGCTATCGCTGTGTAGGAAATACCACTTAGAATAGTCATTTTCAGTGTAAATAAAACTAGTCATAGGGCCTTCCGGATGCACAGTGGAATAGTAAAATTGAACCCGCGGCAAACCAATGACGGCTAACCTTGCTTTAGCCAGATCGCCGCTGTTCAATTCTTTCTGAATCTCCGGATTTGGAGAAATAATCACAATACCGTTATTCTTCGAATCCCAATGAACAAGCGTTCCGAAACTTCCGCTCATGAACCGTAACGGGACATAAACGGTGTTTTTTTCAACAAAAGGCGGCGTATCTAATTCTAGTTTTTTCTCATTTATCCTCGCAGCACCGCTGCCGACGGCAAGGCTCAATGTGTCCGAAGTATGCGGGTCAACAACCAAAACCGTTTTGGATCTGCTGTTCCAGGTCACCTTATAACCCAAAGACTGCGCAGTGCGAATAGGAACATAACTCACGTTCTTCCTGACCAAAGGAGAAGGTAACTCATCCTGTACCGCCCCGTTTACATTTAGTTTTAGGGGGTTAGCAGCATTCGCTGTACCGCCGATTGAAAAGATAAACAATACAGTAAAAAACAAAAATAATGTTTTTTTCAAGTTGATCCATCCTTTTCTTTTTTTAGTTAGACTTGCTGATTTGGAAAAAGTTGCAGCACCAAGTGAAGCCGGGGCCTTAACCTTGGAGTAGGCAGCCAGCCATCTAACATTTCTTCTACCGTCGAGAGGAACTTTACAAAACCTTATTGAACCTTATAATGAGTAGTGAAGCGCCGCAAAGATCATACAGAACCTAATTGAACCTTACAGATAGGTGTGGGTTACGCTCATAATGCTTAAGCCGGGGGCAATTTCCTTCACCAGCATCTCAAAAAAACTATATGCGGCGCGGTTTTCCGGATTCCCGGTGGGCTGCGCCTTTCCTTTGTTGCAGAGAGGGGGCAGAATGTTATGCGATGCCTGACTATACGGCAGCCTTGGGCGACGCTCGTTGCTCTTGGTGAAAAATCATTCGAGACCCGTTCCTGGAGAACGGCTTACCGGGGTGAAATCGCCATTCATGCCGGTTTGAAGATTGATAAGGCAGTATGCTTACGGGAGCCTTTCCGATCGGTGCTCGCCCGTCATGGTCTTACAGCGGACAATTTGCCTGCCGGAGCGATTGTAGCGACAGGATCGCTGATAAACTGTTATGAAGTTACAGCTGGTATGGCTGAAGAAGGCTGGCCCTACGGCAGCGAATATATCTTTGGAGATTATAGGGAGGGACGGTTTGCCTGGGAACTGACGGGGGTCACTCCGCTTGAGGACAACATTCCGGCCAAAGGCCGACTGGGCTTCTGGGAGCATCCTGTTCTGCAAAGAAAGCGGTGAAGCGCTTATGGAATTTCAGACCGGCAAGTCTAACTGGATAGACGGAAAATGTTATGACAGTACCGGCGGTTCGGTGAAATATAGGTATGAATGGGATGCTGTCCGGGTATCTTTTTAAATATAGGGCTTTGTGTATCTTATCTCTGCCGGAGCCAATCAGGTGTTCAGGAAGGAGCGTATGCATAGGAAATGGGCAGTCTTCTTATTGCGTGGCTTTGCATGTTATGTTTATTTCTTACGTTTAAGGATAAGGTAAGCCGGAGAATTCTATATCCCGTGGCGCTGGTAGTTATTTTCGGCACATTGGGTTATTGGAAGGTTTTAATGTAATCTATAGCGGGTACTTTACAGGTCTTGCCGACTCCCATGGCGAGGCCTGTTTTTATTCTTCAACGCACCAAAGGCTATAGGCTTGCTTGAGGGCCGGATTTGTTTTTGTACTGTTCCTCATAGCTGTGGTAGCCGGAGATATCGAGTCCCAGGTATTTGCGCATATGGATAGCGGCCTGTGCAGCGATGACGTCATCCAGCAGCAGCATCCGTTCATGATATCCCCGGCATATAAATTTGGCCTCGATGCCGACCTGGAGCCGCTGCTGTTCATAGACCTTAACTCCGCGTTTCCTCATTTCGGCGCGCACATCCCTCAGATCGGCAGTAGCCGCATTCGCAGCAGTACGGAGAACATCCATGTATGGGGCGGGGGTCCGCAGTTGTGTCGACATAATGGCTGAATCCCGTTCAAAGGCTGATAAAATCAGCGGAAGCAATATATAGGATTTGACCAGTGTATTATCGTTACTCTCCGCTCTATGCATAAATTCAATCACCTCTAATAAGAACGTATATTCGTATTTTAACCGATTATTCAAAAATTAATCAATGGAATTTCTAAACAACTGAAACAATGTGACATAATTCACAAAATAATTATAAGAATTATTTTATATTAAAATTGAAATAATAAATATTGAAAAATAAAGCTCATTGATAAGGAGAATTGTGATGAATTATGAGGGAAGTCTCCGCCGCGGGTTGTTGTTCGGGTTGTTTCTAAGTGTTCCACTATGGATGTCCATGATCGGCTGGGTTCAGCTGTTATAAAATATACAAATTCTAAGTCCGGCTGTTGCCCGCTGACTTGTGTAAAATTGACAATGACTAAAAACTGCTGCCAAGAGCTGGCGACAGTTTTTTTGCCGTTTCGACATAAGTTGAAAAGTGGTTCGAATATACTAATTTTTAATATTGAAAATTTGTTTTATATGATCGGTAAATACAACGAAACCCTTATGTGATGCGGGATTGAGGACTTTTTAAGAGAATCTATCAAAAAAAATAAGGAATAGATTGACAAACGGAGGGGTGAAGAGATAGACTGATTCTAGTCCGAAAGTAACAAAAGTCATAGACTACATAGAATACAACTGTTACCAACTTCTCATGTATAATCGCAAACCGTTCGAAAGAGCGGGACGCAAAGTCAGGAATCTACAGCACTCTAAAGGTGCCATGATCGTCCGGCCGCCATGAAGCTAACCCTTCTTGGCGGTCTTTTTGTTGTTACGGGCTAATCTGTGCATTCATAGAATAGTTACATAGGAGGTGCATATCGTTGTTGAAGAAAAAATCATTAGCCTTGATTCTGACGGGGATTTTAACCATCGGCAATATGCTTCATCCGGGGATCAATGCAGAGGCGGCGGCAAGTATGCCGTACACCCCAACACCGGTGCTGGGAGTCGCCGGGAATTTCAATGCCTTTATCTTTGGAGATTTCTCGCAAAGCAATGACCAGATTCACGGACGGCTTGCTGCTGCAGGGAATATTACTCTTCAGGGATATGGAGTATCCAAGGATGCTGTGGGCGGAGATGTGCTTATCGCCGGCAAAGACATCGACTTTTCAAATGGAACAGTTTATGGCACCTCTGTGTATGGAGGCAGCATGAAAAGTTCAGGAGCTGATCTTAAAGGAGGTACGCGGCAGGACCATCCGATCGATTTTCAAGCTGAGGAGCAATTTTTGATTCAGCGTTCGAGTGAACTCGCTGCTCTGAAACAAACGCAGCCCTTTGTCAGAGATGGAGGGGAAATGACGATTAACGCTCCGGATTCCTTTAATGTCATTCATTTGACTGCTGCGGATTTGGCGGTTACCAACGGTCTCCAGTTCAACATTGCAGGAAATGCCACGGTAATTATCAATGTAAGCGGGAATAAGGTCGTCATTCCGGATTTTCAAATGTGGAACGGCAAACCTCACAATGTGCTGTTCAACTTCTACGAAGCTTCTTCTGTAGCAAATGGCAACACAACCATTGAAGGCACCATGTTAGCGCCTCATGCCTTTGTGGCATTCAGCCGAGCTGAGCTGCATGGTACCCTTATTGCAAAAGGATTCAGCGGTTATATTCAGATGCATCATCATACCTTTGAGGGAACGGTGCCGCCAGTCGGGCCGACACCAACACCGACACCAACACCAACACCGACGCCGATACCGACGGCGACACCGACACCAACGCCGATACCGACGGCGACGCCAACACCGACGCCGATACCGACACCAACACCAACACCAACGCCGATACCGACGCCAACACCGACGCCGATACCGACACCAACACCGACACCAACACCAACACCAACACCAACACCAACACCGACGGCGACGCCAACACCGACGGCGACGGCGACGGCGACACCGACACCAACGCCGATACCGACGGCGACGCCAACACCGACGCCGATACCGACACCAACACCAACACCAACGCCGATACCGACGCCAACACCGACGCCGATACCGACACCAACACCGACACCAACACCAACACCAACACCAACACCAACACCGACGGCGACGCCAACACCGACGGCGACGGCGACGGCGACACCGACACCAACGCCGATACCGACGGCGACGCCAACACCGACGCCGATACCGACACCAACACCAACACCAACGCCGATACCGACGCCAACACCGACGCCGATACCGACACCAACACCGACACCAACACCAACACCAACACCAACACCAACACCGACGGCGACGCCAACACCGACGGCGACGGCGACGGCGACACCGACACCAACGCCGATACCGACGGCGACGCCAACACCGACGCCGATACCGACACCAACACCAACACCAACGCCGATACCGACGCCAACACCGACGCCGATACCGACACCAACACCGACACCAACACCAACACCAACACCAACACCAACACCGACGGCGACGCCAACACCGACGGCGACGGCGACGGCGACACCGACACCAACGCCGATACCGACGGCGACACCGACACCAACGCCGATACCGACGGCGACGCCAACACCGACGCCGATACCGACGGCGACGCCAACACCGACGGCGACACCAACGCCGACACCGACACCAACGCCGACACCGACACCAACGGCGACGCCAACACCGACGTCGACGCCAACACCGACGGTGACACCGACAGCAACGCCAACGGCGACGCCGACGCCGACACCAACACCGGTGCCGACACCGGTGCCAACACCGACGGCGACGCCAACGCCAACGCCGGTACCAACGCCGACACCAACACCGACGGCGACACCGACGCCAACGCCAACGCCGGTACCAACGCCTACACCAACACCGACGGAGACACCAACGCCGGTACCAACGCCAACACCGACGGCGACACCGACACCAACGGCGACGGCAACGCCAACGCCGACACCAACAGCGACGGCGACACCAACGCCGACGCCAACACCGACGGCGACACCAACGCCAACACCGGTGCCGACACCAACGCCGACGGCGACACCGACACCAACAGCGACGGCGACACCAACGGCGACGGCGACACCGACGCCAACGCCGACGCCAACACCAACGCCAACACCGGTGCCGACGCCAACACCTACACCAACGCCAACGCCGGTACCGACACCAACACCAACACCAACACCAACACCAACAGTGACGCCGACACCAACAGCGACGCCGACACCAACACCGGTGCCGACACCAACACCAACAGCGACGCCGACACCAACAGCGACGCCGACACCAACGCCGACACCAACACCGGTGCCGACACCAACGCTAACACCGGTGCCGACACCAACGCCGACACCAACGCCAACACCGGTGCCGACACCGGTACCAACACCGGTACCAACGCCGTTGCCAACGGTAGAACCAACGCCAGCGCCGACGAGCGTAGCGCCAACAGTAGACCCGACGCCAGCACCGTCGAGTGTAGTGCCAACGGTTGACCCGACGCCAGCGCCGACGAGTGTAGCGCCAACGGTTGACCCAACGCCAGCGCCGACAAGTGTAGCGCCAACGGTAGACCCAACGCCAGCTCCGACGAGCGTAGCGCCAACGGTAGACCCGACACCAGCGCCGACGAGTGTAGCGCCAACGGTTGACCCGACGCCAGCGCCGACGAGTGTAGCGCCAACGGTTGACCCGACACCAACGCCGACACCAACGGTGATTGGTACGAATGACGATCAGGAGATTACGATTGATGAGGATCCGCTGCCTTTGGGCCCTGTGACCATATCTTCGCCTGTGCAGCCAACGCCGGAGACTACTCCAGCGACGGTCCCAGTACCTGCTTCGGTACCGGATGAAGAGATTATTCTTGATGAAGAAATTCCGCTGGGGCCAGTGGATCCAGCCGAGAGTCTGCCGCAGACGGGCGAAGCCAGCCCGGCACCTTATTATATTACCGGTCTCGCTATTGCCGGAGTAGGTCTGCTGCTGAGCAGAACGGCAAAAACCAGCAGACGAAAACGCTGAGGCTTTCATTGAATCACACTCGGGCCAATAGCAGTCTAGACGCCATGTTCTAAATATAACCAAGGCCGCTTTCGGGAGAGACAATCCCCGGAAGCGGCCTTTTTATAGGGTGTTTCCTACGTTTTCAGGGTTATTATACAACAATCGTTTAGATTTCAATCCATCTGTTATACGTACATTTCTCGCAGGCGAGGCTACCATGTTATACTATGCAGAAATCATTGCGGAACCCGCATGATTGTGACTGGAGTATCCCACAGCTACGAGAAGGAAAGGTGAGAATATTCATGTGGAGTGTAATTATACTGGCGATTATTATCGTCATTGCCGGAGGATTGACCTATGCGGGTTTCTTTTTCTATGGAGTGGCGATCCATCGGGCTCCTAAGGAGTTTTTGGCGACTTCACCCGCGCTGAAGGTAGATCCGCCGGTGGCCGGAGCATCCTGGGGAGAAGGGGCGGAGTGGATCGCCCGGCAGAGCTTCCGGAATGTCGACATGAGCTCAGAGGATGGACTAAAGCTGCGGGGTTATTATCTGCCGTCAGAGCGGGCAGCCGGACGTACAGCAATCGTTGCCCACGGCTATTCCGGCAAAGCCAAGGATATGGGGGCCTACGCCAAGATTTATTATGAAAACCTGGGCTATAATGTGCTGATTCCCGATGCCAGGGGACATGGTGAAAGCACAGGCAATTACATAGGATTTGGTTGGCCCGAACGCCGGGATTATGTAAAGTGGATCGAATACATCATTGAAGAGAATGGGCCGCAGGCGCAGATTGTGCTGCATGGGGTGTCTATGGGTGGAGCAACGGTGATGATGACCGCGGGTGAAGAGCTTCCGCCGCAGGTGAAGGCGGTTGTTGCCGACTGCGGGTATAGTTCGGTCAAAGCACAGCTCTCTTATCAGCTCTGGCGGATGTATCATCTGCCAAGCTTTCCCTTCGTGCAGATTGCCAGTCTGATTACCCGGCTGAAAGCAGGCTATTTCTTCGGTGAGGCATCAGCGCTGAAGCAGGTGCGTAAGGCACGGGTGCCGATCCTGTTCATCCATGGTGATGCCGATAAGTTCGTACCCTATGCCATGATGGACAAAGTGTATCAGGCATGCCGCAGCCCCAAGGACAAGTTTGTAGTGCATGGCGCAGGGCATGGGCTTGCGTATGACACGGATAAGGCCGGATACATCGGCAAAGTAAGCCAGTTTGTTGCCCGTTATGTACATTAGTTCCGGATAAACCCCTAGAAAGTAGACGCGCCCGATCTCCGCAAGCTGCGGATATCGGGCGCTTATATGTTCCACATATGGCGGCGTTCCTTGCAACGGGGAACGGTACGTCCATATCTTCTCGTATATTTAATCCCCCGCCGTTTGTGAGCGAAACGGGTGTCGTAATTCCCTGTTATTTCCAGCAGCCGTATGGCGAGAATAATCCTTCCAAAACGACAAAAGCCCTACCTCTCTTTTGTCCTTGCGGCTCCGTGGCCGCGCCAGTGTGAATCGGAATGCTATGTTCGAATTTAGTCTCATAAAAAGGAAGAGTCATGCAAGAAAACGTAAGATTTTGTGTCCAAAATGCCGATAATAAATAGAAAGTAACCAATCGGCCTGACATCTTCTTGATGGGGATGTATATACACGAAAACAAATATTACTTTATTATATCACGAAGTATATAGTAATGCAAGTAGAACATAAGCAGCAGGGTAAGGCTGGAAATGGGGGAACAGATGAATATATACGGGGTGTTTTTGAAGAAGCAAATCAGAAATTATTTTTTTGGCTCCGTGATTGCCGTGCTGGCGGTGGGAAGCCTGTTGCTGCTCTCTTCGCTGGAGATAAGTGCGGTGGAGTATTCCCGCCTGCTAATCGTATTGCTGCTCTCTTTTTCAATTATGGCAATCACGGAAGTCAGTGTGTTCATGAATCAACTCAAACCGATACGGACTGCAATGAAAGAACAGCGGCCTACGCTGGCCATGCTGGAGGAAGCTTATCTCTATACCCATCGAATGCCCAGAAATGCAGTACAGCGGATTCTAGGCCCGCATCTTCTCGGGTTATCCTTGCCGGCGGCCCTAATGACCTTCTGGATGATTCACACCGGATTAATCAACCTCCCTTATTTCTATCTGCTGCTGGCCATGGTCGGGGCGACTCTGGTGGCGTGCATGCATGCGCTGATCGAATTTTTCCTGACCTGCTCGGCCATTGTTCCGCTAATCAAAGAATTCAGAAACCGGGCTTTGGATATGTATAATGTGGATTTCTCGCTGGAAGGGCATGTATTTGTAGCCATCCGCCCAAAATTTCTGATCAGCTGCATGCTGATCGGGACGTTTCCGCTGTTTCTTTTCATCATGGCAACACATATCCGCATGGACAGCCTCAACAGCAGTTCACTTGCCGGCTTGCAGAGTTATTGGGCTTGGGCAGGGATGGTGCTGATGGTAGGTACATTATTCTCCTCCATTGCCGCCTGGCTCCTGACTAACAGCGTTCAACACCCGATCAATGAACTATACAAGGCAATGAATAACGTCAAGGACGGGCGCCTCTTGCAGGTGCAGGATGAATATTCCGATGAATTTTCCAAGCTGGTGGCCGGGTTTAATATGATGGTGCGGGGGCTTCAGGCCCGGGAACAGCAGAACAGACAGCTTCTGGACAGCTACTTCACCACGCTTGCCGTAGCTCTGGATGCGCGTGATTCCTATACTGCGGGACATTCATTGCGGGTGGCGGAGTACTCGGTCATTATTGGACAATTGGCGGGGCTGACGGGCCAAAGGCTCGATGACCTGCGGAAATCAGCTCTGCTGCATGATATCGGCAAAATCGGTGTGCCCGACAATGTCCTGTTTAAAGAGGGAAATCTTACAGATGAGGAATTTGATCAGATTAAGAGCCATCCGGTGCTTGGGGAAAATATTTTGCGGCAGATTGAGCCTGTGGAGAAGATGGCGCCCTACATAAGTGGAGTCCGCTCACATCATGAGCGTTACGACGGCAAAGGTTATCCGGATGGCCTTGTCGGAACGTCCATCCCGCTGCATGGCAGAATCATTGCTGTAGCCGATGCCTACGACGCTATGACATCGGACCGCCCCTACCGGAAAGGGATGGATCATGAGCGGGCGCTGGCTATTCTGGAACAGGGCAGAGGAAGCCAGTGGGATCCTGAATTCGCCGGGTTATTCCTGGCATACTTCGGGAAGGCGGCAAGTTCAGAAGAAGCGGATGTTCCCGGAAGGGCGGGGTGAAACGGGCTGGCAGGGTGTTGCTTGCTGTTTATCCTAATATTTCTTGCGGAAGCGGATACCATCCAATTTATGGAGGTATCCGCTTCTCGTTGCGTGCCTATTTTGTGAACTGGTCTTTAAAACCGACAATTAACGACTACATTCATTGAAGGATTGAGGGTAGACCGTTATAATTATTAAGTCTGGATTTTAATTAAAAAATAAGGGAGAATTTTATGAAACGCGCAGATGTGCTGCTGGTTTCCATCGTGCTCATTGCCGCTCTCGCTTTTCTTGCACCGAGGTGGTTTTCAGACGATAAAGGCGGCCCGGGGAAAAATCTTGTGGCCAATATAATGGTGGACGGCAAGCTGTTCAAGACGGTTCAGCTTACAGAGGAAGATCAAACGGTAGAAGTCCGTACCGATCGCGGGTATAACATTTTAAAAGTGCATGATTATGGTATTGAAATGTATGACGCCGACTGTCCCGACAAGGTATGTCTAGGTTTTGGGTTTATTACCTTGCCCAAGCAGACGATCGTCTGTTTGCCGCACAGGGTATTAGTAGAAATTGCAGGCGCGTCGGGAGGAGATGAAATAGATGCCTATGTCCAGTAGTGAATCTTCAACGGCCCTGAAAAGAACGGTGATTGTAGCGCTCTTTGCCGCAGTGGCGGTTGTGCTAAGTATTATGGAAGCCCAGATTCCACTCGCAGGGATGGGGCTGATGCCCGGTGCCAAGCTGGGATTTGCCAACATTATGATTTTGACCTGCATTTATTTTTTGCGCGCACGTGACGCATTTGTACTTGTAATCCTCAAGACCTTGCTTACCGCATTTTTGCTGGGTACCTTCTCAAGTCTGCTGTTCAGCTTATTTGGCTCTTTGTTCAGCTTTGTAGTCATGTACCTGCTCGTCCGGTTTGGCGGGAAAAGACTCAGTGTCATTGGGATCAGTATTGCCGGCGGACTGGCCCACAACACAGGGCAGCTGCTCGCCGCTTCCATAGTGTTGAAATCATCGAGCACGTTCTACTACTTTCCGATGCTGCTGATTACCGGAGTGGTAACAGGGATTGTCGTCGGTTTCGCGGTGCGTTATGTGGTAGCCTCGTTATCCAAAATATCGCTGTTTGAAGAGTTCTTGGGCGGAACGGGTCACTAGCTGGGAAGGATGACTAACATGAATGAATTTAACAATGAGCTGGAAGCTGGAGCGGAACCGCCAGTGATCTCACTGGCAGGCGTATCGTTTGGATATAACCCGGAGCACCCGATCCTCCAGAATATTACACTGTCTATCCAGCAGGGGGAATGGGTAAGCATCGTGGGACCGAACGGCTGCGGAAAGTCAACGCTGGTCAAGCTGCTGAATGCCCTGCTGCCTAAAAGTGCCGGAGAGATCTTCATCTGCGGCCATAAACTGCAGGAAGAGAATATTGGAACGATCCGTCAGTGCATTGGCATGGTGTTCCAGAACCCTGACAACCAGTTTATCGGGGCAACAGTAGAGGAAGACATCGTATTCGGCCTGGAGGGGCTGTGTTTACCCTACGCGGAGATGGAGGAACGGCTGAAATCCTATGCCATGAAGCTGGGGATCGGCCATCTGCTGGCCAAGCATCCCGGCGAGCTGTCGGGAGGCCAGAAGCAGCGGGTCGCCATCGCCTCCATTCTAGCCATGAAGCCAGGCATCGTCATCTTTGACGAGGCCTCTTCCATGTTGGACGAAGGAAGCCGGAACGAGCTGATGGGCATTTTGCAGGATATGCGCGCGGAAGGGAACTATACCCTGCTCATGATCACACATGATGCCGATGAAATCCTGGCCTCGGATCGCGTGCTGGCCCTGCACGGGGGCGGACTGGCGGCAGATGTAACCCCTGCGGAATTGTTCCGGAATGAAGAGCTTCTGGAGAAGTGCCACCTGCGGGAGCCGTATCCTTGGCGGCTTGCCCGTGAACTGCAGAACCTGGGGATCAAGGTGGATGTTCCCGCCAGTGAAAAGGAGCTTATAGAGACATTATGGCCATACAACTACAACAAGTAAGCTACACCTACGCGGACCGGAGCCTTTGGAGGCAGACAGCGCTGCACGGGATTAATCTTAACATCCCCAGCGGATCGATGGTGGGCATTGCCGGGGCAACCGGCTCGGGAAAATCGACACTTCTGCAGCTGTTCAACGGAATTCTGAAGCCGACGGAGGGGACGGTCAGTGTCCTTGATGTAACTATCCGCGCCGGCGAGAAATCTCCGAAGCTGCTTCCGCTGCGCCGCCGGGTCGGTCTGGTCTTTCAGTTTCCCGAGCAGCAGATGTTTGAGGAGACGGTAGAGAAGGATCTGTGCTTCGGCCCGCTTAACTTTGGCATGAGCCTTGAGGAAGCCAAGGAGCGCACACGCAAGGCGATGACGGACATGGGGCTGGATCTTGGACTGCTGGAGCGCAATCCGTTCCGTCTAAGCGGCGGACAGATGCGCAAGGCGGCCATCGCTTCGGTGCTGGCCATGGACCCGGATATCGTTGTGCTGGATGAACCGACAGCGACACTCGACCCGATCAGCCGGGCGGAGCTGATCGGGCTGCTGGAGCGGCTCTGCCGCGAGCAGGGCCGGACGATTATCATCGTGACGCACCGGATGGATGAGCTGCTTCCCTATGCCGACCGCTGGGTCCTGCTTAAGGAAGGCGAGCTGGCTTTTCAGGGCACTAGCCAGGAGCTTGCTGCCGATTCGGATATTCTGGAACGCTGCGGCTTGACGGTGCCGCAGTCGCTCCGCTACTGGCGGGCGGTTGCCGACCGCTTCGGTCTTGCGGGGGAGAAGCCCCGGTTGACCGCGGGCAGCCTCGCCGAGCTGATTGCTTCGCTGCCTGGAGCAGCGGAGGACCCGGGCCTTGCAGGAAAGAGGGATAGCTATGAATGATCGGCTGCTGCTCGGGCGCAGCATTGAGACCGGCTCCTGGGTACACAAGCTGGATGCCCGGGCCAAGATCATCGGGATGATCTTATATTTAGTTGTTATTTTACTGTCGCATTCCTGGATGGCGATGGCGCTGCTGGCCGTATTTTCGATAGCGGTCATGTCATCAACCCGAATATCACTTAAATATTTCGTCAAGGCGGCGAAGCCGCTGCGTTATTTAATGTTGTTTATCTTTGTCGTTCAAGCCCTGACCGTTAAGGAAGGCGATGCGGTTTTCTCTATCGGCTCTTTTTCGCTGCATGAAGGCGGGCTGCGGCTGGCCGCGTTTTCCGTCATTCGCATGTTTTTCCTGATCACCTTCACAGCCTTGCTTACCTTCACTACAAAACCTGCGAAGCTGAACCGGGGTCTGGAGGGCATCCTGACCCCGTTCAAAAAGCTGGGGCTGTCGCCGGAACGGATTACGCTGATGATCAGCATCGCGCTGCGCTTCATTCCGACGATTCTCGACGAATCGCAGATCATCATGAAGGCGCAAGCCTCACGTGGAGCCGACCTGAAGGAGCTGCCGCTTAAGGAAAAAGGGCGGATGCTCGTCTCGCTGCTTGTGCCGGTAATCTCCAGCGCCTTCCGGCGCGCGCAGGATTTGGTCTATTCCATGGAAGCCCGCGGGTTCCGCATGGATGCGCCGCGCAGCCGGTATCACCGCCTCAGGTGGGGCTGGGCCGATACTGTATTTGTCGCTATGTTCATCATCATGGGAGTTGCAGTAGCATTATTGTAATTTTAGGGGGAAACAAAAATGGCACGTTATTTTAATGGTAAGGAAATCGAACTGCTGGCACCGGCGGGAACGTTTGAAATTTTCAAGGAAGTGGTGCAGTCAGGATGTGACGCAGTCTATTTTGGCGGTCCTGTGCTGAACATGAGAATGATGCGTAAAGGCTACAACCTGTCTCATGAGGAGATTATTGAAGCCCTTGCGATCGCCCACAGCCTGGACAAAAAAGTATATATTACGGTAAACAACCTGTTCAGTGAGGATGATGTGGAGGAAGCCAGAGAGTATCTTCGTTTTCTCGACGGAGTTCATCCCGATGCACTGATCGTTCAAGATATGGCTGTGCTGGAGCTGATCCGCGAGATGGAGCTTACGCTTCCGGTTCACGCCTCGGTGATGATGAATGTGCACAATCTGGAGATGGTTTACGCGCTGCGTGATCTTGGGGTAAGCCGGGTGGTGACCTCGCGTGAGATGGATCTGCAGACGGCTAAGCTGCTGGGGCAGCGGAGCGGCATGGAGCTGGAGTATTTCATTCACGGCGATATGTGCTCTGTGCACGGGGCGAACTGCTACTTCAGCTCCCAGGTCTTCGGCATGAGCAGCAACCGGGGCAAATGCATGAAACCTTGCCGCTGGGATTACCGGATCAAGAAAGACGGCTATGTCTTCCCGGCTGAATATCCGCTGGCTGTCAAAGACATGTTCATGTATGAGCATCTTCCGGAGCTGATTGAGTCAGGCATTACTTCTTTTAAAATTGAGGGCCGGATGCGCGACAAAGAGTTCATGGTGATGCTCGCGAACAGCTATGGTGAAGCCATTGACCGTTATATTGAGGATCCAATCGGTTTTGACCGTACCGTAGATACCAAGATGCTGCACCAAAACCGGAAACGTGACTTTTCCACCGCGTATGCTTTTGGCAAGCCGGGACTGGCAAACATCAACCGCCGCTATGAAGGTACAGGCAAATTTTACAGCACAGGCAAAGTATTCAGTACACCTACTGCAGAGCGGGAGCTATCGGTGGACCGGGTAATGCAGCTGCGTGAGCGGCTTGCGGAAGGCAGACGCAGTGAGCAAAGTAAACCGGAGCTTGCAGTACGCGTGAATAATATGGAGCAGGCCCGTCTGGTGCTTGAGCTGGGTGTAGATCATTTATATCTGCCAGGTGATGTATTTGAGCCGGACCGTCCGTTTACGAAGCAGGACATTAAAGAACTTGGCGCCTTAAAAGGAAAGACAAAGCTCTACCTTGGGATGCCGCGGATGATGACGGAGCTGCATTTTGATCAATACGATCATCTGCTGAGCGGGGAACGCCTGCCGATTGACGGGCTGCTGATTACGAACCTTGGAGCGATTCGCCGTTTCGCCCAGACGGGATACCCGATGATCGGGGACGCCAATCTGAATGTATACAATCATCTTTCTGCCGGGCTGTATGCCGGACTGGGATTGGCTAAGCTAACGGTTTCACCGGAAATGACGATGGAGCATTTTGCATCCTTTACCTCCGGCTGCGAGTTGCCGCTCGAAGTTGTCGTTCACGGCACACCGGCGCTGATGTATATGGAGCATGATCTGTTCGAGAATACCGAGGTGATGGAGCCGATTGGTGAAGAAGACAACCTGTATGTAAGCAATGAGGTACTGGTGCTGAAGACGGATAAAGGCGAGAATCCGGTGTATCGTGACCAATATGGCCGCTGCCACCTGCTGTTCTCCAAGGAGCTTTGCTATCTGCCTATGGTGGAGGAGATGAAGGGCCTTGGCATTGCCAGCTTGCGGATTGAAGGAGCGACCTATAGTGTGGAAGAGCTGCGCGGTATTATTAAGGCTTATCAGGCAGCAATCAACGGTTCTTTGGAAAAGGAAGAGCTGCTCGGCGGTTTGAAGCCGGTGTATGCAGGTTATACCCTGGGTTCGCTGCAGTTTAATTGATATTTAAATTTTTAAGGGTTTCTGGATAGCAATTTTAACGGTAAATGCTAGAGTGATAAGTTATTATTTTCACAAACTATTGTGCTGATTTATTTTCCATATTAAGAGAGTTATAGAGGAGCAGCAGAAGGAGAGGGACCATAGATGGAACAACAGCAATTCATTGGAAGAGATGGAGTAGCCGCTAAAAGAAAGCAGTATTTCTATCCCTGCACCGCACACTTTTACCGTGATGCCCCGCAATTGGTGCGCGGAAGCATGCAGTTTGTCTATGATGAGAACGGCAAGCAATATACGGACTTTTTCGCCGGGGTATCCGTCGTGGCCTGTGGTCACTGCAACCCGGCGATTACAGCCCGCACGATCGAGCAGCTTCAGCAGCTCCAGCACACGTCCACGGTCTACCTAACACAGCCGGGTGTCGACTTGGCGGAACGGCTCGAACAGCTGCTGCCGGGGAGCTTGCGCCGGACCTTCTTCGTCAACAGCGGCTCAGAGGCCAATGAAGGGGCTTTGCTCCTGGCCCGAATGCATACCGGCCGCAAAGGGTTCATTGCCCTGGAAAGCGGGCTGCACGGCCGGACTAATCTCACGATGAGCGTCACCGGCCTCCAAATGTGGAGAACCGACAAATATCTGGATGAGGACGTAACGTTCATTACACGCCCGTATGATCCTGAACTTACGCTGGAAGAGGCCGGGGCGCGGTCGCTCCAGAACCTCGAACATGTGCTGCAGGAGAAAGGCAGCCGCATTGCTGCGATGATCGTCGAACCGATTCAGGGCAATGGCGGCATGATTATGCCGGTCTCCTGGTATTTCCGCGAAGTCAAGGCGCTGCTGGACAAATACGGTGTGCTGCTGATTGATGATGAGATTCAGACCGGCTACGGCCGCACCGGAGCCATGTTCGCCATGGAGCATTTCGGTGTGGTTCCCGACATCATCAGCATGGCCAAGGCGCTAGGCAACGGGGTTCCGGTGGCTGCCTTCGCGACTACGGATGAAATTGCCGCCTCGTTGAACCGGCCTTCAGCCTCCACCTTCGGAGGCAATCCTGTCTCGGCGGCTACGGCATTGGCCGTATTGGATTATATTGAGGGCGAGCGGCTGGCGGAGAGGGCGGCAGAGCTTGGAGAGCGGCTGAAGCGCAGTCTGCAGCAGCTGCAGGAGCGTTATCCGGCACTGATCTCCGACGTGCGGGGTACCGGCTTGATGCTGGGGGCGGAGCTGGCTGGCAGCGACGCCGTTCCTGCGGCAGAGCTGACGGACGATGTGCTGGAAGAGATGAAGGACCGTGGCTATTTGATCGGCAAAAACGGTGTAAACCGCAATGTTCTCGCCTTTCAACCGCCGCTGATCGTTACAGCGGAGGATATTGATGGTATGATAAAAGCACTGAATGAAGTGCTGCTTCAAGCCTCACACCCTCACAGGAAATGAAGATAAAGGAAGAATGATATGGTTATATTGAATGCTTTCAAAACCACCGCGCTCAAGCTGAAAATGTTCAGCGAACTGGTTATGTTCTCGCATACGCTCTTTTCACTGCCGTTTGCGATCATCTCGATGGTGTGGGCTGCCGGGGGATGGCCCTCCGGCCATATGATGCTGTGGGGGCTTATTGCCTTAATCGGGGCACGCAACGGCGCGAATGCCTTTAACCGGCTGGTGGACCGCACCTTTGACAAACAGAACCCGCGCACGGCGCACCGCCATCTGCCGCAGCGGCTGCTCGCGGAGAAGGAAGTCATCCTGTTCATTGTCATCAACTACGCGCTGTTTATAGTCGCTGCCGGTATGCTGAACTTGCTTTGTCTGCTGCTGTCGCCAGTGGCCATTGTCCTGATCTCTACTTACTCCTACACGAAACGGTTTACCTTTCTCAGCCATCTGTACCTGGGGTTCGTCATTGCCTCGGCACCGATCGGTGCATGGTTCGCTGTAACAGGAAATATCGCTTTTACGCCGTTTGTGATTGGTACAGTCGTGATGCTCTGGATTGCCGGCTTTGACATCATTTACGGCACCCAGGATATCGACTTTGACCGGCGGCACGGGTTGTGGTCGATCCCCAGCTTCTTCGGACTCGAAAATGCACTGCGGATCTCCAAAGGCCTGCATTTCATTATGATCCTGCTGCTGCTGTTCCTCTATCTCTGGCGTGATCTGGGCTGGATGTATCTTGTGGGCATCGGTATTGCTACGCTGCTCCTGATGGCGGAGCATAAGATCATCAAGCCGTCGAACCGGAAGCTGATGAAGGTGGCTTCTTATAATTTGAATCAGGTGATCAGTATGGTGATATTGCTGTGTACGCTGATTGATTATTTTTATGTTAGCTAGGGGTATGGAGGCGGCGGGCGATTAGGAGAGGCTGCGCTCCGGGGAATGTTTGGACTTCCGGCCGCTGTTATGTTTGGATTTCCTAATTTTGTTCCGCTGTCTGCGGTAGAAATCCAAACATAAAGGCGGGCGCTAACGCTCCTCCAGTTCCAAACTTCCCCTCCGCTCCGCGTCCTAATCCGCCTTGGCACCCCGTAAGGCTAACACAAAAAAACAACATGCCTACCCAGCGGGGGGTGGCAGAAGAGCGCGGAAAGCTTAGGCTGACGCGCTTTTTTTGCGTGGGGAAGGAGGATTCAAAGCAGACAGCTTTCCTTTATTCCTGTATCCGGACTAAGGAGACGCTATTCACCTGATCTTAGCTCATTTTCTTTGCACGCGGACTGGAGAGACCTTGATCCTGCAGGAAGCAGCAAAATGGGCTTCGAAAATGCAATATAACTGCACTACGGTCCGATAGAGCACGGATGTTGAGTTAATTCTCGAAATAACGTCGCTGGAGTCCGGTAGCTAATCACAGCACCACTTTGGATAAAAATGTCCTATCCAGCCCCTGTCTACAACAAAGGGAAGAAGTTGAATATAGGCGAGTGTCACTGCTAAATATGCTCACGGACCACAGTACGCTCAGCACACACGCTGTGCTGCGTTTACTTTTCAGCATAGCAAAAAGGCCAGGTATCCTAATCCAGACCCAGTTTGAGTATGTGAGGATACGAAGAATAGTATGACAGTTGAATACATACAAAAGAGAGCCCGCTGTGGGGCTCTCTTTTGTATGTGGAACATAGTATTTAGGGTAATGGCATACTCCATTCAGCATCCATTGGATCTCTAAGCCGGACTTCAGCGGTCACGTCCCGCGAAGTACTGCAGCAGCGTCTCCAGGTCGGCATTCGCCGGATAGCTGGAAAGCTGCTGCACTATGGCTGAGGCCTGATCCAGGTAATTCTGGCTGACGTCCTCGGTACGGGATAAGGCATCGCTGCGGTTGATCAGCTCCAGTACCTCGGCGACTTCCTTCCCGGATGAGCCGGGGCCGATCCTGCGGATGAGAGGGGCCAGCTCAGGGTCCTGCAGTGCAAAGAGGGTGGGCAGGGTTACCTGACCGTTGCGCAGGTCGCTTCCGGCCGGTTTACCAAGCACCTCGGCAGATTGGGTGAAGTCCAAGAGATCATCCTGGATCTGAAACGACATTCCGAGCGCTTCACCGAAGGCATAGAGAAGATTCGCCACTTCTTCAGTGCTTTCAGCGGACAGTGCGCCTACCCTGAGGCAGGTGGCCATCAGCAGCGCTGTTTTGTTACGCGATTTCTCCAGGTACTGCTCAAACGTCAGATCATAATCGTAGGCATGCTCCATTTGCTGGTATTCACCCAGGCATAATTGAGCGGTGGCTACGGAGGATAGATCATGGACGTAGCGGTTTTTGTCACCTGTGTATTTGCTTAAGAGCTCAATTACGCGGGCGGACATATAGTTTCCGATGTGCACAGCGGATAATACACCGGTTTTGGTATGAAGCGCTGCCCCGCCCCGCCGAAGCTCTGCATCGTCAATGATATCATCATGAATTAAAGAGGCCGCGTGAATAAACTCGGCAGCAGCGGATAATTGCAGCGCTCTGCGGCCTGGGGACTTGCGTCCGAACCGGCTGCCCACAATGACCATCAGCGGACGCAGGCGTTTCCCGCCTGAGCCGATCAGCTCAAGAATACTCTGGGCCAGCTGTGACTTTTTGGGCACATCCCGGTCACGGGCTACAAGGTTTTCAATTTCGCGGTTAATTTCATTAATGTCTATATTCAAGGCTTCATGCAGCTTCATAGTAAGATTCCCACCTGTCAAATGGCTTTGCTTGTGCGGTTCTGCTGCCTTTGCTCTTGGAGAAGGAATTCTTCAATTCCTGCAACCGGATTTTGATCCGTGAAGTCTCCATTTGCACGCCGTATCTGCATTTTTTTGATCGAGGGAGCCAAATATGCAACCAGATCCAGCTCGCGGCATTTCACCGCAAACTGAAGGTAGAAGCTGTATAAGTAGTCTCCATCCAAAATGTTGCGGGTCAGGTCGGGATGATGTGGGACACAATCCATATGGCGCCCTGCCGCCATGGTAAGAATCGTGTAAATACCTAGCAAATGGACTTTGCGGTTATATTCCAGATCATGGCGTTCCAGTACCGGGAGCAGCTGCTCACATTCTGCCGGAGAGAGATGCAACTGAATTCCGGCAATCGGTGACATTTCAGTCTGTAATAGCCGGAAGGTATCTTCAATGAGTTGTTTGTTCACCATATTCTCTCCTTCTTGTCGGTTTTGCCGGAAGAAACCATAACCTTGATTATCCCTACAAAACCATTATTTAAAACAAAGACAGGCGTTTGCTTGAATCATTGCCTGCTTGCTGGAAGCTCAAATACAAATTAGGACGTGAAAGATGCTTTCACCTGTGTAAATAAGGAGAGTAATGTGTCCTAGGGACACATTACTCTTATGAACATCATATTCAACTGCAGCGGTATTTCATTCCTGCCTAACGTCAGTCGGTATACAGATACCATCGCCGGACGAGCGGTATCCTTTTCCACTGCTTTTTGAGCCAAGGAAGAACGTAGTAATCCAGACCGAAGATGCTGCCGGATCCGCCGATTGTGGCGATTGCCGCACCAACATACCAGAGCATTTCCGTCGACGCCATCTTCGTCGACCAGATCATGACGGCCATACCGATGGTAGCGATCGAAGCAATTGCTGTGAACAGACCTACGATAAGCATAATACCAAAGACGATTTCGGCACAAACCATACCGATTTGGAACCATTTAGCCAGGAACGTATAAGTTCCGTCATTGTTGTAGAACATTAGATCCATGAACCAGTTCGTAATATCATATACGAAGCCTGGAACCGGCAAAGCTTCAACCGCTTCTTTGGCTGTCGTAACTGCAGAAGCAGCCGACTGTGCATCTACTGTATCTTTTACAGCATCCACGGCAACGCTGGCCGATGATGCGGCATCTGTAGCGAATGGAGCTGCAGGAATCAGGAAAATCTTATCCGGATCTTCCCATATCTTCTTCATCTTGTCGATACCTTCATACAGCCACATGCCCCCGAGAAGCATGCGGAGCGGAACGAGCCAGAAGTTTGGCGAACGTTTGGAGAAGTGGCCGCCGAGGAAGCTCTTGCGGTTTTCCACATGGAAGAACTCATGCATCATATAAGTCCAGACTTTGTTGAAACCAACAACCTGGGACAGGTAGAACATATTGATAAAGTGTTTGGAGAGCATAGCCATAAAGCCGGTAAGCATAAACAGCTTGCCTGGGAGGCCGACGTTGGCCACACCGTAGCGGCTGCCTATGGAAACCATTGTACCGTGGAAACCTGGTTTGTAAGCCTTCTTGGCAGTTCCTTTGATGTCGGCGGTAATGTTGCCGGCAATAACTGGAGCTGCTTGTTCGGCGTTCTCAACCATTTGCGGTACAGGACGTGTTTCGCCTTCAGGGATGAAGAAGATGTTATCCCCTACAACGTATACGTTCTTGTGGTCTACACTTTCAAGGTTTTCGTTCGTTACAATCCGCTTACGTCCTTGTTGCTGAACTTCAAGGTTGCCAACGATTTCCGAGCCTTCAACACCGGCTGTCCAGACGATGGTCTGTGCGTCCACGATGTTTTTCTCACCGAGAGCCACACTGCCTTTGCCTACCTCGGTGATCTTGGCGCCTGTAACGATTTCTACATTCATCTTGCGAAGGCGGGCTTCTGCTTTCTGGATCAGCTTATCCGGCAGGATAGGCAGAATCTTAGGAGCCATATCGGCTACAATCAGCCGCACTTCAGATGGGTCGATGTAGAACTCTTTGCACAATTCTTCGCGTTGTTCGGCCATTTCCCCAACCAGCTCGACACCCGTAAAGCCGGCGCCGATAATAACGAAGGTCAGCATGGAACGGCGTACAGCCGCATTCTTCTCTTGAGCCGCTTTGGTATACATGTCGCGGATTTGACGTTTGAGCGCAACCGCGTCGTCATAGGACCAGAAGGAGAAGGTATTCTCTTCAGCTCCCGGTATCCCGAAGAAAGTAGGTTTGCTGCCTGTGCCGATTACCAGGTAATCATAAGCATAGGTAGCTTTGTCGGATTTAAGCTTCTTGTTCTTGAAATCAATGTTGCTGATCTCATCAAGAACTACATCTACTTTAAGACCTGCAAAGATTTTCTTCAGATCAATCTTAATTGAATCCTCGGGCGCGCGGTTCGCTGAAACCTCATGCAGCTCAGTCAATAGAGTGTGATAGGGATTCCGGTCGATCAGTTTGATTTCTACATCTTTGTCGTTCTTAAATTTCTTTGCCAGTTTCTTAGCCGTGAGTACGCCGCCGTAGCCGCCGCCCAAAATGACTATTTTCTTCAAGAGAAACTCACCTCATTCGTCTGATTAGCTGCAAGAGGAGTGCGAATTATTATTTCGCGCCTTCGAGTGCTTTTTCTGCCAGTGTAAAGTATTCGCCTACGTGGATGGAAACGCCGGAAATGGCATCTGTTTTGCCTTCGGCATCCAAAGTAGGAGCAGCACCTTTGTTTTCAAGGAAATACTTTTCAGCCAATGCGATTTCTTCATGCCATTCAGCAGAAGCACCGCCGGCTTTCATGCCGTATTTACCGTCTACAGAGAATTGTTTCTTATCGTCGCCAGCAGCATTCAAACCGCTGAATTTAACAGCAACAACATTTCCGTTTGCAACAGTCAGGTCAACTGTGGATTTCCAGCCGGATTTTTTATCCATTTCGCCTTCTGCATGATATCCGCCGTCTTTGTAAGCACCAGCTTCGGCAGGACCGGCAGCAAGTGCAGCTTGAGCAGCAGCGACAAAGTCATTTACATGTACGGATACACCGGAGATTGCATCTGTATGTCCTTCAGCATCAACAGTGATTGCTGCAGGATCTTGTTTTTCGATCAGGTAAGCTTCGGCTTTAACTGCTTGCTCATGCCATTCGGATTGAGCGCCGCCCTTTTCAACCAAACCGTATTTACCATCTTCAGAAACTTTTTTCTTCAGATCGCCTGCATTTTTAACGTTAAAAGCATTCCAATCAGCTTTGGTGATTTTTCCGCCTTCTACAGTCAGCAGGGCGTAAGTTTGCCAGCCGGTTTCTGCATCAGCTTCAATAGTTCCGAAGTAAGTACCGTCCTTGTATTTTCCAGTCTCTGTTCCAGCAGTGTTGCTGCCGGAGTTGGTAGCTGGTGCAGTAGATTCTACAGGAGCATTTGTTGGTGCAGCGTTGTTAGCATCATTGTTGTTGCCACAACCCGCGAGCAGAGTACCGAGTACAAGAGCGCTCGACAAGATTACAGAAGCTTTTTTCATTTGATATGACCTCCAAAAATAGTTTAAAATATATATATTAAAATGTAAAACATTTTAATAGTCGTTGGAAGTGACAAAAATCACTTTATAAATGACATATGTCACGTGTACCCAAGGCTTTAGACCCTAATTGTAGCATTACCTTGACATATATCGGTCAGCATTAGAAAAAAATTTAGACATCTTGTTTCTACTTCGATGGCATTTTAGCACAAGGGAAGAAAATATCATGTGAAAATAATCACTTAACGAACAAAAAAATAATTTACATTTGGATTATATCAATTTTTAAAATATATTGATACCCATTTTAAAAGACTATTATGTGACAAAATACGACTTCATTCCGCAGGCTGTCCAGATTCATATCCGGGGAGCACGGTTAAGTATTTACTAGACATGAGCTTCTAAACGATACCTAAATAAGGCTAAGGAGATGACATGTAATGGATAACAATGTGGTTAAAGGAAAGTGGCTGCAGCTTAAAGGTGAAGCCAAAAAGCAGTGGGGCAAGCTTACTGACGATGATCTTGACGTAATTGACGGCGAGAAGGATAAATTGGTCGGTAAATTGCAGGAACGTTACGGACATACCAAGGATGCCGCAGAGGCGGAATATAACAGCTGGGAGAAGTCGTTCCGCAGCTAGCGGAAAATCAGGCCTCGTCACAGGGTAATCCCATATTCATGAAGAGGCGGTGTCTTATGGACGATTCAGGATGCAGAGATGTGGACACAAGCCGAATATGACCTGGAAGAGCCTACTATAGAGCTGGAAGAGAGCTGAAAGACAGGAGCGCAAATCGCATTTGATTTGCGCTCCTGTTCATTTGCGGTCTTCTTTAATTGTAAGAAACTAGCTTCGCGCACTGTCCGGATATACAGCAATAGAGCTATAGTTTCATGAATTCAATTCGCCACTGTGATAGTATAGATAAGATGTTTGCTATTACGTAAATGATGTAGGAGTGAAGCTATGGAGTATTTGAAAATATTTTTTATGAACACAGCCCTTCTCATAACATTGGCTTATCTGGCGAATTTAATATATAAACACACAATTACATATGCTCCGGAACGGGTTAAAAAGGTTAGTTGGGTGCTGCTGGCTATCTTTGCCGGCTGGATCAGCTCTTTCTTCGGGTACAGACTGGAAGAGCACGTTATCTTTGATTTGCGGTTTGTGCCGCTCATTATTTCTACTCTGGCTTACCCGCATCCCTTCATCCTTATTATTATTGGTGTAGGAACCGGGCTCACGAGGTTAACCTTCGGCATTAATGAAGCAGCAGTGGTAGGAGTGCTGAATTTATCTATCCTGGGTTTCGTCTGCGCGGGCCTGAGCTTCTGGATACGGCGTACCACTACTTCCATGATGAACAAAGGGTTAGTCACTATTATCGTAGTTAACCTAATGAACGTAATCAATATCACCATTTTTGGAGTTATACCTGCCCGGGAATACATAACGGATATTATGCCGGTTACGTTGCCCGCCGGGCTGGGTCTAAGCATACTGTTCGCGCTAATTATCCGTGACTTCCAATTAGAGCTGATGCGTAACGGACAGGTTGTCAGAGCGAATGAGCTGCTCTCTGCCCAGACGGAGGAGCTGCATAAGAATAAGATCGTATTGGAGAAGAGAGCTGAGCAGCTGATGATGGCCTCCCAGTACAAATCGGAGTTTCTGGCTAATATGTCGCATGAGCTTAGAACACCGCTGAACAGTATCATTAATCTTTCACAATTAATAGAAGAAAATGAGGTATCGCTGACTCCGGAGGAAATGGCCGAATATGCCGGGATCATTCACCGTTCGGGGGAGGATTTGCTGACGCTGATCAATGATATTCTGGACATGTCAAAGGTAGAAGCAGGCAAGCTTGATATTCTTAAGGAAGATTTGAATGTCAGTGAAATCCCTGAACTGCTCGCTGTGCAGTTCAGTGTATCAGCCAGACAAAAGGGGCTGGAGTTCAACATCGCACTGCATGATGACGTGCCGCTGGTCATTCATTCAGACCCCCAGCGGGTGCAGCAGATTCTCCGTAACCTGCTCTCCAATGCCATTAAGTTCACAGTGTCAGGGCATGTCTCCTTAAACATCCGCACACTGGAGCGTAAGGAGGGGGCGCTCGAGCGGCGCTGGATTGTTTTTGACGTGGAAGACAGCGGCATCGGAATAGCCGCAGAGAAGCATGATATCATCTTCGAAGCCTTTCAACAGGCGGATCAGACTATTGGAAGGAAATATGGCGGAACAGGGCTGGGACTGTCCATCAGCAATGATTTGGCCAGGCTGCTTGGCGGATTCATCACTTTACAGAGCCAGGAGGATCAGGGCAGTCAATTCTCCCTTTATTTGCCTTTGTAAGGCTCCGCGCTGCGGTGGATTTCTGCTCCAATTTAATTTGTGATTTTGGTGTATTGACAGGACGATGATGCGGAGTAGAATGAAGCAAACGCCGCATCTAAGGAGTGTTAATACCCCCATGAACATCATGAGAAACAGGCTGCCCGGCATTCGTCCAAAGCGTATCCGCAAAGCCTCGGTACAACGCAAGAATCTGCAGATCGCTACATTCGAGGGGATACCGTCTACTATCTTCCAGGTGCTGCTGCAAGGTCAGTTTCTGACCGGCTTTCTATTATATTTAGGAGCCACCTCCAGCCAGATTGGTTTTGTGCTGGCGCTTACTACCCTGGTCAATGTTGCGCAAATAGGTGTAGCCTTTCTGATCCAGAAGCTGCCAAGCCGCAAGTGGGCTATGGTAACTTTTATCGGCTTGCACAGATTGCTGTGGGGTTCAACCGGACTTGTACCGTTCATCTTTCCTAAAGAGCATTGGGTTATTGCATTTATAGTGTTATATACAATCGCTTTCATTGCTAACACGGCGGGTGGTGTGCTGTGGAGCTCAGTCATCAGCGATCTCGTCCCTGCCCGTGTGAGAGGCCGGTATTTTGGCATCCGCAACACCTTCCTGAACGCTTTGGGGAGCCTTGTGATGTATGGCGGCGGGATTGTACTTGACCGTTATCCCGGCGGGCATGGCTTCCTTATTTTATATATCGTGGTATGGATATTCTCTATTTCGAACATCATCGTCTTCTTCTTCTATCCGGATGTGCCTTTTGAGAAATCAGAGGAGAAAGACTTTCTGCCGATGTTCAGGAAACCGCTACATGATACGCTGTTTATGAAATCAACCTTATTTCTTTCCGCCTGGCTGCTGCTGCAGAACCTTACGGTTCCGCTTTATTCCTATGTGATGCTGCAGCTTCTCCATATCAATTATGAGACCTTGTCGCTGCTGAATGTGTCGCAGACCCTCTTTATGATGGCCAGCTTCTACGTGTGGGGCAATTTGAATGCAAAATACAGCAATAAGCGCCTGCTGCTCTGGACGCTGCCGATTATCGCGACATCCTCGCTGCTGTGGGGAATGCTCTCCGTTCTCCCGATGCTGCCGGTTCTGTTTGCGGCCCATATCGTATTCGGCATGGGGGTAGGCGGCTTCAACCAGCTGGCCTTTAACTTCATTATCGGGGATACGCCGAAAAAGGAACGGCCAATGTATATGGCAATGTATGCGGCGCTTACAGGTCTGGCTGCTTTTTTCGGGCCGCTGATCGGGGGCAGAATTTACGAATGGATCGCTGAATGGCCCCGCTGGACGCAGGTCTATGGCATGCAGCTGGTTGTCGGGGTGCTGATGATCGCCCTGGCGCTGCTGCTGGGACGCCGTATTCTCAGAGATGAATAGACTTATCATTTGAATCTCCACCACTTAGCTGACTTGAAGGGGTGGATTCTTGCGAACAGAGGAGCAACCTCCTCTTATGGGCAAGCGATCCCTGCGTTCTCGCAGTTCTACGTTTTATTTTTATAGGTAATAGCTATACCGCTACCTGTTTGATATTATGAGCCGCATTTTCATCCCGATCATGGTGTGTTCCGCAAGCTACACATGTCCATTCTCGAATCGAGAGGTTCTTCACTTCGGGATGGATCGTGCCGCATACGTGGCACTGCTGACTGGTCGGTTCGAAGGTGTCGGCAACCCGGAGTTCGTCCATACCAAGATGTTTTATACGTCAGTTGTCGCACCCATTCGCCCCAGGACGCATCAGCGATGGACTTGGAGAGTTTGGGATTTTGAATCATATTCGCCACATTCAGATGTTCGATGCTGATCGTTTGGCACNGGTTCGTCCATACCAGGATGCTTTATACGTCAGTTGTCGCACCCATTCGCCCCAGGACGCATCAGCGATGGACTTGGAGAGTTTGGGATTTTGAATCATATTCGCCACACGCAGATGTTCGATGCTGATCGTTTGGCACTCACGGATCAGCTTCGTTGTCATCTTGTGGAGAAAATCGTTCCGGGAATTTGCAATGTGTTCGTGAATACGAGCAATGTGTTGCTTGGCTTTCTTCCAGTTGGAGCCCCCTGGTGTGCGTCTTGCCAAACGCCGCTGCCACAGCGCAAGCTTTTTCTCGTATTGACGGTAAAACCTGGGGTTGGCAAAATGCTCGCCGCTTGAGCACACAGCATATTCCTTAAGCCCCAAGTCAATGCCGATATGTGCATCTGCTTGTGGGAGTGGGGTCTTTTCGACCTCGCAAACCAGGGAGACAAAATACTTATCGCTGGCGTTTTGCCGTACCGTAGCGGACAGTATACGACCCTCCCGCTTCCGAGAGTTGGCGAAACGTATCCAGCCGAGCGTGGGAAGCTTCAATCGGCTGCCTTCAATGGCGATATTTCCGTTCGTGAATTTCGTGGTGTAGCTTTGTACTGGATGCTTCCGGCTTTTGAAGCGAGGCGCTTGATTTTGCTTTTTGAAAAAGCGGTCAAAGCTATCTGCCATATGCCGAACGGCGGACTGTAAAGCAATACTATCGACTTCTTTGAGCCAGTCATATTGTGTTTTTAGGACGGGGAGCTGTGTCGCACAGGTCTGATATGACAAACCTTTGCCTGTCTCGGCATAGGTTTGATTCCACTCTTCCAGGAAATGATTGAACACAAAGCGGCAGCAGCCAAACATTCGACGAATGAGTTGCTGTTGCTCGGTATTCGGGTAGATGCGGTATTTATAGGCTTGATGAACGATCATGTGCGACACCCCCATTTGTAGTATTTTCTTACAGTATAGCACGTATGTTCGCTGAATAGTTGAAAACCGCCGATTCCTCTCCGCCTACAGAGGTCGGAGTCTTTTCGGCTTTTGAAGATAAAACCATATCGTCACCCTTTCCTCATTCGTAATTTAACAGCTGGTTAGGCCGCGGCCATACTTTTGTTTCATAATAATTCTTTTAGTACATTTTTAGCCAGCCGTATCTTCTCATCATTGGCATCACGAAGTAAAGCCACAATGTCTTGAATATCGCTCTCTGCTGATGTAACGATGAAATCTTCATCCAGATATGCAAACAACTGTATTAAATTCACTTCAAGGGATTCCGCAATCTTATTTAAATTCAGCAAAGATACGTTTTTCTCCCCACGTTCAATCTGCCCTATGTATGAAAAATGAAATCCGCCTTTCTCACCAAGGGCTTCCTGAGACAAGCCCCGCTCTTTCCGAAGAGCACGAATACGGGTTCCTACGAGCTTTAAGATTTCCTTATCCATTACGGTATTCACCTCTCCATGTCAATCCTGCCCTATGTATAGATTACCTCTTAATTCATCGGGTGTATCCCCCATTATCCTTACAGAATCCTTAGAATCTCCCCTTACACTGTGGAAGTGGAAAGGATGATATAATATGCGGGACATTATTTTAGAAACCCAGAATCTTTGCAAGAGCTTCAAACATCAACCAGCCGTCAACAAAGTAACGTTAGCAGTACCCCGTAACTCGATCTATGGGCTCTTGGGGCCGAATGGCGCAGGTAAATCGACAACGCTCAAAATGATCGCAGGCATGCTGCGCCCCGATTCCGGGAGTATTCGTATTCATGGGCATGAATGGACACGGAAGGATTTAAGTGAAATTGGCGTATTAATTGAGGCGCCACCGCTCTATGAGAATCTGACTGCCAGAGAGAATCTTAAGGTGCGTACGCTTGCCCTCGGACTGCCGCAGTCCCGAATCGAGGAGACCCTCGCCGTTGTGGATTTAACCGATACCGGAAAGAAACGTGCCGGACAGTTCTCCATGGGCATGAAGCAGCGGCTGGGAATCGCGATTGCACTCTTGAACCAGCCGAAGCTGCTGATTCTGGACGAACCGACCAACGGGCTGGACCCTATCGGGATTCAGGAGCTGCGGGAGCTGATCCGTTCTTTTCCCGGGCAAGGAATCACCGTCATTCTGTCGAGTCATATTCTCTCCGAGGTCGAACAGGTAGTGGATCAGATCGGAATTATCGCCGGGGGAGTTCTGGGATATCAGGGAGCCGTTCCCCACGGGCAAGAGCTCGAAGCCTTGTTCATGCAGGTCGCCGCAGCCAACCGAAGGGCTGGTGAATAACATGCTTTGTCATATTAGGGCTGAACGTTTAAAATGGCGGGGCACTTTTATCCCTAAGCTTGTCTGGCTAGCACCTGTGTTCACGATGCTCCTTTGCGCCATTTTAATGGGCGGACGCTTATTTCAAAGCGGGGCTTACAACTGGTGGTACACGATGCTCTTGCCCGGAGCGCTGACCCTAACCTGTTCACTGACTCTACATAAAGACGCTAAGATGAAATACCGTGGTCTACTGGCTCTGCCTGTTGATCTGAAGACACTCTGGGCCGGGAAAATAATTGCCTGTGCGGAATGGCTATTAGTCGCTATCCTCCTGTTCCTGGTTGGCATTACGTCGGGCGGAATGTTGTTCGGCCAATCCATTCCGCTGCTGAACAGTTTGGCTGGCAGCTTCCTGATCTTCGTCACATTTCTGTGGCAGATTCCACTGTGTCTGTTCCTGGCTGCACGACTCGGATTTTTCGCCGCTGTTCTGCTTAATATGTTCGGTAATGTCATGGGTGTCGTTGCCTTCGATACCGGAGGACTGTGGGATTTTGTGCCTTATACTATTACTTTCAGGCTCATGTGCCCGGTTCTGTCGATCCTGCCGAACGGTCTCCCCGTACCGGTGGACAGTCCGCTGAGAAGCACGGAAATGATTCTTCCGGGTGCCCTGATCTCCCTGGCCTGGTTCGGATTACTTTCCCTCCTTACTGCGCTATGGTTCCGTAAGCAGGAGGCGAAGTAACATGGCTTCACTACTGGGATTGCTGAGAGCGGATCTGCTCAAAAGCCGGCATACGCCGTTTCTGCTAATTCATCTGCTGGCTCCTCTTATCGGAGCTGGCATATTCTTAGCGTACTATTCGTACTCCCCGTGGAGTGCAACCGACAAAGCACTGGCGTTTATGCAGTCTCTAGGATGCGCATTTCCTACCCTGATCGGGCTGGTCTGCTCCATGTCGGTGGAACAGGAAGCGGCTGCAGGACAGTTTCAAAGCATGCTTGCTATACCCGCAAACAAAATTACAACCTATATAAGCAAGCTGCTTCTCCTGCTGTTGTTTGGCTATGGAGCCGTCCTGTTTGCTTACAGCCTTTTTGGCCTGGGGTTCGGCGTGATTTTGCAGCAGGACAGATTGGGAATGCCCTTTTACATCACCGGGGCAGTTATTCTGTTTGGCAGCAATATGTTTCTCTACCTTCTTCATCTGACAGCCAGCCTGCGCTTCGGAAGAGGCGCTTCCATCGGGGTAGGGATTGTGGGGAGTCTGGTCGCTGCCTTAATGCTTACCGGGCTAGGTGATGCCATCTGGCCGTATATTCCCTTCGCATGGGGCGTCCGCTTCATCTCCCTGTGGACAATCCACGCTTCCGGTACGACAGTATCCCCCGCTGTATCGGGGCTGAGCACCGGAATTACGGTCTGGCTGCTGGGAACAATACTGGCTGCTCTTCTGTGCGCTGCATGGTTCCAGCGGTGGGAAGGACGATCAACCGATAATTAGACATACAACTTACAATCGAGGGAACGAATATGGCAAAAATACTCGTGGTAGACGATGAACCCGCCATCCTGTCGCTGATCCGCAACGCGCTTATTACTGACAATCATCTGGTGACAACGATCTCTGATTCTACACAGGTGTGCCGGAATGACCTTGGCGCGTATGATCTTATTTTGCTGGATGTGATGATGCCGGGTGTGGACGGCTTTACACTTTGCCGGGAAATACGCGCGGCGGTGGATTGCCCGATCCTTTTTTTAACAGCCAAAACACTGGAAAGCGATCTGATGTACGGCCTCGGACTGGGGGCAGATGATTATATTGTGAAGCCCTTTGGCATAGGTGCGCTGCGGGCACGGATTGGCGCCCATCTCAGGAGGGAAAGCAGGGAGCGGCGGAATGTTCTATATCTGGAGAATGTACACTTCAACCTCTCCGGTAAAGAACTGTTGGTCCAAGAGGACAAAGTGCCTCTGACCAAAAGCGAATATGAAATTTGCGAATTTCTGGCCCGCAGCCGCGGACAGGTCTTCTCCAAAGAACATATTTATGAAGCGGTCTTCGGATTTGACGGAGAAAGCGACCGCAGCGCCATTACGGAGCATATCAAGAACATCCGCGCCAAGCTGAGCAAATACGGGATCGACGCGATTGAGACTATCTGGGGGATTGGATATAAGTGGAATCTGTGAAACGAATCAAAACAGTGCGCCTTCGCACCTTTTTCCTGCAATACCTCTTGTTCTTAAGCACAGGGACGATTCTGCTGCTGGTGCTTGTACTTGGCTTGTTCACACTGGCGTTTTCCTCCAATATTATACTGCCTGCTAACTATGCCGAGAAGGAGATTACTGCGTTCAAGGAGCGTCTTGCCTCAAGCAGAACAGTAACGCCCGATAGCGTTCCGGGAATGGTAGATTATACGGTTTTCACCCAGGAAGGAGAACTTCTCGCCGGTAATCTGAGCCGGAGTGAAGCAGCACATGCCTGGGAGATTATACAGCAAGGCAATACTCAGGACTCTCATTTCTATACAACCGCCCAGCACGGACAGGAGATCTGGATATTCCGGTATAGCTTAACACCGCAGTATGCATCCTCCTTGCTGCGCAGCTATCTGCCGAATCCTCAGCTGCTGGGAGTGCTGCTCTTCATCTTGGGAATTTTGCTCCAAGCGGCCTTGCTTGCTGCCCGGTTCGGCAGAAAACTCACGGAGAAAATGGCAGGATTACAGGAAGCGACAGAGAACATCCAGCGCGAGAATCTTGAGTTTACCGTCAAGCCCAGCGGTATCCGCGAAATCGACGATGTGCTGGTCTCACTGGACCGGATGAAAGAAGCCCTGCACACTTCACTTAAGCGGCAGTGGGAGCTGGAGCGTTCCCGCAGAGAGCAGATTTCCGCGCTGGCCCACGATATCAAAACCCCGCTTACCGTCATTCGGGGAAATGCGGAGCTGCTGCAGGAGACGACACAGAATGCTGCCCAGCTGGAATATAACGGATACATTCTTCGCAGCGCCGAGGATATTGAAGCCTTCGTACAAGAGGTTATTGATCTGTCCAGCATGCAGGCCAGCTTTGTTCGTCAGAAATCGCTGGTAAGTACAGCGGAGATTCTTGGAGAATTAGAGCTGCAGATGAAGGCTCTGTCCTCCGGCAAGGACCTGCATACGCTTGTCCATAAGGATACTCTTCCAGCATTTCTTTTTATAGATAAGGAGCTGTTTCAGCGGGGCATCATCAATGTCATCGCCAATGCGGTCGAGCATACGCCTCCGCAGGGGAGCGTTGCTTTGCTGGTCCGGGGGGATGACGCTGCTGTTCATTTCACGGTTACGGATACGGGGAACGGCTTCTCGCCAACCGATCTGAAAGAAGCCGCCACCCAGTTCTACAGAGGGGACCAGAGCCGAAGCTCCGGCAATCATCACGGGATGGGGCTGTACATTGCCGAGTCCGCCGCCCAGCAGCATGGAGGGAGCTTAACTATAGCAAATATGTCCTCCGGCGGAGGGAAGGTGACTATGAGCATTCCTGTTTCTACGGGAGTCAGGGATGGTTATGGGCAGGAGTAACGAGTTGCTCTTGTGGTGTCCCTAGATTATTTCACTTTTACGGGTTCGAATAAATTCAGATAATATTTGCTTCCACAACCATCTGGATTGTCATTACGAATGTGTTCTTCCAAGCATAGTCTTGAACGGTCAGATTTGTACTTATTATGCTTGGACAAGTGACGCATTAACGTTTTCCATGAATCACCTATATCATCACTGCTTTCAAGCATGGCGTATAGGCCCCCGGGTAACATCATTTCTTTTAAATGTTTTGGAACATCCGTACCATCTGGGATTGTAGCACACATACCATAACCATATGGGGTACCCAGATGACTTGGCATTGGCTTCACATTACCACCAAATAAACGTGCTGTGCCCAGTAGGTTTGCCGACTTAATCCAATCCAGCACCGGTGCCATTGCCTCATCTTCTGGGGAAACACCTATAGCAATATTGTAGGCCACCCTCATAGGAGGAAGGGTAATAATTTTGATTATGTTGGCTTCTTTCAAATTGCTCATTAATAAATCCTCCGTCTCAGTAAGGATCTCATCCAGACTAGACAAACAGTCTGCGTTTTGCTTTTGAAGGAGTTTCAAGACCCGGCCTAATTGCTGTTCAAAAAGGAGTACTTCTGCTCTCTGCAACTTTAGAGTGGAGATTTTATTTGCAATAACCGTGCTAAGCTGTGAAGGGGACTTGTTTGCGATAACAGATTTTATATCCTTTATCGGAATATCCATTTTGCGAAGTACTGCAGTAATTCGTATACATAAGAGTGCATTTTCATCATAAATTCTCCAGCCAGAGGAGGTATCCCTTGAACTTTTAAATAGTCCCTCTGATTCCCAGTGGCGCAAAGTGCGACTCGTCAGTCCCATCTGCTCCGACAATTTATTGATTGCAACAGATCTGTTCATCCTGGTCTCCTTTCCGAGCTCTCAAAGTTATAATAGCACTTGACGCTGCGACAACTTCAAGAGTGTTCCTTCTCTAAAATGAGATTACTTGCCCCTACTTATGATAAGGTTCACCGAAGCATTTGCAAGGCAAAATTATAGGGCACCCGATTGGATGCCCTAATGTTTGGAACAGGAGTGTGGAGCGGCAGACATTGGCTGTGTAAAGGAATTTAGAGGCTTGTCAGCCAGGCTGCCAATTCTTCGGTCTGGCTCAGAATAGCTATCGGGTCCCAGTAGCCAGAGCGATCACTTGTCCATAAAAACACATGATCATTTTTGACTGCTGGAAGCGCCCCCCAGATCGGGTCTGCTTTGAGTTCATCCAGCGTTTCCGAATCGGAGGTCAGTATAATATAATCTCCCGCATACTTTGGCAATACTTCCGCAGAGAATGAAGCCCAGCCGGGATCGGCCATTTCGGCTGTGACAGCCGCTGGAGGCTTAAAGCCGAATCCATTGTATACCGGCTGTCCGCCTTTACCGAAGCCGGTTCCGACAGCCATCAAGCTTTTTTCACTCATTTCAATAACTGAAAATGTGCTGTCTGCAGGTATAACCTTCAATACGTCTTCTTTGGCACTGGCGGTACGTGTGTCATAATCGGCAAGCCAGGCCTTCGCCTTTTCTTCTTGGCCAAGCAGCTCGCCGAAATATGCGACCTCCTCATGTACCGTTTTTAAGGAAGCGTACGGAATGACGACAATAGGCGCTATTTTTGACATCTGCTCATTCAGCTCAGGATAGAAGTCATCCATAATAATCAAGTCCGGTTCAAGCGATAAGATTTTCTCTACATTGCCATTACCGTCCCCTATATTATCAACATCTTTCAAATATTCCTGGAAGTAAGGATTTTTAATATGATGATCGGATGTTCCGATGGGTGTAATGCCAAGCGCAATAAGACTACCAAGATACTCCCCCGCAACGATTCGTTTCGGATGAAGCGGTACCTCTACATCACCGTTAACCGTTGTAACGATTTTGGTCTGCGGCTGCTCCACAGCATCATTCGTGCCGCATGCGCTCAGCATCAGAATGAAGCTTAGCAGCAATACTGATGCCAGCGTAGGCCTTGAATGTTTAAACATGAATGAATCTCCCTCTCTGATACCATGATACTGATAATCGTTATCAATGATATTAGTATAGTTAAATGGTTCAGGAGGGACAATGGAGGATTCCATGGTTATGGCAGGACAATCTTCTAGTATCTTCTTGCCGGCATGCACTTCTCTATAACGAATTGGAGAAACACCCTTGTATTTTTTGAACAGCCTGCCCAAATAGCTTGGGTCTTGATAGCCGATGCCCTCAGCAATTTCCTTCAGTGTAGCATCTGTTTCAAGCAGCAGTGCCGCTGCCTTATCCATGCGCACCTTGATTAAGTAGTCAATTGGGCTAAGCCCTGTACGGATTTTAAAATAAGAGGATAAATGGGGAATGCTGTAATTCACGCTTTCCGCCAGTGATTCCAGCGTAATAGACTCCGCATAATGTTCATGGATAATAGCGGCGACCTGAGCTGCCAAATCACGTTTCGCCGGGCTTACACCGTGCACCTGTATTTGATGAAGCAGATCATGCACAAACTGATAGAGTAAGGTCCGAACGCGCAGATGCACAAGTGGTTTCTGTTTCTCCCACTCCTTGAACATTTCACTCAATATCCGATGCAGCGCTACCGGGCTGCCCGGCGTTATACTGTACGAATGATCAAAGGAACGAGCCGGATCCAATAATGCGGCAAGCTCTGCGGGTACCGGAGGGTTCATACTCACTTTATAATAAACGCTATAATAATCCATGCCTTCGCTGCCCGCGACTATGTTGAGTACATCACCTTTACCTGCATGAAGCACTGTGAACCGCTGCAGGCGATGAAATTGCTCTCCCAGATAAGCTGTAGCCTTGCCGCGAACCGACATGAGAAACAGGTTTGAGGGTACAGAATAGGAACGAATGGATTCGCCAGCGCTAATCGTGGTGCGGCGAATATCTATGACTTTGCAATTCGCGTGATTCCAAGAAACCATAAGATCATTGATGTCCATGCCGCAGCCCCGCCTCCACTCTCAAAATTCTGTTTTATTTCATAATGGCCCCGCCATACGTGCTGCCCAGCTTACCGTTAACCTTCCTGCCGTTCTATCAAATAGAACAAATAATCGGTCGGGACCCCGGCGTACCCTTGCTGCCTCAGCATCGCGGTCACATTGCCCCGGTGATATGTCCCATGGTTGACCACATGCTGCAGGATGCCGGAGAAATGCGTATCGAGACGACCGTACTTCGGATGCTCGATCGTCATCGCCTTGTCCGGGTCTGGCGTACGCCGCAGCAAATCGCGAAACTGTTCGGGGACGCCAGCGAACAGCCGCCGCATCTCGTCCACGGTTTTGCCCTGTGCTTCTTCCGCCCAGCCCGGGATTTTCGGGAAAATCTCCTCGTTCGGAGCTTCCGCCAGTACGGACATATAGAGCTTTTCGTACAAATACATGTGCCCAAACAGGATATTCGTATAATTGCTGCGGATGTTGAAGCATGTATGAATCCACCTTTCCTTTATTCATCGTCGTTTGGCCGCCACTGCCGCAGCCTTATCTCTATCGTATGCCGGGTTCGCTGACAACCGTTGTCAGCGGAGTTCAATCGGGATCGTCTTCGTAATGTTTTGCGATTCCGTAAGCCATTTCCTGAATCTGACGCTTCAGCTCCAGCGGCTCCCGTATACAAATGGCCGGACCAAACGTCAGCAAATACATCGGAAGGTACTTGTTCATCGTCGGAACGTCGAGCAGAAACCGCGCCGCACGATCGGTCCTTTCCGTCAAATAGTGGCGTAGATACCAGTGGCGGCAAACCGCGTTCAACGTGTCGGGCTCCCCCTCGATACGGATGACCGTCAGCGGTCCGTCCGCCTCCCGTTTCCGCTTAGACTGGTCGTGGAAATAGGCAGACGCGGAGAAATGCTCCGGCTTTTCGAACCGCGCTTCGGTTGGCTCCAGCCGCGCGATACGATCTACGCGGAACGTCCGCATTGCCAGCGACCGATGGCAAAACGCGACAACATACCATTCGTTCCGGTCGTAAGCCAACCCGTATGGATCGACGTTACGTTCGTCGGCCTGTCCTGCGTTCTCCTTACGATAGGCGATGCAGACCGTTCGCCCATCCTTCGCCGCCTGCTCCAGGTCCCGCAACAACAGAACACCGGAAGGCGGACGCACCGGAGAAATCACATCCAAGCCACTCGTCTGGCGGGACAGATCGTCGCGCTGCTCTTCGTGCAGCCCATTCTTCACTTTCTCCAATGCGCTTTCCAGCTCTTCGGTATACGGATAGCCAGCACCTTGCGCAAATTTGAACGCGTCCACAAGCGCCTTCAGCTCTACGGAATTGAAGAATAATGGCGTCTCCCTGAAGCTTTCCAGAATGTGAATGCCGCCGTCGTGGCCCGATTCCGCAACGACTGGCACACCGCTGGCGCATAATGCGTCGATATACCGGTACACGGTGCGGATGCTGATCTCCAAACTGTCCGCGATCTGTGCGGCGGTGAGTTTCCTACCGGAGCGTAGCATCCAAAGCATGGATAGCATATTATCCCATTTTGCCAACGGGAGCACCCTCTTTCCTCGCGAAAATGTGTTCGGAAGTGACTCTTTACTACCTACGGGTAGATAACTTCCGTCTGTTCATCAAAATATCCAGCTTCGGATAAGACAATCTCACTCAGATCATATTTTACAAATATCCGTAAGGACCTAGCAATATGATCCCCATAATTCTCCCCAAAGTAAATACTGTAATAATCCCTTTGATCTACCTCATTACTTTTACTATCTGGTCTTTTTTCGACTACAACAAAATAAATAGGATCGCTCAATTGTTCTTCGTCTTCATTTGTATCAGGCCAATCCTTTAGTTTTACTGTAGTTTCGTTTAAATCGCTGTATTTAAGAACAAAGGAAAGGATCTCATCATCTGACGAATTACTGTTATTGCATCCGACAATGAAAAGAAAAGTGAGAATGAAAAAAAACCGGATAACCTTCATCAATCTGGGGGTCCCTCCAATGAAAATAAATAGGTTTAAAACGGTATTCGTTTGGGCTGTGGTACGATAAGCAGATACTTAGGGGGTGTCCCAATAGCCCTCAAATGGCTTGGTACACCCCCTCACTATTTTTTGCTTTAATAACTTTTCTTTGATCCAACGTTAAATTCTCGATTAGTTGCCCTCTTCCGTGGAAGCAAAGCCGCATTGCGGACTCAGGCAAATCCGGTTCAGATCGACGTATTGCTTACTCCGGCTGAGTATCCCCGTTATCTTCCAAATTTACTATGACACCATTGTTCTCCAGCTCTTGGATAACCTGCTCCGCTTGCTCATTCAGCGGGTTGTTTGCCAAAGATACTTCTTGTAATTGGGGCAACGTTTCGAGCACTTCAATATCCTGGATGAGGTTATCGTCTAGATAGAGATGTTCCAATGTTGGATGATTTTTTAACGGCGTCAAATCTTGAATTTTATTCCCGCTCAGTAAGAGCCATTCTAACTTCAATTTCTTAATGGGACTTAGGTCTTCCACCTGATTGTTGCTGGCAAGAAGATCGGTCAGCTTATTTAGATTTTTTAACGGCACTAGACTTTTTATCATGTTACCGTCAACAACCAGCTTCTCTAGAGAACTTAACCCGGAAATCGGTGAAAGGTCAGTAATCTGATTCTCCTCAACTGCTAAGAACGTTAACTTTTTCAACTTGCTTAGCGGTTTAATATTCTTTATCTTTTGGCCGGGCAGAAATAAGCTCTCGATGTTAACCGCATATTCAAGACCTTGTAAACTGGTGATTTTAGCCTTAGATTCGCTAGGATACAAAGATTCCAGCTTCTTCAAATCAACTGCCTTCAGTTCTTTCTTAGCCGGCAGCTCTAATTCCGCGCGAACGGCTTTCGCCAAAGCCGGGTCTGTAATGACGGATGCAGCCCGAATGGATGTAGCCGGTAAGAATACGAGAACCAAACAAATCACGATGATATTTTTCATTAGCTTAGCAGGCATATACATTCTCCTTTTCAAGCACATTGAATAAGTGCCATTCCTTACCTTTATCGGATTTCACTGCAAAAATGTTCAGCTTAACCTGTTGAATTCAATCAAAATAATTAAAATTTATACCGAAAAAATACCCTAAAACTATATCACATAGTCATAGGGCATTCGCGCTAAATTTTGAAGAAATATGAAAGCATATCTTGTCATTAAATCTCTCGTCCGACATTCGTGTCCGTTCTATACATTTTTTCTGCTTCAATAGGACTTTCTTTTGCTGTCATATGGTGCGGAATTACCCGGTAAACTTGAACCGGTCCGCCGAATACAGCCGACCTATACTTGTCCACATGCTGCTTGGACAAGGGGCGGTTATAATAGCCGGGTACGTATTTATTGATCAATCCCTGAAGTACATGAGTGGCTTCGTCCAAATCTTTGATCGGCTCTGCTTGTCCAAATATCATTACGCTCATATAAGCCGTATCCGTTTTAGCAGGTACCGGGTCCGTAATGGTCCCGTATTCCTCACACACCGTAAAACACACCTCTGGATTTTTGCTCATGACCTGATTACGTCTTCCATCGCCAGCCCCGTGAATATAGAGCTTCCCCTCAGACCATACATAATTTAGCGGTACAACATAAGGGAGGTTCCCATCAACCAACCCAAGATATCCAATTCTCGCTTGCTGCAGGAAGCTTTCAATTTTCTCCTGATCCTTGCATTCCCTGGTCTTGTAACGAACTGGATCCATTTCGAAATCTCTCCTTTCACTCATGAGATATTCATCCCACTCCAATAGTTTGAACTCCGATACTCTTCTAGAGTGCGGCAACGACTCAGATTGCAAATACCAGCGTTATTACGGTAGTATATCAGTGAATGGAGTGCCTTTTAAGATCCAAAGATTAAGGTTATGAGCAATCCATAACTACTTAATATTTTATGATTGGAGCTACTATTTGGAGGTATACACGATGATGAAAGTAATTCGTAATGATAAGAGACCGATCTGGCAGCAATTGCTTGATCAAGCCATTCATAATATTACAAGTGGAATCTGGGCTCCAGGAGAATTGCTGATTCCTTCCCGCGAACTCGCTCACCAGATAGGCGTCTCTCGCTCTACTATACAGATCGTCTATGAGGAATTGCTAAGCCGAGGCTATACGGTTACATCCCGGCGAGGAGGAACGCGGGTTAGTAAATGGAATCAAATCACTGAGTCAACGAAGGAAATCATAGCAAATGGCCCTCTGCCTCCCTCACTTCCCTTGTTGAACTCGGCGGTCGATCAATTACAGGACTGGTTCAGAGGCAAAGAACATGGAGAAGCGGATATTGATTTTAGTCCCCACGAACCTTATTTGGATGGACATTTTCAAAAGAACTGGCGGCAATCGTTTCTCCACGCATCCGCTGCAATGGACTTATCAAGCTGGGCTTACGGCAACCCCTACGGTCTCACACCATTACGTGAGCAAATCCAGCGTTATTTATCACTTGAACGAGGTATCCATATCCAAACAAATCAGATTCTGTTGACCTCAGGAGCTCAGCATAGCATTGACTTAATCGCACAATCGCTTTTATCTGATGGGGACACTGTCTCTGTAGAAGATCCCGGTTTTCCAGCTTCCTGGATGGCGATGAACTATCGGCGTATGAATGTGGTGCCCGTCCCCGTTGATGCGCATGGTCTTGTGGTTGACCGTATTCATCCACAATCCAAACTGATCTTTGCGACTCCTTCGCACCAGTGCGCAGTCGGGGTCGTTATGTCGGAGCCGCGCAGGCAACAACTGCTGCATAAGGCCGCGCAAGAACAATTTTGGATCATTGAGGACGATTATGACAGTGAATTTCGATATCGTGGGGACCCGCTTCCCACACTCTTTAGTCAGGCATCTAATAATACCTTGTACCTCATGAGTTTTTCTAAAATGATTGCTCCAGGCATTCGTATTTCGGCTATCGTTGGATCTGCCGAGGCAATTGCTCAACTAGCCAGGGTACAGGAGCTGACTTACCGTCATCTTCCGATTATGGATCAGCTCACACTAACCCACTTCATCAAGAATGGACATTTTATGCGCCATATGAGAAGAGTCAGAAATGTGTACCGACGAAGACACGAAGCTATGACAAAGGCTATTATGGCTAGCGGTTTAGGGGAACGCTTCACACTAAGTGGAGTAGAAACGGGATTGCATATGTTACTTGAAGCTGAAGAATCATACGACGAAGAAACCGTGACAAAGTTAGCCCTTCAACAGGGAATACGTGTATACCCTCTTGGACCTTATTGTTTGGAAAGCAAAAGGAAGGGATGGGTGTTGGGGTTTGCAAAAGTAGATGAAGCATCGATTGAGCAGGGAATCCATCGTCTTGCGGAGCTGATCTTATAGGGTCATGTTCACAAGCTAATTAGGCTTCAGTAGGGGTTCTATCCTCAGGGGCTGTAATACGAACCAGGAAGACGATGTTTTATGGTCGATTTTCCGTTGCTTGTCGCTTATTCTAGAAACAAAATTTTTATGCTACCGGAGTTATTGTATATGAAAATTGACATATCTATATAATTAGATATAATGGGGCTATGGAAACCATGATGATCTTTAAAGCTTTGTCCAATGATACCCGTGTGAAAATTTTGGAATGGTTAAAAAATCCGGATGAAAATTTTGGACCGCAATTGTATTTGCCAACGGATGCTGACTTTAAAGGAGGGATTTGTGTAGGTAGCATTCAGGAAAAAACGGGATTGGCACAATCCGTGATTTCCAGCTATTTAATGGTCATGAAGAAAGCTGAACTTCTAGAATCAAGGCGATTTGGACAGTGGACCTATTATCGGAGAAATGAAGAAACCATTCGTAAATTTGCCGACTATATCAAGAATGAAATGTAGGTAACCAGAATATAGGGTTACCTGCTCATTTTTAGATAATATATCCATAATAATAGATATATAGAAATAAGGAAAAACATTGTGTTACAAGGAGAAAAGAAATCGTGAAAAGAATCAGTCCACTATTTTTTATTGCGTTGGGTATATTTGGAATTATAAATACCGAACTTGGTGTAGTCGGAATTTTGCCAATGGTCATGGAGAAATATAACGTTACTGCAGGACTAGCTGGAATGCTTGTTAGTTCGTTTGCACTTATTATTGCCCTTTTTGGCCCATGGATGACGCTATTGCTGTCAAGATTAAATCGTAAAACTGCATTGACTGGCATTCTGATTATTTTTGCCGCTTCCAATTTGATGTCAGTTTTTGCTCCGAATTTTTATATGCTTATGGCTCTCCGAATGATTCCAGCTTTCTTTCATCCGGTTTATTTCTCCATTGCCTTTGTACTAGCCACTGAATTATCAGTAAAGGAGGAAGCCGCGAAGGCGAGTGCAAAGGTATTTCTTGGGGTAAGCATGGGCATGGTGCTCGGGATCCCGCTTTCTTCCTATATTGCCAATCAATTTTCACTTGGTACCTCATTTTTATTTTCTGCCCTAGTGAATATCATTGCGTGTGTTGGAATAGGAGTAATGGTTCCAGCCATGTCGGCAAAGGAGAAAATCTCTTTTGGAACACAGCTTGCGATATTACGAAAACCCGCTTTATGGTTAAATAGCTGTGCTGCTTGCTTCATATTTGCTGCTATGTTTTCTGTATATAGTTATTTTGCGGAATATTTAGGACAGAGGTCTGATATGAGCGGGAAACTTATTAGCGTGATGCTTATGATTTTCGGAATTAGCGGTGTGGCAGGAAATTGGTATGCTGGAAAGCTATTAAGCCATCGTATGTCGAAAACAGTGCTGCTTTATCCTGTCGCTTTAGGAATATGTTATTTACTTCTTTATTATGTGGAAACACCCCTTATTCTCATAAGTGGGATTATCATTGTGTGGGGAGCTGTTCATACGAGTGGACTTATTGTAAGTCAAATTTGGCTGACATCGGAAGCTTCAGAAGCACCGGAATTTGCCAACAGTTTATATGTGTCTTTTTCAAACTTAGGCGTCACGATGGGTACGGCAATAGGAGGTTGGTTTATATCACGATTAGGAGTAGGAGAAGTCGTTTGGAGCGGTTTACTTTTTGTAGTATTGTCTCTTTTGTGTATCGTCGTAAAAATAATATGTTTTGACTTACATGCTAAACCCAATGTGAAATCTATGGTTACGGAAGAAGATTGACGGAACTCGTTTCTGTAGTCACACCTAAAGGGGATGTCAATTGCTGGAGGTGAGTTTTTAAGGCCATCCTTCGCTGAATGGCCTTATGTCTATCCAGCTATGATTTAAAGCCTCTTCCTAAAGTAAGGTTCTTAGCATCTTTTAAGTTAACATTCTTGAAAAATTACCTTCACTATTGTTTTTTCATTAGGCTTTGAAGAAAAAGATAACTCTGCATGATGCTTCTTAGCAATCTGCGCACATAATGCGAGTCCCAATCCATTTCCCCCTTCTTTTCTGCTTCTTGCCTTATCTACTCTATAAAATGCTTCTGTCACCTGAAGAAGCTGCTCCTCTGTCATTCCCTTTCCGTTATCTTCTACTTTAATAACTTTTTTCTCTTCTTCAAAATAAGCTCTCATCGTAATTTTACCTTTTGTGCTACATGCCTTTATTGCATTGTCTACTAAGTTCACAACCATACTTTCTATTAAATCTTCATTTCCTTTTATTTCTTTCAACTCATTGTAATATACTAATTCTATTCCTTTTTCTTTGAGCTTAATATTTTCGGTTTGATGAATTTTTTTAAACAACTTTTCTATATCAATTGATACCATTTCTATTTCTTTTTCTTCTCGTATTATTACCAATTCCAATAAACTTTCCGAAATATTTTTTAACCTTTTACTCTCTGATAAAATATAATTGGTTGCAGCATACTTAGCTTCCTCACTTAAATGCGTCTTCTGCATATATTCAGCATATCCATAGATTGCAGTTAATGGAGTTCTTAATTCATGTGCCAAATCATCTATCAATCTCTGCTTTTCTCTCGCATGGTTCTCAAGCTCTTCCATCTGATATTGAATTTTATCCGCCATCGTATTAAAACTTTGTACAACCTCTGCGATTTCTTCGCCACCCCTAATCTCTAACTTTTCTTTGTACTCACCATTGGCAATCTTATTTGAGATACATGAAATTCTTTCTAGTGGTTTAAAAAGATATTCTAATAAAATAAACAAGCATATACTTAAAACTCCTGAAAATATTATACTTGCAGTAAATAAGGAGTTATTCATCTTTTCCCACTCGTTTACTATATCTGTTATGTCTGCATAATAGACTAATGCATATTGGCTATACGGCTCTGGTAAGTACCCGCATATTTGTATGTATTTCCTTCCATCTAGTGTTACAACAGTTATCTCCGTTATATCTTTTTCTATATTTATTTCTTTATCACTTAATGTCGCTTCTATAGGTAAACTTGAATATCTTCTCTCTTTATCTTTATAAATCTGTAAATAAATTTTTTGAACTTCATATTGCTTATTATACATATCATAAGAACGAGCAATAGCAGCATCTGTTTCATAACCTCTATTTTTCATAGCCACTATGTCTTTAGTCATACTATTTACTATAAAATTATGCTCTCTTAGATAGCTCCTCTTAATGCCTGAAAGGTTATGTCTTGTATTAACAATACTAAATACCATAATCCCAACATTAATAAACAATAGAAATAATACCAAAGTCCAGATGTAGGTTTTATTTTTCATACTACACCTCTAACCGATAACCTAGTTTATACACTGTTACAATTCTTTTCTCCAACCCCAACTTTTTTCTCAGCTTCTGAATATGGACATCTACCGTTCTTGTCTCTCCCATGTATTCAAATCCCCATACCAGCTCTAAAAGCTTCTCTCTTGATAAAGCAATATTTCTATTTTTTATGAGTACCTCTAATAGCTCAAATTCCTTAGGTGTATATTCAACTACTTTATCCTTCAAAAAAAGCCTTCTACTATGAAGTTCAACCCTAACATTATCTATACAAAATGTATCTTCATCCTTCTTGGTTCGTCTTAATATAGCTTCTACTCTTGCAAAAAGCTCTAACATTTCAAAGGGTTTTGTCAGATAATCATCTGCTCCCATGACAAGCCCCTTTACCCGATCCTCTACGCTTCTTTTAGCCGTTAAAAGAATAGCAGGAATACCCTTTACTTGTTCCAATACCTCAAACCCATCCATTTTAGGCAACATAATGTCCAGTACAACTAAATCAAAACTTTTATTCTTTATCATTTCTACGGCTGTCTCACCATCCATAGCGAAATAGCAGGTATGCCCTACCAAACTTAAGTTTCTCCTTATTAATTCATTAATTGCCTCTTCATCTTCTACTACCAGAATATCTGCCATGCTTTCACCCCATCATATTAAGCAACTAATATCCTTTACACTTGAAATCTGTACATAGATGTACTATTCTATTTGGAAATGTATAAATATTTCACTTATTATCTCACATTAAAACTTCAACATTAATGATATTTCTTTTTTTTACAACTCTGAAACAACTTTATAATAGTACCAATGTATTTTCTTGTTATTTTTATTTTGTATTAAAAAACAATAACAAGGAGGACAATAAAATGTCTCGAAAATCATCAGATCCAAGAAATGTCGTAAAAAACGGTTTTAAAAGTATTAAAATCATTACCTTTATAGGTGTCTCTTTCCTGCTGCTCACACAAGTCGCAGTAGCTGGTGAACTAAAAACTGTAGACAAGGTTCCTACTGCTTACAATGTCTCTAAACTTTCCTACTTAGTGGATAGACAAATTCCTGCTGGCTATGTAAAGGCTAATTATAAGGCTATCTATGCCCCTTACACTCAAAGTAAAGCACCTAGTCCTAAAGATTTATCTTTACAAGAAGCTGCTGAAATAGCTGCCCAGGAGATATTTAAATTTTCTGACGTAACACTTGATAATCAAACGCTTCAAATGTCCTATTCACCTCAAGCTGGTCAATCTAGTTCTACGTGGTGGGCTCAGGTAGACATTACACCCTTCTATAGTTTTTCAGTTGAAGTGGATGGAGGTACAGGTGAACTAATTCGCAGCAAATGCACTGGTGGTCCTAATATAGACAATGAGTTTGTTATTGATTCACCTTCAGCCGATAAACTCATATCTGAACGACTCGATGCTGGTACTAAACAATTTACTCTTGATGGCTCATACGCAAAAGTCGAAAATCTTATCACCAAAAAAGGCTATATAACTGAACCTATTAAATCCATAACATATCAGTGGATATCTGCTGATGCATTCGCAGTAATTTCACATACCTTTGATGTCACAACTGCTTCTAATAAACTCTATCGTGCTTCACTCTCTCAAGATCTTACTCAACTGAGAGACTACTATAGGGTTTTAAGTACGGAAAATAAATAATTTTGCAACTATGAAGCCCCTGCAGATATCAATGTTATACCAGAAAAGGCACCCATTTGGGTGCCCAGGCTGTCGAGAAAGTCTCGACAGCCTTGTTTATATGCAATTAGTTTAAAGCAGCATCGCGTTAATGTTGTATAATATAGGTAACTATATGGTCGGCGGACGTGTTCTCGTAACCGGATCTGCCCATGTGAAGGCCAATGCGAATAAACGAAACTTAGAGAACCCATGGAGCTCATTAGCATCCGCAGCTAAAGTAAAAGTAAGTGCCGTTGTTCAAACAAGTGGCTATATAACAGCGTAAAGCTATATTCCATAATAGGAATGATACTATCCCCACATTTTTTATTTACTGTAAAAAACGTACTTTATATCTGTTCCAGTTGCTCTTGTAATTCCTCGCCGGAAATATAGAATCCCTTCTGGCTTCCCGTTGCTGTAACGGCATCTTGCGGACTTTGGTTAAAAATAACCCTGCATACGCTCGGCTTGGAATAGTGGCCTGTCGGATCTATATAGTATTTACTTGTAATAATATTATTCAAATCAATTTCGGCATAAGCGATTCCTTCCAGTTCTCTTGGTATCGGCTCTGAGACAATGAGACCATTAGGACTGATAATACCGGCATGGCCTTCGCCGATAGTCTGTGGTACGCCCTGCTTATGATACGGATCACCTTAACGAGTCTATCGGCGAAAAATGCAAAAGGAGCTGCCGCGGCATGCTCCTTCGTTTGATATTCTTATGGAATTTTATTCTCATGATTTGCATGACAGGCTGACGATTCGGTGCCGTAGGCACTTCGAAAAGTCGGTCTTTTTATTGATTTATCTTGCAGAGTTAACTGGCACGTTATAATACTCCCCTAATCTCATCCCGTCAAGAGATAATGTGTGAATTAGCGGCGTAGCGGGGAATCCCCCCTTATACTTTCGAAATATGAATGAATTTCCGAGTATGGAGAGCGATATCGCTTTTTCCAATTCATCCGGTTTCACGTAAAATTTACTTCAGGTTGATGGGGAAAAGGAGGCTCTGCATGCACAAAGTGATCAAAATCAAATTTACGCTCTTTTACGGCGAAGCACCTGAAGCAGATTGTTACGGGTACATGGAGTTGAATCGGGATGGCAATATGATCGCGCTCTATAACAGGTATGGCGAGGAAATAGACATGTATGGCGGACATGAATTTATCAGGGTGCGGACGCTTGGCAAATTCGATAACGAAGACCGCGATAATTTTTACTCCTTGTTAGAAAGTGATGGTGTGGGGTAATCTGCACGGCAGGCTGGCGGTTTGGTATCAAGGCACTACGAAATAACTATTCGGGAGGTAGAAAATGAACAACCGGATTCAAGAGGCAAGTGGAATGAAGAGAGGGCCGATGTTAACCGCACTACTCATCGGTGCATTTGTTGCCTTTCTTAACGAAAATTTGCTTGCTAATGCGCTTCCTGGATTGATGCGGGAATTCAATGTTGCTGCCGCGACCATACAGTGGTTATCGACAGGTTATATGCTCGTTATCGGTGTACTCGTGCCGGTGACCGCATTACTGCAGCAATGGTTCACAACTCGCCAGATGTTTATGTCTGCGATGGCATTATTTTTGGCCGGTACCTGCTTGTGTGCAGTATCCCCGGGATTCGGAATCTTGCTGACGGGCAGGGTTATTCAGGCTTGCGGTACAGGATTATTGATCCCGTTGATGATGAATACGATTCTCGCCCTCTATCCTCCAGAACGCCGGGGTGCCGCCATGGGTCTCATGGGGCTGGTCATCATGCTTGCCCCTGTCATCGGGCCGACTTTGTCTGGTTTGATTATCGATACCTTACACTGGCGCTGGCTGTTCTACATGGTGATTCCTGTCGCACTGTTTTCGATGATTTATGCATTCATCTACTTAAAGAATGTGACAGAACTGACCAAGCCAAGGGTCGATCTTGTGTCCATTGTGATGTCAACCGCCGGTTTCGGCTGCGTCACCTACGGCTTCAGCCAAACAAGTGTCTCTCTTGGGCCTAAAGGTTACGGATTGATTGCAATAGGCAGCCTTTTCTTGCTCTTGCTAGTATGGCGACAGCTCAAGATCAAAGAGCCGTTGATCGATCTTTCAGTATTCCGGCATCATACTTTTTCTCTCGTTGCGGTATTGATTGTTATTCTGATGATGGTTCTATTCTCCACAACAACATTGCTGCCGTTCTATATGCAGGATGTGATGAAGTTGACAGCATTCGCGACAGGCTTACTTCTTATGCCAGGTAGCATTTTGAACGGGATCCTGATGCCGGTGTCGGGGAAATTATTCGATAAATTCGGACCGAGACGCGTAATTGTGCCCGGTCTGCTCCTGATCGCCATATCGTTGTGGCTGTTTGCCGGCATCGACAGTGATACAACACAAGGTTCCGTGCTGTTCAATCATGTCCTCTTATTCGTAGGCATGTCATTCGTCGTCATGCCGGCTCAGACGGCAGGATTGAATCAACTTCCACGTCACCTGGTCCCTCATGGCACAGCCATATACAATACGCTTCAACAGATTGCAGGTGGAATTGGCATTGCATTGTTCGTCGGCATCATGTCGTCTGGAGCCACTCGTTATCTTCACCATTCGCTCGATCCCACTGCAATGCATGAGAAGACACAAAGCATGGTTTCCGGTCTACAAACGGTTTTTTGGATTGAATTTATTCTTGCAATACTTATTTTGGTGCTGGGTTGGTTTATCAAAAAGACACCTGAGCATAATTGATTCATTGCTATATAGATTGAACTTATAATTCTTCTATTTTGGGATTGGCCGTGACTACAGAGAATGTTTGGACTTCCAACCGCTGTTAGGTTTCGATTTCTTTTCCCTAAATGTATATTCTCAAGTTCAATCTAAATAGTCAATTTCATCCTACGCATAAAGCCAAACCCCCGCCACCGTCATCAACCCGGGCAGCACTGCCTCGTCCACCTCCACGTTGTCGTACCATCCGCCCACGGCCAGGTTAAGCAGCAGATAGAAGGGCTGGTCGAACGGCATGATGCCCGGCTCCAGCTGGCGCTGCGCGAAGCAATACCCGTCTACCAGCCAGCGAATAGAACCCGCATCCCATTCCAGCGTATAATCGCGGAACTCATTGATGGTTCCGTCTTCAAGCTCGTGGGTGAATTCCTCAACCACTTTGCTGTCAAGGTCCTTTCCGTAGTGCAGCGTGCCGGCGATCTGCCGGGGTAGGCGGCCCTTGGCCTCCAGAATGTCGAGCTCTCCGGAGGCTGGCCAAGGCCCGTATGCCAGATCCTGCGGCAGCAGCCAGATGGCAGGCCATAGACCCTGCCCTACCGGCAGCTTGGCGCGTATGACAAGCTTACCGTAGCAGAAAGAGAAGTGATTCCTTGTATCCAAACGGGCCGATGTATACGCAAAGCTCCGTCCATCCTTCTCAACTTTTTCAAGACACGCGCGCAGGTTTAAGCCGTACTCATCGAAATAGAGATTGTTCGGGTGACCCGTATAGAACTGCTGCTCGCCGTTCCCCCAACCGGCATAGACGGGATTATCGTTATTATCAAGCAGATCGTTGCCTATACGGATGTTCCAGAGACTCAAATCACCTCCGCCGTTCACAAAATCCTGCTCCCATATCAGCTTACTCATCCATGACACTCTCCTTTCCATTTAACCACAGCATAATGCATTTCAGTGCCCGGCCCGAATGAATCCAAAAAAATGGGATAGGGTCAAAAATCATGCCCTTTTTTTCCCGGGTCTTTTTTCTTACGATGAAAAGGAAGGGGGGGGACACGAGACATGTTTCAATTTCAAACGAAACAAATGAAAGCGTTTTTTAGACAGTGGCAGATGCAAAGCATGGTCATTCCGGGAATCATCTGGATGTTGATCTTTTGTTATTTTCCGATGCTGTGGCTCATTATCGGCTTTATGGACTATAGTATCGCGAAGCCTATGCTGGAGTCGCCGTTTGTCGGACTGAAGCACTTTCAGGATTTTGTGACGGACGACCGGTTCTGGCGTTCGATCCGCAATACGCTGGGGATGAGCAGCATCAAGCTTGTGCTGGGGTTTCCGATTCCGATTTTGTTTGCTCTGCTGCTGGGCGAAATCCGCAGCCTGCGCTTCAAGCGCACTGTGCAGACCATTTCGTACCTGCCGCACTTTATCGCCTGGACGATCTTCGGCGGCATCGCGCTCAACTGGCTGGGCGAAGGTGGTGTGGTCAACCAGCTGATGATGACACTCGGACTGCAGAACCGCGAAATTCTCTTTAACAGCGACCCGAAATATTTCTGGTGGATTACCTTTTTTACCGATACGCTGAAGGAAACAGGCTGGAGCGCCATCATCTACATCGCGGCTATATCCGGCATCGACCCTGGTCTGTACGAGGCCGCAGAGCTTGACGGAGCGGGCCGCTGGCAGCGCATGTGGCACATTACCGTGCAGAGCATCCGTCCGACCATTGCTATTCTGTTCATCCTCGCCGTCAGCGGTATTCTCGGCAGTAACTTTGAGCAGATCTTTATGTTAAAAAACAATATGAACATGAAGATGGCCGAGAGTCTCGATCTCTATATCTATAACATGGGACTTGTGTCGGGGCGCCATTCTTTCTCAACAGCCGTTTTATTTGCCCGTTCCATCGTGGCGCTGGGGCTGCTGTTTATGGCGAATCAGACATCCAAAAAATTAACTGGCGACGGCATTTTCTAGAAAGGGGGCCAACCGGTGAAAAGACGCTCAGGACTAAGGGGCATCGGAGTATTTGAAGTCTGCAACGCCCTCCTGATGCTAGGGGTATGCTTTCTGACGCTGTACCCCATGTGGTTCGTGCTTATTAACTCGCTTAACGCGCCGGAGCAGGCGTTGCTGGGCACCGTCAACTGGTTCCCGGAGCAGTTCTCGCTGGCCAGCTACAGCGTCGTATTTAACGACAAGACAATGATGAACGGGTTCGTAATTACGACCCTGCGCACTGTAATCGGGTCGGCTGCACATGTCTTTTTTACCGCCATAATAGCTTACGGCATGAGCAAGACGACGCTGATCGGCCGCAAGCTATATATGAAAATCGCCCTGATTACCATGCTCTTTTCAGGCGGACTCATTCCAACGTTTATCCTGATGACGAAGCTGGGCCTGTACGACAACTTCTGGGTATTCGTCATTCCCGGCATGTACAGCTTTTTCAATATGGTCATCTTCATGAGCTTTTTCCGCACCATTCCAGACAGTCTCGAGGAATCGGCCAAGGTAGACGGGGCATCAGATTACGGCGTGCTGTTCCGGATTGTACTGCCTAACAGCATGGCTGTAATCGCTACCATCTCACTGTTCTCAGCAGTCTATCACTGGAACGATTATTATCAGGGTGTTATCTATATCCGCTCGCAGGAGATTCTGCCTTTGCAGACCATTTTGTACAAAATCATTGCCGAAAACTCCATGTCCTTCATGCAGCAGCAGGCGATGGCCCAGTTCGGGGCAAGGCTGCCCGGCAACTCCATAAAGTTCGCCTCCATGATGGTGGCTACCCTGCCGATTCTGGTGTTCTATCCCTTCATTCAGCGTTATCTGGTCAAAGGGGTGATGATCGGCGCTATTAAGGGGTGAACCGATTCACTAATCAGTAACTTACAAAAAACCGAAAGGATGATCTTCTTATGAAGCGTAAACCCGTTAAAAGAAGTCTGACTATCATGCTGACCTTGATGCTGTCGCTGGCTCTGGCCGCATGCAGCGGCAATTCCGGCAATAATGAAAGTGCCCCGACCGCGCAGCCGGCAGACTCCACACAAGCGCCGCAGAACGAAGCAACGCTGAATCCCGATGAGCCCGCATGGAAACTGGATACGAGTCCAATCGATTTAACCTGGTTCGTCGGTGCCAACTGGTACGCCCACTCCTGGGGCGAAAGCTTGACCTCCAAGTACATTACAGAGAAAACAGGCGTCAATGTTAAGCTCGAAGTCCCTTCCGGCGAAGCGAACGAGCATATCACCTTAATGATGACCTCCGGCCAGCTGCCGGACCTTATCTCCATGGGATCATGGGAAACCGCTGTCAAAAAACTGTGGGAAGGCGACCATGTCTATGCCTTAAACGAACTGGCAGACCAGTACGATCCTTACTTCTACAAGGTGGCGGGCGACGGGACCCTGAAATGGTACCGGCAGGAAAACGGCAACACCTATGGCATTCCGAACGACTCCTACAGCCCGAACCTGATGCATGAAACGGGTATGACGGCGGCCAACCAGACGTTCCTTGTCCGGAAGGATCTGTATGAAGAAATGGGCAGTCCGGACCTCAGCACCCCGGAGGGTTTTCTGAACGCGCTGCAACTGTTCAAGGATAAATATTCGAAATATAAGGGCCAGCCGATGAGCCCCTTCTTCGCCCAAGGCAATGTGCCATACGGCATGACTGAATATCTGCATAATCTGTTGGCCATACCGCACGAGAAGGACGGAAAAGTATACGACCGCGTAACCGATCCTGAATATATTGCCTGGCTGAAAACATTCCGCACCGCTTACGAGCGCGGGCTGATCAACGTAGACTTCCTGGTGGATTCCGATACGCAGGTGGAGGAGAAAACGAATAACGCGCGCTATTTCATGATGATCCGCGAATGGTCCGGCATGACGGCCGTAAATCCGATGCTGGCTGCCGGCACCAATCCCGATTCGTATTATATCGCTGTGGATGGACCGCAGAACAGCAGCGGCGACAGCGCCAAGCTGTTCCCCGGCAATATGGACGGCTGGATGGTGACAATGATCAGCAAGTCGACGAAAAATCCGGAACGGGCCATCCGCTTCCTGACCTATCTCTCCAGCGAAGAAGGGCAGCACGATCTGTTCCTCGGCAAAGAAGGCGAAACGTGGGAGACGGTGGACGGCAAGCCTCAGCTCAAGGCTGATATGCTGAACCTGATTGAGAGCGATATTGAGACGCTGGAGAAGCAGTATGGCGTGCTCGATACGTACTGGATGATGCGTAACCCGGTTATCGTTAACCAGTGGAGACCGGAAAAAGCACCTGTGATCAAGCAGATGGAGGACTTTGCCAACGCTCAGGCCGATATTGACAGCGGCATTTACAAGGGGCTGGACCCGCTGGGCGATTCCGAGGTTGCAGTAGCCTGGTCACGGATTTCACAGAACTGGGAGGAAGTGCTGCCGGAGCTGATTACAGCCAAGGATGAGGCTGCGTTTGACAAAATCTTCGCAAGCTTCCTTGAGCGCCGTGACAGTTACGGCTTCCAGCAGGTAATGGAGTTCCGCCAGACCGAGCTGGATGTGCGGAAAGCGAAAATGGCCGATTAACAGCACTGCCGGCTGCCTGCTTACGCAGGGGTTTCAGCAAGTTCGCTCATTCTCCTGTTTACCTGCCTGAAGGTTTGTAATCCATGGTATATTACAAATGTAGGGAGGTATGGGAATGAAGGCTGTATGGATGAAAATAAGGAAGCTTTACCGCAATTCCCGTATATCACAAAAATTATTTCTGGCCTTCAGCCTGATGATTGCCATTCCTGCCATTGTGGTATCCTTCCTGTTTATCCGGGCCCAGGAAACCCAGCTCTACAAGGACGCCATGGCCACTGGCAGCAGCCACGTCTCGCGCCTGGAGGAACAGCTGCGCAGCCGCATGGATATGCTTGAGAACGCTTCCTCAACAGCTCTGACGCAGAAAGCATTTGTGGACTTCATTCATTCCGATATGCGGGCCGACGGTCTGCGGCTCGTCAAGTTCAGGCAAAATCAATACGAGCAAATGCATAATATTATTCAAAGCTACGACATGGTTAGCGAGCTAAGCTTCTATGTTGACAACCCGAATCTGTACGAGATCTGGCCGGAAATCTATCATTATGACCGCTTCTGGCCGCAGGACTATTGGAGGTCGCTGCGTGAAGAGAACGGAGCTGCTTACCGCTTGTTCTCCCTTCAGGACGGAGAGCATACGTTATCCTACTACAGATTGGTGCGCCTTCAGGGACAACAGTACAAGCGGCCTACCATCATGGAAATCCGGACCCGGCACAGCGTCTTTTTCAGCAATCTTTTGGAGGAGGAGACAGGCGGTAATTTCTTCTCTGTTGTCATGGATGGGACCGCTCCTTCACGCCATGTTTATAATACCTCGCATGCTTTTGCCCTGGACGCAGGCGGGCAGCTGGATGAGATCCTTACCCGCGTTCACGGGCAGCTCGACGTACTGCAGCATAACAATCCCGTCGAGGTCCGGGCCGGTGATCAGACCTATTATGCGCTATACCGTTACATCGCGCCGCTGGATGCCTATGTCATTGATATCGCTTCCCGCCATGATCTGATGAAGGGGCCGCGAAGCTGGTACCTGCTCGTCGTGGCCATTACATCCTGCGTGCTGCTGATGCTGCTGCTGTTAGTTTCATATATGACCCGGCGCATTTTCCGCCGTCTGGAGATGGTACTGGCTTCCATGCGCAAGGTGCGCAGAGGCCAGCTTGATGCCAAGATCCATACAGGTCTTGGCGACAATGAACCCGGCGATGAAATCGACTATGTCGCCGTCAGCTACAACAACATGCTTGATGAAATCCAGCGCCTGATGACCCAGGTCGTCGATAAGCAGCTGATCGCCAAAAACGCACAGCTCCATTCGCTCCATTCGCAGATTAATTCCCACTTCCTGTACAACGCACTGGAGTCGATCCGGATGCATGCGGAAGTGGAGCGGCAGCCGGCCATCGCCGGGGCGTTGGTGTCACTCGGTTCGCTGCTGCGTTACAGCATGCAGTGGCGGGGCGATACCGTCAGTCTCGGGGATGAGCTAGCCAATATTCAGAGCTATATCCGCTTCATTAACTTTATGGAAGGCAGCAGCTTCGAGCTGCGGGCGGACCTTCCGCCTGAGGTGCTGCGCTACCCCATTCCGAAAATGTGCATGCAGCCCATTGTGGAAAACGCCGTACATCATGCGGCGCCCCCGGGGGGCAGCGTGGTCATCGAAATTAACGTAACCGTGGAGAACAACCTCATGCTTCTGATTGAAATCCGCGACAACGGAACCGGCATCAATTCTCAGACGCTCAGCAATCTGCAAGAGGCGCTGGAGGATGAGTCGGATAACCCGATTGTCGCCAGCCAAAACGGCCTAGGATTAGAGAATGTGCACAAACGGCTGCAGCTGCACTACGGCAAGGGCAGCGGCCTTTCAATTGATAGCATACCGGGCGCCTATACATGCGTCACGATACGGTTGCCTTGGGAACAAGTCAATCTGGGGGGATGGTAAAAGTTGATCAATATGCTGATTGTGGACGATCAGAAGCATATCCGCGACGGCCTGCAGGCAATGGTGCGCCAATTCCCGCTCCAGCCGGATAGCATTTACTGCGCGGGGAATGGCATAGAGGCGCTGCAGCTGCTTCGCCAGAACAGCATCCAGCTCGTCATTACCGATATCCGCATGCCCGATATGGACGGACTGACGCTGATGGCGCACGCACGGGAAGAGCACATCACAGCTGATTACCTGATCATTAGCGGATACGGCGATTTTGCTTATGCCCAGAAGGCGATCGAACTGGGGGCGAAGGGCTATTTGCTCAAGCCGGTGAACCGCGAGGATCTGCAAGCCTCGGTTGAGCATGTGTGGCAGGAAATCCGGACCCGGCAGGCGCTTACGCACAACATGGAGCAGTTATCCCGGCTCGCCCGGGAGACGGACCGCAAGGAACTCAGCCTTTACATGCAGGGCTCGGCAAGCGATGAGGTGTGGGTGGGCGAGACGGAGCAGCAAAATGCGGAGCTATGGCGCAGCTACCGGCTCTGCCTGCTGCGCGAGGAGCGGCGGATTAACCAGCCGGGTGCCAGCAGCGCCCACAGCATGGAATCCATCGCCTACCGCGTGTATGGCAGTGAGGGCTGCCTCTGTCTTCAGCACCGGCCGCACCTGATATTAGCCGTTGATGCCTCTGTTCCTACCGACAAGCTGCCCGCCGCTCTCAAGACCGCACAGATTGGCGCTACAGCCATCATGACTGGGCTGCAGCAAGGGTTAAAGGTACTTCCCTGCGCCTACACCGAGGTCCAGGAGTTATACCGTCACAGCTATTTATTCCCCGAGCTACGCTGCATGCTGCCGGAGAACATCGCGGGGCTTATGCAGCAGTGGCAGCTTCCCCATGAGGAGCTGTACGCTTTGTTCCGTTTCATTGGAGCTAACAACGACAGCAAAATCGCCGAGGGCATCTCGATGCTTTTTCACAAAGATGTGCTGCAGCGTTATCATATTCAATATACCGATCGGTTATGCCGGGCTGTGGTGCAGATGCTGGAGGAGTACGAGTGGGTGATACGGCCTTACATGGGGGAGGATGCGCTCGATATTGAATCGCTGCGTAACCTGTATGACTATCCGGGTATCCGTGATTATATTCAGGCGCTGCAGCATCAGATGCTGCGTCTCAACCATTTCTATTACGAGTTTAAGTGCAGCTACCGTAACTCGCAGGACCTGAACGAAGCGATCCGCTTCATCCACGAAAATTACCACAAGCCGCTTGATCTCGCCATGGTTTCCAACCATGTGTCGCTGAACTACGCCTATTTCTCCAACCTGTTCAAAAAGAATGTCGGTAAAGGGTTCGCTGAATACTTGCGTGATGTACGGCTGGATAAAGCCCGGCGGCTGCTGGCCGAGACGGAATATAAAATCGTCGAGATCACGCCGCTGGTCGGGTATGAAAGCTACAAAAGCTTCACCCGGGCCTTCCGCGAAGTCATGGGTATGCAGCCCACGGAATACAGACAGATGATCCGGCGGAAATAAGTGTACCGATCCCCCTTTATGGGGGATTTTTTGGGTTCATCCTGCCTAAAGCCAAAATAATGGGCCTTCATATAAAATCCTGTACCTTTAACCGAATTATTCCATTGGTTAAAATATAGATGTAATAATCTGTAAGCGTTTTCTATTGTGCCAAACGATTCTAAAGGAGGGCAAGTATGAAACGAATGTACAAGACTGAGATTAGGCTTACACGCAAAGTATGGAGCCTGTTCCTCGCGCTGGTGATGCTGTCGGGCATCGGCTTGTTACCAGCTTCCAGGGTTCAGGCGGCGGGCAACACTGTAACGTCCATGGCTTATTTCTCGGCGGCAGACGGGCCGGTCATCTCCAAATCCGGAGTGGGGCAAGCCAGCTTCGGGTTTGTTATGCCGGTCTTCAATGGAGGCGCCGCCAGCTGGAGCGACGTTTCCGGCGATGTGGGTGTTAAGGTGAAGAAAAGTGGCAATTGGGTAGACATCGACAGCGCAGGCGGTTATGTCTATAACCAGAACTGGGGACACTGGAGCGACGGCGGCGCGAATGGCTACTGGTTCACGCTGACGGCCACCACAGAAATTCAGCTATACTCCAAGGCCAATAGCGGAGTTACACTGGATTACACGCTTGTGTTCCAGAACGTTAACACCGCAACCATCACGTCGATGACGCCGACGCAAGGGCCGGCGCTTACGGCGGGCTTCACCGGCAGCGCAGGTTTTACGTATCCCATCTTCAACAACAATCCGGGCCTCATCTATGATGCAGTAGCTCACGATCTGAAGCTGTCCGTCAAGCCTGTTAGCAGCAGCCAGTGGATTAACATCGACAACAATGCGGCCAGCGGCTGGATCTATGACAGCAATTTTGGCCAATTTACTGAAGGGGGCGGCGGTTACTGGTTTAAGGTAACAGAATCGATCAACGTCAAGCTGGAGTCGAAGACCTCTTCCGCCAGCCTCATCTACACCATTACCTTCAATCAGCCTGTCCGCAATTCATTCGTCCTCTCCGCTTACGACGGCACCACCTACACGGCGGACAAGAGCGGCGCCATCGGCTTCCCGTTACCTAAGATTGACGGAGGCGCACCGATTGGCAGCGAACTAGGCAACTTCGTGTACCAGATTAAAAAAGGCGGGCAATGGGTCGATCTCAGCAACTCCGGCCAGAGCGGATTCGTCTACGCGGGCAACGGATACAATAACATGTCCGCCGCCAACCAGTGGGGATACTGGGCAGACTACGTCTACGGCCTCTGGTTCCAGCCGATTCAGGAGAACATGGAAATCCGTATCGGCTACCCGTTAAACGGGCAGTCCGGCGGAAACGTCGGCAGCAACTATGTGTATTACAACTTTATTGGCAACCCCAATGCACCGCGTCCCGATGAAACCGACCATGAAGACATTGCCATCGGGACGCCAAGTGATCCGGCGATCGCCGGCATGAACCTCATCTGGCAGGATGAATTCAGCGGCACCGCACTCGATACAAGCAAATGGAATTATGAAACAGGCTATTACATCAGCGATGATACTAACAGCTGGGGCTGGGGCAATGCAGAGATGCAGCACTACACGAACAGCACACAGAACGTATTCGTGACTGGCGGACAGCTGAACATCCGGGCCTTGAACGATCACCGTTCGTTCCCGCAGGACCCGAACCGGTACGCGGAGTATTCCTCCGGCAAAATCAACACCAAGGCTCATATGTCACTTGAATACGGCCGGGTGGACATCCGCGCCAAGCTGCCTACCGGCGACGGCATCTGGCCGGCGCTCTGGATGCTGCCGGAGAATTCCGTATACGGAGCCTGGGCTGCATCCGGTGAAATCGACATCATGGAAGCCAAAGGGCGGCTGCCCGGCACCACCAGCGGCGCTATCCATTTCGGCGGCCAATGGCCGGTGAACCGCTATATCGCCGGTGAGTATCACTTCCCGCAAGGGCAGACGTTCGCGAACGATTACCACGTCTATTCTATGGTGTGGGAAGATGACAACATCAAATGGTATGTAGACGGCAAATTCTTCTTCAAAGTAAGCCGTGAGCAATGGTATTCTGTCGCCGCGCCGAACAATCCCGACGCACCGTTCGATCAGCCGTTCTACCTCATCATGAACCTGGCAGTCGGCGGCCATTTCGACGGTGGCCGCATACCGGACCCATCCAGTATCCCGGCTACAATGCAGGTGGATTATGTACGGGTGTACAAAGAAGGCACAGGCGGCGAAAATCCCGGCAACGTTCCAGTTAGCGGAGTCACCGTCACACCGTCCTCTTCCCAAGTAGAGGTAGGCAAGAGCGTCCAGTTAACTGCGGGCATAGCGCCTTCGAACGCTACCAACAAAGCGGTCAACTGGTCAGTCTCCAATCCCGGCATCGCCTCCGTCAACGCAACCGGCAGCGTAGCCGGCATCGCGCCGGGCGTTGTCACCGTAACAGCCACAACCGCTGACGGCAGCAAAACGGCCGCCAGCACTATCACCGTCGTCACGCCGGCACCCGGCACCGTCGTCATCGGTGACAGCGTGCGCGGCCTGAAGAAGACCGCCAACAACCTGCAATTCTACGTTAACGGCGCGACCTTCGCCGACCTGCACTACAAGATCAATGGCGGCGGCCAGATCAACGTTGCCATGACCTCTACAGGGAACGGCAACTTCACCTACCCGCTCCTCAACCTGCAGCAAGGGGATACAGCGGAATACTCCTTCACCTACAACCCGGGTCAAGGAGCGCTCGACACGCCTTGGCAAACGTATGTGCATGGATTGACGCAGGGGGTTCCGGAGTAGGGATTATGGCGGGATGAGCTGATTAAGCGAAATGCAAACAACCAAGCGATGCCCTGGGGCAATGCTTGGTTGTTTTTACCTAGATTACGGAGTATTGAATCGTTTTGCAACGCCCCCCCTTTCTGTGTAAGATAATAGTGAGGGGACTTGTCATTATGACGATAGGGCTTCCGTTCAATGGAAACCTTTCTTTAATGATAGAAAGTTCGGTGAAGCGTTAAACCGAATTTGGCAAGAAAAGCTTCAGCTTGCGCAGGGTCATTCCTCACGGAGCGGGCTTCGAATAGATGCTTTTCTCATGGCAGGGAAAGTTAGTACGAGGTGAATGAAGATTGCCGACGATTATGGTAGTGGATGACGACGCCTATGTCCGCGAACTGGCAGGGCTGTTATTAAGAGACGAAGGTATGGACGTCGTAGAGAAAGTGGATAGTCTCGAAGCCTGGGATTATTACTTGCATCATTCCGTCGATTTAATCATTTTGGATATTATGATGCCCGGCATGGACGGTTGGGAGCTGTGCAGAAAGCTGCGGGAGGCCGGGGACAAGCCGATACTGATGGTCACGGCCAAAAAGGAGTCGCTGGACAAAGTCAAAGGCTTTCGATTGGGGACGGACGATTATTTGACCAAACCTTTTGATCCGATGGAGATGGTTATGCGGGTCAAGGCACTGCTCAAAAGGTATCGGATCGCTACCTCCCATATCGTGAAGCTCGGTCGAGTCATTCTCGATAAAACGAGCTACCAGGTTCACTTTTCTGATACGGGCGAGGAATGGGCTCTTCCTTTAAAAGAATTTGAGCTGCTTTACAAACTGGCCAGTTATCCCGGGCAAATTTTTACGCGCGACATGCTGATCCGCGACATTTGGGGTTACGCGTACAATGGGGATGAACGCACCGTGGACACGCATGTCAAACGTCTGCGCGACAAGTTTGAGCAGTATGCCGAAGATTTCCGCATCGTAACGATGCGCGGCATGGGCTACCGTCTGGAGGCGTATCATGATTAACTCGCTCTATGCCCGCGTCGTGTTAACGTTTCTGGGGGTCGTCATAGTCAGCCTGCTCTCGGTTTTATTCGTTCAAAGCTATTTCTACAAAGGCCATATCGAAGCGACAGTGGAAGAGAAGATGATTGGCAATGCCCAAATGATCATTCAATTATATAAGAAATTGGCTCCGAAGGATGCGAAGGCTTTCGTGGAAGTAAGCAATTCTATGCCCTTTTATAAGATACGGTTTTATGACAGCGCGGGAACGCTGCTGAACCCGGGGAGCGCTGCTCCAGACCGGCAGAAGGATCAACCGTATCTGCAGCAAGTGCTCAAGCAAAACAAAATTTATCACAACGGGTCCAGCGAGGATGATGAGATTACGGTTGGCCTGCCTTTTGCGCTGAACGGTTCGCCGCACGTCTTGTTGGTTACGACCCAGACCAGTTTTGTCTTCGACGAAATCGATTCCTTGATCCGGTATCAGCAGCTGTTTACTCTCGGTTTGGGAAGTATTCTGGTGTTGATTGCTGCGCGGTATATGGTCAGGCCCATCCGGAAGCTGACGCATGCAACGCAAAGAATGGCCAGGGGCGATTTTAACGTTGGCCTGTCTACCAAACGTCGTGACGAAATTGGACAGCTTACCCTAAGCTTTAACGCGATGGCGGCTGAATTGGGAAGGCTGGATATGCTCCGTCGGCGGTTTGTTTCCGATGTATCCCACGAAATCCAATCTCCTCTAACGTCGATCAAAGGATATACCCGTGTGCTGAAGATCAAGTCCATGGACGAGAAAACCCGTATGCGGATGCTGAATATTATCGACGAGGAGAGCGACAGGCTGTCCCGGCTGTGCGACGATCTGCTGGAATTGACCAGCCTGGAGCACGAGCATGCAAAGCCCGCCCCGCAAAAGTTTCGTCTCGACGAGCAACTGCGCAAAGCTGTCATTCGCCTGGAACCGCAATGGTCTGCCCGCAATCTGGATATGCAACTTATGCTGGAACCGATAACCATTGTGGCGGATGAAGACAAGATGAATCAGGTGTGGAACAACTTGCTTGGCAATTGCATCAAATTTACCGCCGATCCTGGAAAGATAATGGTGGAGTCCTTCAAGAAAAGCGAAAGCGCAGTCGTCCGAATGACGGACAATGGAATCGGCATACCTGAGGAGGAAATCAGCCAAATTTTCAAACCGTTCTACAAAGTGGATAAAGCGAGAAACCGCAATGTTAGCGGCAACGGAATCGGTCTTTCCATCGTGAAGCGAATTGTCGATCTTCATCATGGAAAAATCGAAGTGTCCAGCAGATTGGAGAGCGGAACCTCCTTCTCGATCACACTTCCCCTCGAAGATACAAAGCCCGAATTGTAATCCTCCGTTCAAACTGAGGACAAATTCGGGCTTTATACTATCCTCGAAAGGTCAATTTTATATTTTTTGATCAGAAGGAGGACCAAAAATGAAAGTATTGATTGCCATCTTGACCCTCCTGACATTCAGCATGTCGGGAACCTATGTCCAGGCGAAGGAGAACCAGAAGCAGCCGCCCCCCGCAACCGCAGCCGCCGAGCGCCAGCTTTGGCAATCGAAAGGGTATGGCCATATATTCGAAATAGAAGGCCAATCCGTTAAGGTCTACGGCTACACCAAGGACAGCTTGGTACCGTTCGGGAAAGGAAATATCGAGAACAACGGCGACATTTATATTAATGAAATTTACGACAACACCAAAACCCAGGAGCAATTTAATGCCCCGCGATATCTGATGGGCCGCTTCGTTAACGGCAGCTTGACCGATGGCTTGGGGTACGTGCAGCATCTCAAACGGATCGATAATCTTCCCAAGGTGAAGTATAACGGATTCAGCAATGATCCCGTGCAAAATTTTGAAGTATTCTGGCAATCCTTTGAAGAGAATTTCAGTTTCTTTCCGCTCGTCAAAGTGAATTGGAAAGAGGTGTACAAAGAGTATCGGCCCAAAGTTAGCGCCGCTACCTCCGAGAAGGAACTGGAGGACATTTTGACGCAAATGTTCCAAAAGCTAAACGACGGACACAGCATCATATTCGGTAAAAAGGGTTTGATCTTCTCCAAGTCCAAAGTTGAGCGAGAGGAATTTTTCAATGCCAATTCGAAGTCGATGCAACGAAACGTCGAAGACGGATATATGAAAGGGACGGTAAAGAGCAAGCTCGACGGGCGCATTGTTTATGGCCAAACGAAAAGCGGCGACGCTTACATCAAGCTGATTGGTTTTGACGAGTCCGATCCGCAGAAAATTGACCAAGCGCTGGCGGAAATGGTGCAGGATCTGGCGAACTGCCGCAACTTTATGATCGATATGCGCTTTAATGAGGGGGGCGAGGACTTCTTCGGGTTGAAAATAGCCGGCTTGTTTGCCGAGAAACGCACGCTGGCGTATGCCAAACAGGCCCGAACAGGCGGATACGAGCAATTCTCCAAGCCTACGCAGGTATATATTGAACCGGGAGCAAAGCAGTTTTCAGCTGACAATATTGTGGTGCTGACCAGTCCGATAACGGTAAGCGCCGGCGAGACAGGGACGATGGCCTTAAAAGCATTGGACAAAGTAACGGTTATCGGGGAAAAGACGTGCGGATACTTTTCGGACATGCTGCTTAGACTGTTGCCGAACAAACAGTTATTCTCCCTGAGCAACGAACGCTATACATCGCCTGACGGCACTAATTACGAGCAGCGCGGCCTACCGCCGGACGAAAAGATCATGATCAAGCAAGCCGATATTGATGCCGGCAAGGACCCGGTGATGAACCGAGCCTTGGAATTGCTTAAAAAGAAGCCATAAGGGATCCCTTTCACTCAGCGGGACTCCTCCAATGGGATAAAACACAAGCCCCTGGCAAATGTAAATGCCGGGGGTTTTTTGGCGTTCATTCCGCAAAATCACCGGGTATCCCGAAACCATTCCGTAAGGCGGACGGACGGATACCCTTTTCTTTGCCAAGAATGCCCACGCTGATCATTGTGGCCATTCTTGATTTCGTGTACACTTCTATTTTTTCACACTCGTGATGATGTATTTATTCTTTTGACTTGAACAATCGTTACTCCGCAGCACCTACTTGGTTGCGCCCTTGATACCGCGTTACATTTGATTGATATGATGTATAATTGCATGATATAAAAATTCGGCTAAATCTCCATCGCTATATTGATTTATATAATTATTGAATCGACTATCTATTTTATACGTATTTGCAATGCATGTTAACATTTCAGAATCACATGCCATAGATTGTTCGAGATAACTTTTCCATTCTGTGATTAATTGCTGCACTTCATTTGAAGAAGGGGATTGATGAATACAGGATGCTATTTTTCTGAATACCCTTTCCATGTTTTGTTCAAATCCAGAATATAGGCCCGCTTTTTCATTAGGAGCGAGTTTTTCCATCTTCTCCTCGAACTCCTTGTATGCCTCTGTTTCTCCATAGATGAATTTCGCTTCATGATCATATTGTTCTTGTAATGGTAAAATAGATGAATCATTAAAAATTCGTAAGTTGTAAATATCCTTCCCCGACACATACTCATCCAATGCAGTAATGATTGTTTCTAATTTTTGTTTTCTCGATATTAAAGTTTGGCTATGCTTTTTTAATATTTGCTTCTGCTCTTGTTTCGCAAGCTTCAAAATATCCGCTATTTCCTTCAGGGAAAAGTCCATTTCCTTTAAAAATAAAATCGTTTGAAGTTTTTCTAAACTGTTTCGATCATAGAGACGATAGCCTTTTTCTGTTAAGTAAGTCGGCTTAAATAAATTTATTTTATCGTAATATTGTAAGGTTCTAGTGGTTATGCCTGTAATTTTAACGATATCTTTAACCGTTAATAATGGTTTCTTCATCCCAAAATCCTTCTATTTCGTCTAGTATTTGATTGGCAGGTGTAATCGTTGCTTCAAAGATCGTTTTCCCTGCTTTATCTAAGTAGTATTTAATTAAATAATAACCACAGGCATAACCAGCACTATAAGGCATATTGACCGGATCATAGTTTTGAAGTTTTGCTATTTCGTCACCATAAAGATACGGTGCAATTTTATCAAAGCCTGTTAGTTGTAATTGTTCCTTGAGCACAGGCTTAATATGCTTATTAAGCGTTTCTGGATTTGTTTTCGACACCCAAGGGCCTAGTAGATCTTCCCCAAAGATGGAAGTAGCGAAGTTTTCTGCTAATCCTTCACTTACGATTAATTCACCTAAGGTAACGGTATGATCCCATTGAATAAATTGATACCGAACATTATGGTTACATTCGTGTGCTAAAGCAGCCTTCATTCGAGTTATTGTATATTCATTTGGCACAAGTGTACACAATATGTAGCCAGGAATACCCCCATCACCACTATATCCTTCACTTAACATTAATGAAGGGCTTTCCGGGTTCCCTAATTGAATGGTAAATAAGTAATCGGCTACAGATAAGCTTACTCCATGCTCTGTAAATAAATGAAGGCTTTTCTTTACAGCATTTTCACACTCAGACCAAAAAGAATCGGACGAAATTAAACTTATTTCTGTTGAAAGCTCATTTGTGATCTGATTAGGAGAGATGTTCATTATATTATTCAAAGTAATAACATCAAAACCATTAGACTCCTCAGCTTTAAAAGGAATATGTTGGATTTCCCATTTTTTCATAAAAGGAGCCAACATTTCTTGTCTGAATAACTCAACCTTTTCCTCTTGTGGAGCTTGTGCAACTTTTCGGTAAATTATATCTGAACGTAATGACTTTATATTCATAACTTTCACCCCTCGTTTATTATAGTGAAAATTATGCACTATGACGTTGCGTAATAGTCAAGAGATTAAGATCAAAATATAAGCTAATCTATTCTAATTGCCTCGATATAAAGCTCGATCTTCACTTCATTTCCGACGATTATACCACCCGTTTCCAGCGGCGAGTTAAATGACAAGCCAAATTCGTTGCGTTCGATACTGGCTATTGAATGAAATCCTGCACGCTCCCGGCCACGAGGATCTTTGTTTAGTCCTTCAAAAACGGTCTGAAAAGTGATGGGCTTTGTTACTCCATGCAGAGTTAAATTGCCCGTAAGTTCATATTGCCGTTCGCCAGCTAGGACGCAGCTGGTGCTTTGAAACGTAATGGTTGGATACTTAGCTGCATGAAAGAATTCGTCGCTCCTCAGGTGCTCGTCCCGTTGCCGTTGGCGAGTTGTGAGACTATTTGCGTCTATGGAAGCCTGTATACCCATGGTTGTTAAATCGTTGGGGTCAAAGCTTAAGGTCGCTTGGAAATGCTCGAATACTCCTTTAATTTTATTAATCATTAAATGCGTCACCGAAAACTCGACGGAGCTGTGGTCCGGATCTACTTCCCAATTGACATTGCTCATGAATAAATTCCACCTTTATGATAAGATTCTGAGAAAGGTCGCCCTATCTCCAAAACACTGCGAAATTCGCATACTCCTAATATACAAAAACGCTACTGACAACGTGATGTCAGTAGCGTTCTAGCATTTTTTCGGCTTTCTCGTAAATCCGATTTCGGAATGATTCAGGCTCCACCACCTTTACATTCCCTCCCAGCTGTCTGTAACGGCAAGTTTTTAGGTCATCCTTTGCGGATGGCCCTTTCTTCAAAAATCGCTTTATTCAACTACCGTATCCGTGCACTAGGTTAGCGTACATCCAGCTAAATGTCCCCAAGTAGAGTGTCGAGTTGCTCCCACCGCTCCGCAGTGTGAATCATTTCTTCGGCAAAACGGACAGGGACCACGCTGGACGATTCGAACGACGGCTGAATCCACCAAAGCGATTCGATACACCAGTCGTACTTGATTGCCCTTAAAATCGAGCCCGGCGGTAGCTGCCGCACACTACGGTAGCCTTCAGTGAAAGCGACCACTGCATCCTTGCGGAATCCGCGCTCGCTGAGCGTGCCGGAAAGAACTGCCCGCCCGAGGTCCAGCGCCGGAAACGAGTAGCGTGCCCGGTCGAAATCAACGATGGCTGCCAGAGCATCTCCTTCGAAAAGCAGGTTGTCTGCCCACAGATCGAGGTGGGCCCAGCCGGCAGTCAGCGGCTTAAAGTCATCATCTCCAAGGGAATCAACAATCGCCTTCTGTAATTGCAATGCATTCCGGACACGCTCAGACGAGTCACGGGCCGCCTCCCAACTTACCTCCCAGGTGCGCTCCAGCTCCTCGCGAGACAACTGCCAAACCGGTTCCTCCGGCGGCACTGCTGCTCCGAGGCCTGATGCCATCGCGGAATCCCAGACGGTATGCATATCCGCGGCAGCCCGTCCGAGTGCGTGCATCCTATGCTCACCGATCATGCCAGCAGGCACCATAGCGCCCGGACAGCACGTCATGACGGTCATGTACCTTCCGCACGGCAGAATGTGCATGCAGCGCCCATCCAAAGTCAGCGGCTCAGGACACGGTCCTCCCGACTGATAAAAAAGAAGTTGCAGCTGCAGCGCATTTTCAATCTTGCCGCGAAACTCCGGGTCATGCATCTTAAACCGCTCAGGGTGATAGCTTTTGGCGAACAGCCACCCCTTGTTCGTCTTGACAATCCACTTCTCGTTCAATAGCCCACGCCTAACACGCTCGGCGGACAGCAGCTCAGCCGAAAAATGCTTTTTCAGCCAGTCCGCGATTTCGTTGACTAATTGGTCCTCAGTCGTCAACAGCATTAGAATCCAACCTTTCTAAATCCCTCCGCACCTGAACAGCGAAACTGCGCAGAGAGCGTAGTAGAGTTATAAAGTTTCTTGGCGGTCAGTTATGATGTCGAACTCTCCAGATGACATACTACTTCTCCTGCTCCTTTATCACTTGCTCAATCCCGAGCAGAATCAGCTTCAGGCCGAACTCAAACGCCCCGTCGGTCCCCATTAGCTCGAATAGCCCGTTCGTAAACATCCTGCGGAACAGTCCTGCATCCGTCTCGCTCATGGAATCCAGAAGGCGAATCATCTCCTCACCCGGAGCTGCTCCCGGGTCCTCCTTAAGGATAGCGGAGACATTGCGCTCATGCTGATAATCGTCTAGGACGAAGTAGTAGACATAGTTCACAAGCGTAGTAATCACTTGCATTTTCTGCGCTTGTGTAAGCGGCGTCGACTCCACGCAGAGCAGCATACGGTTGGTGAACCGGATGATGTCCGGTTCGTGGGGCAGCGTCATCATCATGAGCTGCGTAGAGCAGGGATATCGGCTGAGCACGCTCCGTACTGTTACCGCAAGCCCTGTCAGTTGCTCCTTCCAATCCCCCTCGGAGTGAAACTCTTCCAGGATCACCTTCGATACCTGATTGGCCAAGCGCTGGTAAAGATCCTGTTTGCTCTTGAAGTACCAGTACAGGGAGGGAGCCTGAATCCCCAGCCTGTCGGCCAATCGCCTCATGCTGAATTTCTCGATATCCTCCTCTCCAAGAAGCTCCCACGAGGCTTCCAGAATCCTGTCCTCCGAAATTTGAGGCTGCTGCTTTTTCATCATTATCCGCCCTTTATCTAACAGTGTAAGTTTATGCTTTACAGGTTTATAGGTTCATGATATCATCTAACACTGTAAGGTTCAATCTAACACCGTTAGATTGGATACAATAAAGAAAGTGGTGATCCAACATGGATGCAGAAAACCTCTATTACTTTGAAAAAGCACCGGTCGCAAAGGCCGTAGCTCACTTCGCTATACCGATGATGCTAGGCACATCAATGAATGTCATATACTCCATCTTGAATGCCTATTTCCTTGGTACACTCCATAATACTGCTATGTTAACCGCACTCGCGCTAACCTTGCCACTATTCGCAGTCATTATGGCGCTGGGCAACTTGATTGGCATGGGCAGCGGTACCTACATCTCCCGTATGCTAGGAGAGAAAAAGTATGATGACGTAAAGCATGTGTCTTCATTCGCTTTTTACAGCAGCTTAGTTCTCGGTCTTCTCGTGATGGCCGCGGGTCTCCCGTTGATCGATCCCATCGTTCATGGCCTTGGGGCCACGCCTGACTCCTTCGGATTCACGAAGGACTATGTCACGGTTATGCTTATCGGTTCACCGTTCGTCGTGCTATTTTTCACGCTGGAGAATATCGTGCGCTCGGAGGGTGCAGCCATCACGTCGATGATCGGTATGATTCTCAGTGTTGTTGTAAATATCATTCTCGATGCGCTCGTCATCTTCGTGTTCCATTGGGACGTGATCGGCGTTGCGTCAGCTACGGTCATTTCTAACTTGGTTGCGAGTATATACTACGCCTTCCATATGGGATATAAAAGCCAATTTTTAACTGTCTCCATAAAATGGTTCAAGGCTACCAAAGACATTCTGGGCAATGTATTCAAAATCGGGGTTCCCGTCTTTATTATGAGCATCTTTTTGGGGGCAATGTCGCTTATCTTCAACCATTTTCTTGTCGAATACGGGGATTCGGCCGTAGCGGCTTACGGAATTTCATCACGTTTATTGCAATTTCCTGAGTTTATTCTGATGGGCTTATGCGAAGGGGTCGTGCCGCTCATTGCCTTCTCTTTTACAGCGGATAAATTGCGCATGAAGAATACCATTGGATTTACGATCAAAGTGATTGTGGGGTTAGCAGCCGTATTCGGCATCATCGTCTATTTAGTTTCCGACCATTTAATTGGTCTATTTACAAATGACCCGCAATTAATTGAAATGGGCAGCTACATTCTGCATGTGACGTTCTTATCCTTGTTCATTACAGGAATGACCACTCTGTTTACCGGGGTCTTCCAGGCAACAGCGCAAGGAACGGCCGCGTTTATTATGTCAATTATTCAAGGTGTTACGCTGATTCCTGTGCTTTATATCGCCAATCAAATGAACGGCTTCCACGGGGTGGTCTGGTCGATTGTCATTGCGGATGCCGCCGCATTCCTTGTCGGTGCCGTCATGCTGTATGTTCTGCGGAACAAATTGCAGCCGGAATTGGATAGTTTGGTACAGTAGAAGTTATGTAACAGCCAGATCAGCCAACCTTGGAGTTCTGCGGCCTCTTTAAAAAAAGAAGGTGCGAGAAGCCGGTTCATCACCGGACGCTTTTCGTACCTTCGCTTTTTTGTCTAAATCAACGCGTTGAAATGGCCCTCTGAGTTTACCGTCGCCGTCCGGGGATCAGTCAGACCGGCGCCCTTGAGGCCTCCCTTTCCTTCAGCCCGCCAGAGCGGGAGATGGTCTTGAAGCGGAGGAGCCAGTACAAAATCGACCGGGGTGCTACTCCCACTTTTCTGCACCAGTTGGGCCTCCATCAGTCGAATTTGCCGCTGCAGCTGCTCCCGGCGATAAGGAGTCTGCATCTCTCCGCCCTGCGCTGCATTCACCTTGTCCAGTTCCATCAGCAGCCGGTTCCGCTGCTTCTCCAGGGAACTGACATCGCTTTGTGTGCCACCGTAAGCTGCAATGGCTTGTACCGAGCTGATGCCTGATACTGTCTGTGTCGCCATGATCTGTCCCTCCGTTTCCTTGGCTCCTACTCCAAATTCAGCCAAATTTGAAAGTTCTAATCATGTCTATTACCCGTCCACCCCCGCCATGACAACATCCCAAACGTATATCGGATAAAAATCGTCGCATAGTCTCAGTCGGCCGCTTGTTTCGACCATACCAAAGACCCACCCAGGACCTGTAAAAGTCCCTTCAAGGTAAATCATTAATCTGCAGCATAAATACAGGCTCCTGCGAGCTTTTTCATGATACCTTATTTCATTTTTCTGTACTGTTAATAAATCTTGTTCAGCAGCCCAATCACTTCATCAAGGGTGAGGCCAAAGGACTTGTAATATGATGTGTCGCTGGCCATTTGCTTCAGGACCATTTCGTTGCGTATCCGCAGCATCTCATCGGGCGAGAATTCGGCTACAAAACATCCTTTACCTGTTATCGTATTGATCAAACCGCTTCGCTCAAGTTCTTCCCACGCTTTCTTTACGGTGATAACACTAACATGAAGCTCCAGGGCTGCCTGACGAATGGGCGGTAAACAATAGCCGCTTTCCAGCTCACCTTTCAGAATTTGTGCGCTGATCTGTTCGTAAAGCTGCTGATAAATCGGTTTCTCGGATGTGCTCGAAATCGTTACGTTCATAATATCTCCACTCTTAGGAATCTCTTTACCGCAATCCGATAGGCAATCAGGGTGAATGAAATAAAAATTACGAGGCCCGCGATCAGAATAGATAGCTGCAGCGCTTTATTATCCGTCCCGGAGCCATAGAAAATGTCGTTCATCCAAGGACTCTGGATTCCGGCCCATTGGGCCAATCCGGCAAAAAGTATAGCGGCCGTAGTGGATGCGGTCGTTGCCGCGCCATATTTATACGCCGTCTTGTAGTACATGGATATAAATATGATGTTGAAGATCGCAAGCATGATAAAGCATAATCCCCAAAAACCCATGTGTGGTGCATAGAAAATGTAAGTCAGATGAGGGTATAAGAGAAACGTAAATATACCGAAGATCATCGCAACAAGAAGATGCATTAGTTCAAGAATGACAACAACGGCTATCCTGGACTTCACGATGTCTGTTTTGGTCACTGGCATCATCGTACTAAACATCAAATCGTTCTGACTTTTAAATCCGCCAAACATGTTCGGTACAGTTATGAAGCAGAAATATAGCGGGACAAGAAAGTAGACCCAACCGGGAATAAGCATTAAGCCACCCAGAATTAAGGGTAATACGAAGAACCAGGGATTTACTCCTAATTTCAAATCCTTCATCACCAAATTATACATATACATCCCCCCTTTTCGCGAAGTAGATCATGATTTCATCGAGGCTGGGCGTGGTTGCCCTTAGGTTGGAGGATGGATCGAAATCATTGGCATGAATCAATCCGGTAAAGCCGAACGAGTTGATTTTGTAGGAAATCAAATATTCCTTTACTTCGCTCAATTGGGCCTCGCTGCCGCTGATTAAACGATAGGACTCCTTAAACTCGTTTTTCTCGGAACTGGCGACGATTTGCCCGTGTTCAATGAAGGTTATATAATCCGCACATCTTTCCAAGTCGGATGTAATATGGGTAGAGAAAAGAATACTGATCTCGCCGCCAATGATAAGCTCCTGAAAGATATCTAGAAGATCGTCTCTTGAGACAGGATCGAGTCCGCTGGTCGGTTCATCAAGGATAAGCAGCTTTGCGCCATGCGATAAAGCAAGGGTCAAGCTGTACTTTACTTTCATTCCTGTAGACAGTTCCGCTATTTTTTTATTTTCATCCAATTTGAACCTTTTTAGATAGTTGTAGTACGTTTCATCATTCCAATTCTTATAGAACTTCTTTGTAATATCGGTTAGCGTTTTTATCTTGCTGCGTGTATAGAAATCGATATCACCGAATGCGCATCCAATTTCCTGCTTCAATTCGATTTCATGTTCAGCGATGTTTTTGCCAAAAATGCTGATCTCACCACTATCGGCTTGAACCATGTTCAAGATCGATTTTATCGTGGTCGTTTTTCCCGCGCCATTGACCCCGATAAAACCCATAATATAACCCTTCTCCAATTGAAAAGATACATCTTTGATCTGAAAGTGAGGATATCTTTTATTTAAATTTCTAATATCTAATGCCAGCATACCATACCTCCTCAACAAATTGTGTATTCCGTGTATACACAATGTATCATGAGGCTTTTACAAAGTCAATTGGTACACGACGACGGATACACTGATGCCGAGCAGCGCCACACATCCCTGATCCCCGAATAGTGATAACCTTTTTTAACGGGATTACGGTACGGTTCACAATAACATGACTAAAGCTATTACATCTGTAAAGTTAGCCAAGCAATGTACGAATATTCCTAATTTCAAAGAATCTTTTTTGTATACCAAATAAAATAATGGTGAAAATGCCACAATTCTTGCGACTATAAGCCAAGGGGACCAGAAATGATAAACTGCAAATAATACGAGATTGACCAGTACACTATACTTGCCCATCCATTTCATACGTGCCAGTAGAAATCCTCGAAAATAGAGTTCCTCCGTTATGGGTAGTATAAGTGTAATAAAGAAAAAACTTACTATTATTGCAATTATGATAAAATTTTTACTGAATAGGCTCATGTCCTGGACATAATTGTACTCACTTGGAAGCCAATGAAATACTGAATTTAATATGTAATTTGAAAATGGTTGTAATGCCTTCATAAGTATTCCTGCCACTGTAAGCAATAAAAGAGTGTAGACTACATATTCTTTAACCTTCATCTTACTTTTTAGGCCCAGTACCTTAAAGATATTGAAATTCCCCGTTTCCTTTTTGGCGACATAAAATAAATATCCCAGTTCTATAGGAAATACTGAGAAAAAACCGGCTATGCCTAGCGTAACAATTTTAGGATATTCTGTTAAACTGCCCGCTTTTAATAAAAATAGATAACATAGACTTAACGCTATTCCTGGAAATAAGTGAAGTATTATAAGCTTCCATATGCTTCTGATCTCATTTTCATTATTCATATCCTGTTCCCCCCATAATTTAATTCTTCTATAACTTAAACTATGGGGCCATCCCAAGGTCAACCTTATTCAATGGGGATATAAACTTCTAAATATGACTTTAATATTCCTTCGTGGTAGCCTACTAATAACATCCCTATAATTACTATGCCTTTATGTTTATAATTATTGGCATCCATCCACTTCTCACCCTTTATAAAGTTATCCTCCATCACGTCTTCATACTGTACTCCATCTTCAACAATCGTATATATACATTTTTCATAGTCTAAAATATCCGTTTCCCCTACAGCATTATCAGCCTCTATATCTTTCGTAACCAGCATTGTATTGGATTGTATTCCCTCTTCATTAAAAAGGATATACCGTTTTAAACTCTTGAAAATTGGTTCCTCAGCTAATTGATCTCTGTTATTATGTATAACTTCAAATTCCTTATAAGCTCTGAAATCTGATATTTCTCCCAATATTTTTATAGGTGCCATGGGCCTAATCGAATAATTATTTAAGTGTTTTTCAATATCGTTGCAATCCTTTTTAGCCTTTTCAATTCTATGGGCTATAGTATTTAATCTGGCTATATTTTGAATTATTTCATTGTGCTTTTCATCCAAAATACCTTGCATATCTTTTATATCACTTTCTTTGCATAGCTTCTGAATAGCCTTAAATTCCAAATCCAATGATCTATAGAACTCTATTGCTAATACAGTATCTATATCTTTAAAATCATATTGTCTATAATTATTCTCATTATTTTGTATTGGTGTCAAAATCTCTTTTTCTTCATAATATCTTAACTTATCCTTGGAAATTCCCATGATATTAGCGATCTGACCTATTGTGTACATAGTCCCTCTCCTTACTTCTCTTCTATTCTCTTGGTGATAGTAATCTTAATCCCGGCTCAACGCTTCAATTAATTCCCCGGAGATTCCGAAAGCGGACGCTCCTACTCCGCCGCTTCCGACAGCCATGCATGGCCTCCTCGTAGAGATATAACCTTGTCCGTTCAGCACAATCTCCAGCTCCTTCCCTGCGCGCTCCGCTCCCTCATTAATATAGAAGAGGGCGTCCCTTCGTCATTATGACTTAGGACACCCTCTGTCGAACTATTCATATCCCTACAACACTCTACAACTTTCCACAACAAAATTTTTCGCCATCCTCCTATTATATAAACCCCTGAGATAACAAAATCTTCTGTACTTCGACTGCACGTCTCCATCCTGTTCAGACTTGATTCCTGTTATTTCATCAGTTAAGAGGCGCAGTTGCTCGTCCACATTTAAATCATAACACAGCGCAGCTTGCATAATTACAACCAGTCCATCCGGAATTCCCTTCGGATAGGTCTGAACAAAGCGCACATAGTCGTTCAGGAGTTCTGTTTTTCCTGACAGAATCTCTACGGCGTATAAATTCACTTTTGCTAAGAACCGAAATTCACGAGCGATCTCTAGTCCTTCTTTCCCCAAATCCTCCAACCAGCCAAGTTCTGCGTATCTGTAAATGCTATCTTCAGCCTGCTCGTAATCCCCTAGCTGTTGATATGCAATTCCCCGCATCTGCTGACTAAACCCAAAATAATAAACAAGCGGATGCTGCATCTTAATTAGGGGGCTAGTCAGCCCCCTCGCCTTGTAATACTGCCTCTCTTCATAAATACGCTGAGCATAGTTATGCAGGATATCCGCCGTATAAAGCAACTTATTCCATTGTTCAAACGAATACGCGGTTTTTAACATTTCAACAAGAATATCCGGGTTAAAGGCTTTGAGGATAGAGAGATGCATACGAAAACCCTCCTTTTTTATCCATTTATACCTTCATTGTATATTTCAGGATTCAGAGGGTCAATATAAATAGTACTCATAAGTACTTTTTAATTATTATTCTTTTTGATTATAGTGATCTGTAACGGTTGACTCCCCTCTTCTAACCTTAATGTAGAGGTGATCCTATGAATTTACCAGAAAACGTCGGCAATCGCATACGTGAGCTTAGAAAAGCTAAAGGATGGACTCAAGAACAATTGGCAGAAGCAGCATCGCTTCACTACAGTTACATAGGTGGTGTCGAACGCGGAGATCGAAACATTTCTTTAGAGACGCTGGAAAAAATCATTGCAGCGTTTCAAGTTCCCGCCATTGAAGTTTTTCGTTTCGATGATGAGACCGAGCACCGAAAGGCGCTCGATGAGCATATGACTTTGATTAGCACTAAGAGTGCAGAAGAAATAGCAGCAATCACTCGGGTGGTGCGGGAAGTGATTGCTGCTATGGGGATGGGGAGAGGTAGGACTGGATAAGGAAATCAAAAAAAACACTGAACGTCTCTGAACCTCAAAGTCTCTGAGCTCTACAATTCCCTTATATCCCAAGTTACACCAACACTCCTCAGGCTACCTCACCAAAAATTTCGCCCTACTTATGATAAGGTTCACCGTGCTGTTTAAAACGGCAAGTTTTATTTTAACCGTTGTGTGCGCCTATTCCGACATGGAAAGACAGTTCAATAGGCAGAACATGAAAAAAGAAAGAAACGAAGAGCTGTAGTCTTCATTTCTTTCTTCTTCTGAACTCAAGAACAACCCTGCTCTGAATATTCTTCGTTAACCCTCTAATTTAGTGATCATGTCATACACCTTACTCAAATTCGTCTTAAAGTATGTAGTAAAGTACCAGTTATGATACAATTCCGGTACTTCAATCTCATCAATACTTTTCTTACTTTGAACGGCTTCTGCCACAATTGCCATTATATCGGTTATATATCCCTTCACTTCGTGAAGTTCTTGCAAAGAGCATACTTCGCCATGTCCCGGTACGATAGTTTCTACATCCAGCAGTTCGACCTGCTCCAAAATATTCAGCCATTCCTGAGGATTTGCATACGCCAAAACCGGGTGATGTTTTGAGAGCACCAGATCCCCTATTACGACAATTTTGTCTTCCGGAATGTACACGATTGTATCACTTTGCGTGTGTCCCCCACCAAAGGTAATGAGTTGAATGCTACGATTACTGCCATGTATGGTCATCTGCTGATCAAAAGTTATTGTCGGCAGCGAATGTACTAGATTGGGGAGCATCTTCATAAACTCACGGTCACTAGCACTTTCCCATGCCATTTCCCTTTTTAACTTTTCATCCGTCTCTTGTTGTATTTGCTCTTCAAATTCTTTGATAGCCTGATACATCTGCACCGTGTTTTCCCGATATTGGGCTAACCTGTCTCTGGCAAAAGTATTCATAATCTCACGAGTAGTTGATGTTGAAATAATATTAGCCGCAGGTAAAAACACTTGATTTCCAGAGGTATGATCACTGTGCCAATGCGTGTTGATTACATAGGATACAGGGTTTCCCGTGAGGTACTCTGCAGCAGCTTTCAAATCCTTTGCAGCCTGTATTGTCGAGAATGTATCCACGACAAGAGTTATATCGCCTAGATCAATGATTGCTGCATTCCCCAAAGAACCGGTACCTGGAACTGCAATCGCTGCAATTACACTATCAGCAATGTAATTCAGCCGAAAATGCTCGGAGCCTCTAAATGATTCAATCCTATTTTTCATAGTAACCTCTCCCTTCCAACATGGGAATACACTATACTCCAAATCAATACAGTAGACAATAATTTTTCTCCAAAAAAAGTAGGCTATATAAGCTGGACTTATCAAGGATGCAAGGCAATTTCACAAACCCATCAGTTGAACCATACCTAAATCGAGCAGAGGACTATGATAGCGATTTAATATTTTATCGTATTATTCTTCACATGCACTAAGATTTTACAATGATAGGCTTAATAATGTATGCCTTATTTCACTTTAGGAGGTAATATTATGAGCAAGTACGACGAAGCAATGAAGCTGCTGGAAGAACAAGTGGGTAACAAGGACGGCCTAATCTCTCTGTCCACCATCGCGCTGGAACCGGGGGCCAATGGCAAAAGCCGTCCCGCCGCCCGCATTGTGGACGCCTATTATGAGGACGGCGCGTTCTACACCGTCACTTACGCGACCTCAGGCAAGATGCAGCAGATCGCCCAAAACCCCGAAGTCGCCGTTTGTATCATTGTAGAAAACTTTACGGCCGATGGTATCGGTGAAAACCTGGGCTGGGTATGTGACGAGAAAAACGCGGAGATGATGACAAAGCTGCGCACAATATTCGCCGAGTGGTATAACGAAGCCAATAACGACGAAGACCCTAACACATGCCTGCTGCGCATTCGCCTGACAAAGGGCCTGTGGAATGACGCCCATAAAGGGATCAGAAATGAGATTGATTTTGTCAATAAGACGGCAAATTAAGTGGTCTATGTGGTTTCTATATTTTGCATATTATTTGATAACAGACAATGTTAGCTCAAAGGGAGTGTCCGCACACTCCCTTTTTTTTCGCCGTTACTTATGGTAGGGTTCACCGTGCTAGCTGAAGGGGCAAGTTATTATTGCTCAAAGAGTGATTTCTATAAGGAATTAAATACAGAGTTAGTAAATTAAATCTCAAAATAAAAGTTGAAAAAAATAAAACCGATACCTTTCCATTTCAAGGAGATCATAATTCAGCCTTCTTACAAAGAAAGAGAAGGCTATAAAGGCGCATTGGCTGTCCTAATCTAGGGTATGCTCTTGATTTCCTCCAATAACGTGAATAGGCGGAATCCCGTGGTTCGGGACTCCGCCTTCATCCTGCTTTATGTTGGATGGATTTTCGCCGCTTGGCTGCGGCCTCGTCGATTGCCTGCTGGATATTGGCCAAGGCGGCCTCAAGCGGCTGGCCAGCCAGATATTGATTAACGCCCTCTTGAATCTTCACCTGAAGCGATTCGGTAGATACGGTGTGCGGCCAATAGAGCGTTGCGTCCTCTCGCGTTACCGCCGCTGCGATGGAGGATACAGAATCGCTGCGATCCGTTGGCGCTGATATCACGGAAGGTACAGCCAATGCGCCCGCTGCCAGCTTTTCCTGTGTGGTCCTGCCGTTCATAAATGCCACGAACTGCTTGGCCTCCTCCGGATGTGCTGTTCTGGAGCTGATAACCCGATACGTGCCGACATTGATATTGGGTACGGTCTTCAAGCTGCCCGGCACCATCATAAACCTTATATCCTGCGTGGCATTCCGCTCCTTGATGCTCGGGATGTCCCAGGTGCCGGTAATAATCATTGCCGCCTGGCCGGTGCCGACCAAATCCTTCGCCTGCTCATGCTTCAGATTCTTCCAGTTCGGCGGCACAAATCCCCGGTCAATAATTTCCCGGTGCTTTTGGATAGCATCGACGAATACCGGATCATGAATCCCAATCTCCCCGCTCTCCAGCTTCTTCGTCCAGGTGGCATCCGCCCCGTTATCCGACATGATCGCCCCCCAGAAGAACTGGGCTGTGGACCACTCCGCATCCATCGCTACCGGTATGATACCCGCCTGCTTCAGCTTCTGGCAGAGTGCAAGGAATTCCTCCCAGGTCCGGGGAACCTCCAATCCCAGGAGGTCGAACAATGTTTTGTTGTAGAGCAGTCCGTCGCTGTGCATCACCTCGGGCGCACCGTACACCCGGCCCCCGACCGTAACCGGCAGCAGTGAGTTCGGATAGAATTCCTTGAGAAAGGCAGCGCCCGTCAAGTCCAGGTACATATCGCTCCGTAAGGCACGGAATTCCTCGAACAAGCTGGGCGACCAGGTATCGAACACATCCATTCGCTCACCGCCAAGCAGCCTGATCTTGATTCCGGCCGTATAGTTATTGTTCTGAATGAAGTCTGCATCAATTTGAATATGGGGATGGAGCTTTTCAAATTCGGCAATAGCATCGAAATACACCTTGCCCGCCTGTGCCGTATCCAGCAGATAACTGGAGTACCGCAGCGTGATTTGTTCTTGCTGTCCAGGTGCTTCGCCGGAAAGAAGAGAAGCTTCCGTGCGGCCCTGTCCATCACAGCCAGCAAGCGCAAGCAGCAGCAGAACAGCGCTGCACCGTATCGCGAGTGTCCTCGTAATCATGAAGCTTCCCCTCCCTCAGGCTATTCCCCATCCATAATGTGGATCATATGGACCACTCTTATATTCTGACTGATGCAGCTTATTCCCGTCAACGGGCAATCAGAGCTTTCCCCCCGAGGTGGCGATACCCTCGATAAATTGTCTTTGGAACAGGACGTATATCAGCAGCATGGGCCAGATCGCCAGCACGGAGGCCGCCATCAGCTCCGGGTAATCCACGGAAAAGGCGCTTTGGATCTTCGCCAGAGCCGAAGAGAGCGTCGCAGCGCTGGAGCTTGTGTTGACGATCATCGGCCACATCAGATCCTTGAAGGAGAAGAGCGCCGTGAAAATTCCTAGCGCTACCAGACCAGAGCGGACAAGCGGCAGCATGATTCTTGCAAACGTCTGCCCGATATTGCAGCCGTCAATTCTGGCAGCCTCCTCCAGCTCCTTGGGCAGCCCCATAAAGAATTGTCGCAGCAAAAAGGTGCCGAAGGCGCTCACAAGCCCCGGGAATAACAGCGCAAAAATGGTATTGCGCATCCCCATTGCATCAACCATCAAATATTGCGGGATGATGAAGATCTGCGTCGGCACCATCATCTGGAACAATACAAGACTGAAGAAGAAATTTCGTCCCGGGAAGTTCAGTCTGGCAAAGGCATACGCAGCCATCGCGCTGAACAGTACGGCGCATAGCACGCGCAAGGCCATCATCGCAAACGTGTTCCAGTACAAGATCAAGAAGTTATTCTGACGCCACACCTCCAAGTAGTTCTCCCCTCTCCAGGTCTTGGGGAAAAATATGAAGGGATTCATCGAGGTGGACTCCGTAACTGATTTGAACGAGGTCAACACCATCCAGACGAACGGCAGAATCATCGCAGCGGCTCCCAGAAGCAGCACCAGATGCGCTAAGCTACGGTTAATGCGTTTATACTTGGTCATACTGACGCCTCCTACATGTAGTTGACCCATTTTTTTTGCGCTTTCATCTGGAAGAACGTAACCATCATGATCAGCGCCAATAACACCATAACAATTGCTGAGCCATAGCCCTTATTGGAGTACTTAAATGAATTATTATAGAACAGATACACAAGCGATACGGTACTGTCATAGGCAGGGTTGGTCACATCAATCATCATATAGATAACGTCAAATACTTGCATGGATTGAATAATCGTGGTCACCACAACAAAAAACAGCGTGGGCGATACAAGCGGCAGGGTAATCACGAAAAATTGGCGCACCCGGCTGGCTCCGTCGATATCGGAGGCTTCGTAGAAGTCTCGCGGGATCTCCTGAAGACCGGCGAGCAGCAGCACCATATTGTAGCCTATAACACTCCAAATACCGATAATGGCGATGGAAAAGAGTGCCACACGCGGGTCCGTCGTCCAGTTGACAGCGGAAAAGCCCAGCTTGGACAGCCCGTAATTAATCAAGCCATAATGCTGGTTATACATCCACCGCCATACCATGGTGACAGCCGCAGGGGCGGCAACCATCGGGATGAAATAGATGGTTCGGTACAGCGAGCGCCCGGTAAGCTTGCCATTCAGCAACACGGCAACAAGCATTGCAATGGCAATACTCGCAGGTACAACCATCAATGTGTAGAGCAATGTATTGCCCACCGCATGCCATACCTGCGGATCATGTATCAGCTTACGGTAATTTTCCCATCCGATGTAGATGTTGCCTTTGCCGAAATCTCCGCTCTTGAAGAAGCTAAGGTAGGCGGTCTGTATAATCGGAATGAAATTGAGAACAAACAGTCCGATGATCGTTGGCGCACACAGGAACCAGCCCCAAGACCATTCATTCCAGGTTTTAGCCCCGATTTTTCGCTTAACGATATGATTCATCTGCTACCTCTCCTATCAAACTTGCGGCAACCGTGAGGCTACCGCAGTATGCTGATGCTTATTTCTCTTCTGCTAGACTCGCATTCATCACACCTGCTGCATTTCGAGCCGCTTCCTCAACCGGAACCTTGCCGGAGAATGCCGGCTTCAGCATTTCATAAGCCTTATCTTCCCAGACAGCCGTCGTATTGGAATACGGACGAATGACACCATAGCTCACCATATCAACAAACGCCTTGATGTTAAACGTCTTGTTCGAGTTAATCCATAGGTCAGCCGCACCTTTATACGCAGATATCGCAACACCCAGCTCTGCCTGACGCTCCTGGCCCACCTTGGAGCTAAGATATTCCACGAACTTCCACGCTTCCTCCGGATGCTTGGTCTTGGCATCAATTGCATTGCCGAGGCCGTTATAGATGGAGGCCTGTTTGACCTTTTTAGGCAATACGGCCACATCGAAGTTTTTAGCCAAATACTCATTTTCCGTGAACCCGCTCAGGTTCCAGGAGCCGAACAAGCCCATCGCCACCTTGCCGTTCTTCAGCAGGTCAGCGCGCTCGGCATCTCCGTATACCTCAGGCGACAGTCCTTCACGCACAAAGTTGATATAGAACTGAAGGGCTTCAATCGTCTTGGGATCGTCATAGCCTGACTTTTTGTCGGCTGTAATGATAGTGCCTCCGTTCTGGTACACAAAGTTATAATATCCTTCCTGATTGTGCAGCGGCGCTAGAAAGCCATATGTCCCATCCTTCGTCAGCTTCTTAGCGGCGTTGTGAAGATCATCCCAGGTCCAGTTCTCGTCCGGGTAATTAACGCCTGCTGCATCAAACAACGTCTTGTTGTACCATAGCCCGATGGTATCAAAATCCTTCGGAATTGCGTATTGCTTACCTTGCATATTATAGATTTGGTTAAGGCCTTCAGGATAATTATCCAGCTTGACGTCAGCGCTGTTGCTTATACGATCCGTGAGATCAAGCAGCATGCCGTTGCTCCCATAGCGGTATATCTCGTTGGAGTGCATCCAGAACACATCCGGCAGCGAGCCTCCGGTAGCCCCCGCTTCCAGCATCGTCCAATAATCCGACCAGCCTGTCACCTCAATATTGACCTTAATATCCGGATTCTTGCTTTCAAATTCATCGGCAATTGTCCGAAGTCCCTTCTCCTGATTGGAATCCCAAATCGCATAGGTCAGCGCGACTTTATCTCCGCTCGCCGCCTGGGTTGCCGGCGCGGAATTCGTTGCCTTTGCCGATGGCGAAGCTGCAATGCTGTCGTTGCCGTTACCGTTGCTGTTGCTGCAAGCCGTCAAGGCAAATGCCGTAAGGACGACCGACAATACGGTTGCAAAATTTTTTCTTTTCACTAAAATTACCCCCAACTTCCAATTAGGATATGCTGCATCTGCTGCATCTCCCATATTAGGCGAATGCCGCAGCCATCAAAATGGCTGATTTTTACGTAACGTTTCCCTTTTTTGACCGTTTCGGCAAGACAAACTAAAAAGCACACCCTAACGGATGCACTTCTTTTACATATCTATTCTTTTTTTGACAATGGCCATTCTAGCCCCGGTATTCCTCAGGCGTCATGCCGCACAGCTTCTTAAACAACTTGCTGAAATACGCGGTATTCGGGTATCCTACGCGCTCTGCAACCTCATAGACCCTCATATTTTTTTCCCTTAGCATACTCTTGGCCTTCTCCATACGCAACCGGGTCAGGAAATTGACGAAATTCTCCCCCGTCTCCTGCTTGAATACCCGGCTGAGATAGGAGGCATTCACGTTAATACGGTCGGCAATCCCTTGCAGAGAGATATCCTCCGCATACAACTGCATGATCAGATCGCTCGCTTGCTCTGCATAGCTTCGCGGAGAATCGCGTTCCGACATCTGCGCCCTGCACTGCTCCAGATAACCGGTTACAGCCTGGTGAAGCCCCTCAAGACTCTCTTCGTGGAGAATGCTTTCATATACCGTAATTCCGGCTTCGTTGGGTTCGGGAAGCGCCGGGAAGCACGACAGAATCGCCGCAAGCAGCCTCATATAGATCGACCTTGCATTCTGCTTCGTACAGCCTTCCAGCAGCATGGTATCCTTCAATCCGTTCAGATACGCAGCCGCCCCCTCACTCCCGCTCTCCGTATCCTGCCTGAACTTTCTCATCGCCGACCTGTCGATGACCAGCCGCTCCCCGCCTCTTTTGCGATGCCTTGCCTGATCATAGAAGGAGAGACCGCTCCCTCCTTTGAAGAATAATGCGTCAAGCGCCTCATCCGCCTCCTGATATGCCCGTTTCAGGCCGGCGAAGCCCGGCGCCGTTCCGCTAACACCAATAGACATGGTCAGCTTCAGGAAATCTCTCATGGCCGCTTGAATCTTGTCTACCGCTTGTTCAATTTCCCCGTGGACAATCCGCCCCTCCTGCCCCAGATCCAGCAGCAGCACATATTCAGCGGAATTTAGGACAATGATCTCCTTCGCACGCTTGCGCGGAAGAATCTCTTCAAGGATATTGGTGACGGAATAGCGCAGCAGCTTCTCATCCTGCTCCACATACTTGCGTCTGAGCTGCTCGAAATCATTAATTCGCAACTTGACCAGTACCATCGGCTCATCGGTCAGGCGAATCCGCAGGGATTCGCGGCTGGCAAGCACATCTCCGGCGTCCCTGAAGCCGCTGATCAGCTCCTTGAAGAGCGTTTCCTTCAAGTGTTCAATACTCTCCTTGTAGGAGCCTGGCGGCATTTCTTCGGATCTGCTGCGGGAAATGCCAACCGCCCGCTTCTTGACGATCTCAAGCACATGGCTAAGCTGCGCTGGCTTCATGTCGCTCTTAATCAGATAATCGGTCGCCCCGAGCCGAACTGCCTCCTGAGCATATTGAAACTCCTCCAGGCAGCTTAGGATCACAAACTGTCCACCTATATCCAGCCGTTGGGCCTCCCGAATCAGCTCAATGCCATCCATAACTGGCATCTTGATATCTGTAATTATCAGGTCGGGCCGATGTATTCCGGCCAGCTCCAGAGCCTCCCGCCCATTCGCCGCTTCACCCAGAATCGTGAAGCCCTCCTCTTCCCACTGAATGATCGACTTCAGACCGATGCGCATCAGCAATTCATCATCAACGATAAGAACGCCTAACATGCCCATATTCCTCCTCCCCGTTCCTTATGGGAATCCGAATCATGAATACCGTGCCTTGCCCCGGACTGCTCTCGAACGATACGCCGTAAGGCTCGCCATACACGCGACGAATACGCTGGTGTACATTGATAATGCCGATGCCGCCGCCTTCTGCACCGCCAAGCCTGCTCTTTAGTTGGCTTGCCGCTGCCTCGCTCATACCAACACCATTGTCCCTTACCATAATGGCGAGATCGGAATTTCCGATACGCCTGACTTCGATGGACACAAGACCGTTCTCCTGATCCGCAATCCCATGAAAGATGGCATTCTCCACCAGCGGCTGAATACTCAGCTTGGGAATTTCCTGTTCCTCCAGTAATTCCTCAATTTCGCAGTGGAAGTCAATCCGGTTGAAATAGCGAACCTTTTGAATGACGATGTAATGACCGATGTGCTCCAGCTCCTCACGGATAGGGACAAGCCTGTTGTCCGTTTTGGCGGTGTAGCGAAGCATAGAGATGAGTGCCTCCGTCATCTCCACAATCTTCTCCGAATGCTGCATGGTAGCAATCCATTTGACCGAATTCAGTGTATTGTACATGAAATGGGGATTAATCTGCGCCTGCAAGGCCCGGATTTCGGCCTCAATCTTCTGCTCCTGCTCATCATAAATCCGTTCAACAAGCTGCTTCAATTCCGCCGACATTTGCTCAAATCTGCCCGCCATCACGCCAATCTCGTCATTGGACCTGACGGCAGGCAGGTTGTCGAACTTCCCCTGCTCAACAAGTGTCATATTGCGGATCAGTTGCTTAATCGGCCGGGTGATGAGATTGGACATATACAGAGAGCTGACCAGAGCGAACAAGAGCAGCACAACTACAATGGTCCACAAATTCCGCTTAAGGATGTTACCTTCTACAGCGAGTTCTTCAACCGGCATATACATATAGGTCTTCCAGTCATGCACCTCAAACGGTGCTTGAATCAGAATGTAGTCTTTGCCTGATACACGGACGATCTGCCGGTCCGACTCAGCGGCCAGCACATGTTCACGTATAGGAAACAGCGACTGAAACGGCTTGCCAATGAGACTGTACTTATTATTAAAAATAATTTGGTTTCCATCATCCACGACAGTAAATGAAGAGCGGCTTCCCGCCTGCATCCGTTTATTCAGCCGGTTGATGAAATCAATGTCCACACTGACGACCATGAGGCCGAGCAGGCTGCCGTTCTCCATATCGAATATTTTGCGCAGATTGTAGATGGCCCAATTGCTGTCTCCCTTGGTCTGCCTATCCATCCTTGTCGGTAAATCACGCGTAATATCGTCCGAACGCAGGAAATCTTTGAACCAACTCTCATCCCTGGGATGATAGGTATAGTCGATAAGCTTGTTCGGAGCGATATAGAGATCGTTGCCTTTGTTCATATTGTAGACGTATATGGAGATGGCGCGATCCTTCATGGTAATGTAATTCATCAGTAATTGTGTGGCTTGCAGCTCGTTGGCGACAGAGCTGTCATGCAAATAGTTTTGTACCGGATAATTCTCCTGCGAGACAGCGGAAATGTAGCTGTTGATCCCATAGCTGGAGATGAGCGAAATCTGCTTCACGTCCTCCAGAAATTCTTCAATGCGAATGTTTGACTGCCTCGTCACATCGGACAGCAGATCCGTATATTTACGCTCAAGCATCTGCTGGGATGAGATGTAGGAGTTGATAAACATAATGACGACCGGTATAAGAATGGCCAGCAGAAAAAAGAACATCATTTTGTTCTTCAAACTTACAAAACGGCGGGTCTGAACCAAGTGAATCCCCCCGGTGCGAGAGATGGTAGAATACTTTAATGATAGACCCTCGGGCGGTTTCCCGCCACCCGGTCAGGCATGTCTTTTTTTTACTCTTTTTTCTCTCTTTTTTACCTGTGCTGCTCTGCACGGGTCTCTGGTCGATGAATTTCGCAATTGGCTTCCCCAGTATCGGATGTTTCTCTCTATCCGTCATGGGGCAGATCGTAAAGAAAGGAACAAAAACAGTAAAAAAGCTTGATTTTATAGTGCTATTCATTATCTTAACATGGTCGGTGAAGAGTAACGGCAATGACAAGGGAGGTTGCGGAGCCTATGCAGAGATAGCTGGAAGCGAAATCACGACGGATCGAGTCCCATAATAACCAGTGGTATCCAAAAAAACACAAGAGGTGAGATTATATTGAGGCTACAGCTTAAGCGTTCATTGATATCCATGCTTGTACTCCTGACTATCCTGCCGAACACATTGGTAAACGCTTCCAATAATCAGTTGTCCGATCCGACCCCAGACCCCGCTCCGGAGCAAATGGAATTGCAAGCAGCGCCCCCGGAGGCGTCCCCGCTGTTCAAATGGAGCTTCCACCCGGATCAAATCGTTGACCGCGTGTCGGTTGTGAACAGCGTCTATCCTCAAGGCAGTGCTGAACGCGCCACGCTCAAAGGAGTAGCAGCGATTGTATACGACGACCAGCGCGGCGATGTGCTCTCCCTGACCGGCGGTACCAATGGCAGCGGCTGGCTGGAGCTGCCGGAGCAAATCTACAGTGGAATCAAGGATGAGCTGTCCATTGCCTTTTGGGCAAATATCGACCCATCGGCTGGTGCTTATTCGCGCTTGCTGTCCTCTACGATTGCCGAAAAGGGGCTGACCTCCGCCGGAGTAAGCGGATGGCAGGATTCAGAGTTTATTGTCATTGCCGGTGCAGGCACCTTCAGCAACCGGATTTATACCGGCACGAATCCCCAGCAAGTTGCCAGCTATAAAGGCGATATCGTCTGGAATAACCAACCCGCCAGAGGCAAGTGGCAGCAAATCGTCATTACTATGAAAAGCGATGGGGCCTACGATGTATATATGAACGGCGTTCCGGTTGGCGCTAAAGGCCTGGATCAGGGCAAAAGCTCTCAAGGCGCAACCATGGCCTCTGTACTCCAGCATTTCTTCTCACGCGACTATCTGGATGCCTTGAAGTTCAATGCTTTTGGCAGGTCACTCTATACGTCGGATGGAGATATCCGCGGGAAATTTGACGACTTGCGGATCTACAATGTCCAGCTAACTGCAAGTCAGGTAAGTACACTGTATACAGAGACCAAGCATGAGGAAGTGGATACAGCCCAGCCAGCCAAAATCTCGGTCGATCTGGCCGATCGCTCGCTTGGACCTGTATACCATGGTGCCTCCGGCGCTCTGTATGCTATCAGTGAGCCGAACGTACCGGATATCAATACTCTGATTCCGATCAAGCCCTCACACATTTCCCAGAAGCCGCCAAACGGTATCCAGCATCCGACTGGCGATGCGCTGAGAGTCTCGGATTACTTCTTCGAGGCCGGCGGTGAAGCCGTTAATATCGTCATGCAGGATTATTATCAGCACTGGTATTACCCTTCCAGAACAGCTGAGGAATACATTAACGAAGCCGTCATCCCAATTACAACAGCAGTCAAAGCATATAAGCAGCAATGGGCCGCGGCGAATCCGGGTCAGAGCCCGGATAACAAGTTCATTTATATTCCATTCAATGAACCTGAACAGAACAACACCCGCTATCCTCAACTGCTGTCAGACAGTCAGATGGGCAAGAACTCAAGAGCGACGTTCAACGCCGACTGGCTGGCGGTAACGAAGAAAATTAAAGAAATTGACCCCGGCGCGGTTATTTCCGGAGTGAATTTAACCCAATATGGAGCAAGGGTATTCGAGGATTTCATTGCCTTCTGCGTTGAGAATGATTGCTTGCCCGACATTATCAGTTGGCATATGCTATGGGACAAAGCCTTCAACCAGGCACCCTCGAATGTTGCCACCTACCGGGCGGTAGAAGCCAAGTCCGTGCAGCGCTACAAAGAACTGTATCCGGATCGAACCGTTCCCTTCCCGATCAAGGTGGATATCAATGAATATGCTGCAACTTCAGAGATTGCCGTAGGTGGATCACTTATACATTATATTGCGCGCTATGATGAGCTGAAGATGAACAGTATGCTGCCGTATTGGAACACGGCCAACTCCTACGGTTCCCTGCTGGCAGGACAGAACGAGCCGAACGGCGCGTGGTGGCTCTACAAATGGTATGCCGACCTGATGGGCGGCGACATGGCAAAGGTCAATGTCATTAATGCCAGACATGAGAATGATGCATTCGGCCCCGGCTTGTATGGGCTAACCTCCATTCAGGATAACAAGGAGCAAGTCGGTATCGCATTCGGAGGCACACAGGGCAATGGTCAGATTGTATTCAATCACGTGACAGGCGCTGCGAACAGCCCCTCATTCCTGTCAGGAGCGGAAGAGGTGCATATCACGGTATGGCATGCGGGATATACAGGACTGAGCGGCTTCCTCGTTGAGCCGACGCAAATCATTGACCGCAATTATCCGGTCAAGAACGGCTCTGTCACCCTTAATGTCAAGCTGAATGATTACACCTCTGCCTATTATGCAGTTATTACCCCGGCGGTAAGTAATGCTCCGCAAGAGCGATTCTTCCAACGCTTCGAGGCTGAGAATGCGGAGGTGCGGACTAATGTGACCACAACCGATCACTATCCGCGCAAGAGCACTGGACGCTCTGCTTCCAACGGGCAGTACATCGAAGGAATCAAGGCAGCGGACAGTCTGGTGAAATGGACTAATGTTACGGTTCCCGCGGATGGTAATTACCGTCTGGATCTCATCGGCGGCAGCGGTGCAACAGCAAGCATGCGCAATCAATCCAACACCGGAAATGCGAATCAGCGCATCAATTCTGAGTGGTTCATCAAGATTGACAATCAACCGGCAACGAAAGTGGTTCTGCGTGCCGATTATAGCATGCAGCTGCTTGGCGGCAATACGATCTTTGCCGATTTGACGCAAGGGACGCATTCTATCGGCATCAGCAAATACAACCCGGATACAGGAGAAGAGGGTCAAGGCGAATCCACCCTTGATGCGATAGAAGTCACGTATAGCGGCAAGCCGGGTTTACTCCCTAATTATCGGGTACAGGCCGAATTTGCCGAATACGATCCTGCACAAGGGCTGTCGAGAGCGAGCAGTCTGGCGGGCTTTGAGGGCGCAGGATATGTAACCGGCTACAGAGCCAACCAAGATGCCAATACCCGTTTTGTTGTCAGTGTGCTTCAAGACGGCATGTACGATTTGAAGGTCCGCTATGCATCCTCCAGCGAGGGCAGCCTGCGAATTGACCATGACCGCAAAGCGCTTGTGGACCTGCCTATTGTGAATACAAATGGGCAGTGGCAGGAAGCCAAGGTCCCTACCTTCTTGCGCAAAGGTATAAACCTGGTCGATGTCCGTTCGAAGGCGGCGCTGAGTCTGGATTACGTGGATGCGGCTTTTGTCAGCCAGAATGCCATATATTCCATTGAGGCTGAGGATGGAACCGTTGTAGGAAATCCGGCTGGCTCCGAGCTGCCGCTCATTCGGGAGGATGCTTTCGCCAAGTACGCTTCGGGCGGCAAGTATGTGAACGGCATTACCTCATATGACGGAGTGGAGCGGTATCTGGAGCTTCCGAACATCACTGTATCCCAAGCAGGGGCCTATAAGCTGGTTGTCACCTATGCCAACGGCGAAAGCGCTGGGACGCATGCCTACAACAATGACGTTGTTGAACGATATGCACAGATCAGCGTCAATGGCGGTGGACCGCAGACTGTCTTCTTCAAGAACACAATTTCATGGCAACAGTTCGCAACACAAACCTTTGATATTGAACTGAAGGCAGGAACGAATACCATTCGCTTCTCCAATAATAATACGTATAATGGCGGTTCCAATCCTTATGGAGGAACCGGAGCACAAGGGTTTACTCCCTACACGGCTGTACCTCGACAGTACACACCTGCGTTTGACCGTTTCGATATTTATCTGCAGCAGCCGCTGAACGGCGGCAACAACAACGGCGGCAGCAATAACGGCGGCGGCAATAACGGTGGCGGCAATAACGGCGGCGGCAATAACGGCGGCGGCAATAACGGCGGCGGCAATAACGGTGGCGGCAACAACGGTGGCGGCAATAACGGTGGCGGCAATAACGGCGGCGGCAATAACGGCGGCGGCAATAACGGCGGCGGCAATAACGGCAGCACTTCCATTGGTTCGGTCCCTTCCAACCAACCGGCCACGTCAAGCAGCGCAATCTGACTGTTGAAGCAGAGGTTACAGGAACTACCGCTACGTCAACTCTGGATGCCCAAAAAGTACGGACAGCGGATCAAATTACAGTCTCCTCTCCGTTCGGCATTCTTGCCGGCTCACCGCTCGCAGATTCGGAAGGAGCATCAGTGTCCTTCAAGGATACGGATGAAATTGCCGATTGGGCGAAGCAAGATATCGCTAAAGCGGTTCAAGCCGGCCTGATTACCGGAACACCTGACGGACGATTTGAGCCGTGGCAATCGGCAACCCGTGCAGTGGCTGCAACCGTCATTCTAAGACTGCTTCAGCAAGCGAAATTAGTAAACTGAGGAAGAACAAAGCGGGACTGCCCCGGTCATTTACAAGACCAGCGGCAGCCCCTTTTTGTGCATGTGTTCTACCCTGGCTGCTAGAGTAAAGGGCTGAATACTTCAGCCCCTCCTCATCAAACCGTACGTGAGGTTTTCCCTCATACGGCTTTCCGATGTTTGTCAGAATATACCAATCTAAGGTAGCTAGCTTTTTTTGACTGTAGTTCGTGTAGTAGTAATTTCTCCATCCTTGAATCTTTGGATTGAGCCATTCTACATGTTCCGCGAATACGTATGCCATTGTCATTTCCTTTGTTTATTTAGTAGTTGTAAAATAGATTTCTCCTAGAATTTCCTTTACTTGATAATGTTCTGGTGAAAGCTCTTTTTCAATAAAAGAGTTAACATCTGATTGTTCAACATCGTACATCACTTCAATTTCTTTGGAAAATAGAAGTCTTTCTTTTTCAAGCAAGCTAGAAAGGGATGGTTGTTGTTTTGGTTGTTGTTTTTCCAGATTTAAAACTTGTTTTAATCCATCAACATAGTATTCGAATGGACGACCACCAACAATTTTTACGCCTTTATTTTCCTCATTAATCATGATAATGGTAGGAAAACCTCTGGCACCTAATCTTCTAGTTAGATCAAAATCTTCATTTAATAATTGATGTCCGATTAGTTGTCCAGCATCATTTACAATTGCTTCTCCATCAAGACCAAGTTTATTTACGATTTCAATCATAACGGATTTATCTGAAATATTTTGATTAAATGCGAAAAGCGCTTCTCTTGCACGCCGCAAATATTCAAATGCTATTGCATCATTATGATTTTTTTGAATTATCTTAAATACACGAGAGGGCGGGTAGGACGATTGAACCGGATTATCAATCATTAAAGTACCATCAATGGGCATTCTTGAATATTCTCCAACTTCTCTCCAATGACCAGCAACGTCGGCTGGTTTATAAACTCCATTTGCAGGGTCGATTGGTCCGTCATGCCATTTTTCCAGCAAACCACCCATAACCGTATGGAAATTAAAATAATCTCCATACTGCTCTACAAAACGACGCAAGACTGGTTCAATCGCCCAGCAATGAGAACAAATAGGATCCGTCACATAATAAAGATTAATTGATTTGTTTGGCTGATTAAAATTAATCATCTCCATTTCTTCCTCTTCAGCTGCCCCGCAGACACCTGTTTCTAAGTCACAAATCATATGATTATTATTATTCAATTCATTTCCCTCATTCCTATTTAAATGTTGTATCGAATAAGCGAGGAAAGAGACCTCGCTATAAATCATCTCTTACTATTAGTTTCTAATGGTTTTCAATGCAGTCGACCAAGATACAACCTCATTTAACATGGTTTGAACAGTATCTTCATGAAACGGTGCCGGTTTAAAGGTTGTCATATTTTCGAAATCCGTATCAGGAGTGATGAATATAAATCCATCAAGTTCACTAATTTTCTTTGACCAAGGATGAGCTTCTGGCGTTTTATATTCCTGTGTCAAAATAGCAGGCACAGCCTCGTTGAATCTTGGCAGGTTGTAGTCTTTAATATCTACCAACTCGAATTCAGTATCCGTTCTTTTGTCTGCGATGGATTTTACTCATTCTGCCACTTGTATATTTACTCTTGAATCTCTTGTACTCCCAGTAATGATACCGATTTTAATCATATTTATTCCTCCTAAATTTGTTTTAACAAAATGTCTTATTTTCGCTTTACTTCTCAAAGATGCAAATTTATATTATTTGCTTTACAATTGAATTTTAAATCATAATGATAATCATCGACACCAATAGTTCTGTGGATTTGTCGTTTAACCAACACTTTTAAGAAATTGTTGAAAAAATAGGAGTGGTACCAAAATGACTCAATCAAAGACGGACCCGCGAGTTCTACGTACTCGCAAATTAATTATGGATTCTTTCATTGAACTTTCAGGAAAAAAGGAATTTAAGGATATTACGATAAAAGATATTACGGCAGAAGCCATGATTAATCGGGCAACTTTTTATTATCATTTTGAAGATATCTATGACTTACTAGAGAAGGTATTATCAGAAGTATTGTTAGTCAATTTGAATTATGATATTTACGAGAATGATGAACTAAATGAAGAAGCTTTTGTTCGTATCTTTACAGCGATCACCAATTTTCAAAAGTCATTATCCAGTCGCTGCCATAGGGGATACGAAGATACCATTGCTCGTATTATCAGGGAACAGCTCGAATTCATTTTTTACAAAATGCTGTTAAAACAAAATAAAACGGAAGAAGATGACGCTCTAATAATTAATGCTGTCATATTAAGTTGGGGAATTTACGGGGCTTCTGTAGAATGGAGAAGAAATAGTAAGAAGATATCGCCGGAAGAGTTTATTAAATCAGCAATTCCTTATTTAATTTCTGGGATTGATTTTGGTTCTAGAAATTAACAGGTAAGTAAGGGCGACCAGGGTCTGTCAAATTTTTTGTTCACCTTAGCAAAATATACTCGTATGGTTCATTTCAATACCAAGTTAAGGGAATGTTGTATTGTTTGTTTTCTTAGTCAATCTCTATCCTTATCTAATAATTCGCGTTTTTTATTTAAACAGGTTCCACGCCCCTGTAAGCATTTCTATATACAGATCATATCCGTGCCAATATTTACACTTGTCACTTATATCATCTCTTCATCAAGATACACAAAAACCCAGCTCTTATATGCGGGCTAGGTTAACCCTCCACTTATTATTCATCGTAAAATTTGGATATTCTCTGTGCAGACAATGATCAAAAAGTTGATAGAGTACTTAGATCCCAAACCATACCCAAATGCCAACTAAGACAAAATTTCGCCCTACTTATGATACGGTTCACCGCGCTGTCTGGAACGGCAAGTTTTTAAGGCCATCCTTGTGGGATGGCCTTCTCTTTTAGACACGCATACTCGGATTTTTTTTAGAGCTTCTTTTTTTCCTCGCTCTCTCTTCATACGGTCCGTAAAAGTAAGATACGAACAATCCAATGACCATTGAAAATACCGCCAATTATTGAACCAAACTTAAATAATGTAAAGTCCAATCTAAACAGAAGGTCTATTGATAACACAACATTCATTAAATCATAACCTCAGTATTCATTACATCGTTGCTTCCCCTTTTGTTATTGCCAATTTTGTCAGGGATAAGTTTCTAATACAACAGCAGACCTTCGGAATGACGCTTTCCTTAGCACTGGCTTCTGAAGGTCTGTTTTTAATCTAAGTTCATGGACTTCATAATATTTGGATAAATCTGATTTTTTTCAAATAATTTTCTGACCTGATCGGCCATAAAATCCGTGGAATGCGGCATTTGATGACGAATCCACCACTCCACAATCCCAATAAAAGCAGAAGCCATGAATTGAGCATTTAGCTCACTCTCGACATCAGACTTATTACCCAGCTTATTCATTTTATCCATAAGACTGACGGAGATAAATTGCTGCAACCGGTCCCGGAATACAAAAACCCTTTGATTGGAGAACATGGAAGAAAAGAACGAGAAGTGGTCTCGTAAATAATCAAAAAACGGTTTTGGCTCATGTATGAGCTCTTGATTTACTTCATCGACTTCCCGTCTCTTGCACAGCGAAATTAATTCATTAATGCGCTCTTCAATGCATTTGTCCAAGAGATCGTATTTGTCAATGTAGTGCAGATAAATGGTACCACGGTTAACATTGGCGCGATCCGCGATATCGTTAATCGTAATTGCTTCAAAATCTTTTTCCGAGAACAGCTCTAAAAAGGACTTCGTAATGGACTGCTTTGATCGAAGAATGCGGCGGTCGGTTTTTACGGTATGTTCCATTGCATTCGTTACCTCCTTAAGATCATCAACAATTCCGAGAGTACTGTTGTATATCGAACAAATACGAATCGATTAACCATTGAATATTCGGGGCTACTCTTTATAATATTAATCAACGGACGTCATATAATCAACATGTGATTTATATTGTACATTCGTTTAATTTCATCTTTCTCATTTATGTATCCTCCATTTTAAAGCAAAGGAGCAGTAACTCATGGAAAATATTCAAAACAAAGTGGTCATTATAACAGGAGCCTCCAGCGGCATAGGAGAAGCAACTGCGAAGTTGCTGGCCCAAAACGGCGCGAAGGTCGTATTGGCTGCCAGAAGAGAAGAACGTCTGCATGCAATAGTTGATGAAATAAAACAGGGTGGTGGTGACACCTTTTCTGTAAAAGCGGATGTCGTTTCCGCCGAAGAAATGCAGAATTTGGCCAAATTTACCTTGAACACGTATGGCCGAATCGATGTATTAATCAACAATGCAGGCATTATGCCGAATTCCAAGCTGAATGAACTGAGAGTTGAAGAATGGGATCAAATGATCGATGTGAACATCAAAGGTGTTCTGTATGGCATCGCAGCAGTGTTGCCCACCATGCGGGAGCAGCAATCTGGTCATATCATCAACCTGTCTTCTACAGCCGGTTATCATGTGGCCCCGACATCGGCCGTCTACTCGGCCACTAAATTCGCCGTGAGGGCCATTTCAGAAGGGCTGCGCCTGGAAGAGTCCCCGACTTCGCACATACGGTCTACCTTGATTGTTCCAGGGCTGACAAAAACCGAACTGTTCGATAGCATAACGAGTCCCGAAGTACAGGCGATAGCCAGTCAAGTTAAAGGTATAGGCATTTCTCCTTACAGTATTGCCAAAGCCATTGCTTTTGCCATTAATGAACCTGATGACACCCTGGTTAGTGAAATTATGGTTAGACCGACCGCGCTTTGAACATTACCTCTATCAAAATGTCTGCTTATTGAAATAACGCGGCCCATTTGGCTGCGTTATTTCGGCATGCTGTACTTAACTTAAATGGGCAGTTTGGTATCAATAGGAGAATATCCCCTGATCTCCACCAAAAAACTTGCCCCTACTTATGATACGGTTCACCGTAACATCTAATGAACGAAACTTGGGTACACCCCTGATCTTGACGATTCAGCCAACGACAATTTCCCATCTTCCATCCGGTATACCTTGTCGCAATATTCAAGCATACGCTCATCATGGGTAACCATAATCGCCGCTTTCCGGCGTGACTTCACCTCTTGCGCAATTAGACTGACGACTTCATGGGCGCGTTTGGTATCCAAACTTGCAGTCGGCTCATCCGCCAAGATGATGTTGGGATTATTAATTAAAGCACGAGCAATCGCTGTCCGCTGCTTCTCACCACCTGATAGCTCTTCCGGAAGGCTTTTTAACTTCGAGCCCAGACCCAGCTCTTCCAGCAACTTAGTGGCGAATTCCTTATCCTCCCTTTTAACCTTTCCCGACATCCTTTTTACTATTAGCAATTGATCAAGAACATTTAGATAGGGCACCAAATTCGATGATTGCATAATAAATCCGATTTCTTGTAGTCTTATAATCGCTAGTTCTTTGGCAGTAAGTGTAGAAATATTATGTCCATTTAGCTTAACCTCTCCTTCTGAAGCTTTAAGTAGCGCTCCAGCAATAGACAAAAACGTACTTTTACCGGAACCCGACGGTCCAACTACAGCAACAAACTCGCCCGGCTCCACTGATATTGACACATGATCGAGTGCCGCGATCCGATTGCTTCCTTCGGCATAATACTTTGTGAGTTCACTCAATTGCAATCCCTTACTCATTATTCAACCCTCCCGAGCGCTTTGAGCGGATCAATCTTTGTAATCTTGCGAACAGAAACCATCGAACTTAACATAGCGATAATTAGCAAAATAACAGAATACGTGACGACAAGACTAGTTTCCAGCTTGAATGGCATACCCTTCGGCATAATGACAGCTGTTCCATAAGTCAGTAAGATTCCAACTACTATACTAGTCAGCGAAAGCACAAACACTTGCGATACAATGGCTTTGCCCAAGAATCTGTTACTAGCACCTATAGCTTTCATAATGCCGAACTGGTTGGTCTTCTGCATCGTAATTACATAAAAGAACACCCCAAGCACGAATGCGGAGATAGCGAGCAGAAATGCAAGCATCATTAAAATAGTACCGTTCTCTTCTTTGTATCCTGGCATTCCTTGAACGGCTCCCGCTCGGGTAACTGTATCCGTACCTAATAATTTGCTATTTATTACTTCTGGATCGATATCCTTACCTTGTACCATAATCGCATTAACGGGACCTGCAACTCCTTTATCCGAACCCGGAGCTGCGAAGGTAATCTTCCGCCACTCGTCCATCGGAGTGAATACTGATGCAACGTGGTTATAGGTCTGATTCTCGACAAATCCGATAATCGTCAATGATTCCGTCGTGGCATCTAATTGAAAAGTGTCACCAATGTTATAGCCCTCATCCTTCATGGACGAATTTACTACGACACCAGTAGGGTTCTCAGAAGATAGGCTTTCCCCTTCTACGATAGCCGGTTCCAAGAAGCTTCCTGGGTTAATTCCTATAACCGCAATATCCAACTTATCTTCATTCTTGGTGCTTTGTTCCTTCAACGCCGTTGCCATCGTACTTCCCATAGGTGCGGCAGCACTCACATTTGGTAGTAGCTCCACTTCCGTCATTAATTGATCAGACAGCAGCGACTTACTCATTGAAGACTGGGACCCTTCTTCAAAAATGACATAATCAGCCTTCATAGTCTTGAATGTTGACGCAGCTAGCGTAGATAATCCATTCCCCAAACCTGACAAGATAAATACCAACCAAGCAATTAGTACAAAAATAATGATGATCATTAAAAATCTCATTTTACTATGCATCAATTCTTTCATAGCTAAAAACATTCCCTTTTCCAACTCCTTATCTCTATACTTTTTTGACACTAGTGTCAAATTAATAACACCATCGCACTCGCCACATTAATTAAACAACATAAATGACACTTGTGTCAAATTAAATCCAAGACTGAGGCTAGCTCTTGGCTCCTCCGATCCACATTTGAAACAACAGCTTTCCCCAATCAGGTATAGGGATATTGAGCATATTAGGGGTATCAATTAAGTTAAAGAACACACCAATAAGCACAGGAAGCGGGATATCTTGTCGCAGGCTTTTTTCCTGTTGTGCGCGTTCAAACAAGCGTGACAATTGTATTTTAAGAGTCTTATGTGCTTCCTCAATAAACTCAAGATCCCTCGCTGCTGCAGTAGAATTAGCCGTATTTATTTTACTGGCATCTCCCAATAGTTGATGGAGCCTATATTCTTCTACGTAAATGAGAAGTAACTGCTCGAGAGCGTCCATAGGATTAGTCTCATCAATTGCTGATGCATTGTCTAGTACTGTTGCTATTACACGCTTCATACAAGCAGCAACGATCTCTTCTTTATTAGCGTAATATTGATAAATAGTACTTCGGGCTCCGGATAGATGCTGTGAAAGCAGCTTAAGATGAAAACCGTCGTATCCATACTCAAGCACTAATTTTTTTGTCGTATCAAGTAGCTCTGTCTCAGTAAAAGATTGTTTTCTTCCCATTGAATCTCTTCCTTTTTATCATTTAAGATCTGTGTTAAAAGTAAATAACATGATTGGTAGGATCCGTAATATTCTGAAGTCTCGCTAAAGATAAGAATACACCAAATTCACTACAGGTGCATACGGCTATTAGTTAATCGTACCAACACTCCTTTTTCAATGTTTAATCCATTCAGAACCTGTTGAACCTTCACCTCAGCAGACCGTAGAGGTACTCAAGAAACATCTTTGGGATTACTTCGCCCCTGGCCCATGCCGAAATATCGTTGTCAACGGCGAAGCCAGTTGGAGCCGTGTCTGTGCTTTCTGTGCCGAATACCGATCACCGCAGACCGTTCCGCACGAGTGATGTTTACGTTCGAGCGGGAAGTGTCATCCGAGGAGCCCTTTATAAGGTTAACTCCTATCGCTTGAGCGACTGCATTCTGCGACCGGCTTCCACCCAGTTCGCCGTTACTTATGATACGGTTCACCGCGATGGCAGTAAGGGCAAGTTTTGCATGCTAGCTATAGCGAAGACAAAGACAAATTTCTTTATTAACGAATTTATTTTGTTACGCTTATATAGCCTTGGTCTTTCGGCATCTCGGATAATTACTACAGCCCCAGAATGCTGCGCCTTCCTATCTCCATAACGATTCTAACGGCGATTTTTTTCAATCCTCTTTTCATTTCATTAAATGCCTCAGCTTATCTGGGTTCCTAACAAAATATAAGTTGCGAATCGAATTTCTCTCGACATGCATGAGCGCAACAGTTATGTTGCCCTCTCCTGAACGGATAACAAGTCCTGTTTGGCCATTTATATCCCTCATTTCTACATGCACGCCTCCTTCGTAATGAGGAGCCTTACGAATTAAGCCGAGAAGGAACCGGGCGACGAGATCGCGCGATTCAATAGGATGGACGGCGGCGATGGCTTTACCTCCTCCATCTGAGACCAACACGACATCTTTGGCGAGCATGGATACAACCATATCCACGTTACCCTGTTCGAGAGCTGCTAGGAGTCGACGGACCCACTCTTCGCTTGCTGCTTCGGGATTGACTGGTTCATCGGGGGTAATCCCCATCTTTCCTCTCGTAACGCTAATTGCAGCCATGAATTACTTGTGTTCGGCACAATAGTCATATTCGCCAAGATAAACGTCTCGACTTCGTTGATATTGACCGGTGCCAATAACGACGAAGACCCTAACACATGCCTGCTGCGCATTCGCCTGACAAAGGGCCTGTGGAATGACGCCCATAAAGGGATCAGAAATGAGATTGATTTTGTCAATAAGACGGCAAATTAAGTGGTCTATGTGGTTTCTATATTTTGCATATTATTTGATAACAGACAATGTTAGCTCAAAGGAGTGTCCGCACACTCCCTTTTTTCCGCCGTTATACCCATCATTGAAATGATCTGTTACAAATTGAATCTTTCCCCGAAGAATGGTCAATTGTAGAATTGAGAATCATCAAAACAAAGCAGGACATNAGTGTCCGCACACTCCCTTTTTTCCGCCGTTATACCCATCATTGAAATGATCTGTTACAAATTGAATCTTTCCCCGAAGAATGGTCAATTGTAGAATTGAGAATCATCAAAACAAAGCAGGACATTTATATTTCCCTAGTTTCTTCCCTCAGCCATGCGCTCTCTTCATCATTTAAATAAGGAGCCAGCTTCGTATAGACCTCTTGATGATAATTGTTTAACCATTGCTTTTCACTCTCTGTTAACATATCTGTATTGATACCGGCTAGATCAATTGGACAATACGTAATGGTTTCAAACTTCATAAATTGACCAAACTCTGTTTTCTCGTCGTCAACTACTAACATCATATTTTCAGTTCTAATTCCATATTTACCTTCAAGGTATATCCCCGGTTCATTCGTAATGATCATGCCTTTTTCTAATATAACAGTATTAGTATTATTCCTTATGCTTTGTGGTCCCTCATGAACATTCAAGAAAAAACCTACCCCATGGCCTGTCCCGCACTTATAGTCTAGACCATATTGCCATATTGGTTGTCTTGCTAAAACATCTAAGTTAGAACCTGTAGCCCCATATAAATATTTCACTGAGCTTAATGCAATAAACCCTTTTAACACCAAAGTAAAATCTCTTTTTTGCTCATCGGTAAGTTTTCCTAAAACAATCGTTCGTGTAATATCTGTTGTTCCATCATAATACTGTCCGCCTGAATCAACTAGAAAAAGGCCTTCATTCTTAAGTATAAATTGCGTTTCTTTATTGGCTTTATAATGCATCAACGCAGCATGTTCTCTATAACCTGCTATCGTATCAAAGCTAGGCCCAACATATCCTTCCTGTGCCCTTCTGAAATCTTCTAATCTTTCTTCTGCAGTAATCTCTGTAATTTCTATTTTATCTACAACGTTTTTTAACCATTTTATAAATTTCACCATGGCTAAACCGTCTTTGATTTCACACCATTTCACATTTTTTATCTCAACTTCATTTTTTATAGCTTTTAAATTAGTTGTGATGTCCGGACTTTCAATTTTATTTGTATTACTGTTAATGGCGTTATATAATCTGCTATTTGTTTTATTCGCATCTAAAATAATGGTATCTCCGCTCGAAAGATTTCCCAAGAACATATGTATTTCATCATACGCTTTTAACTCGATTCCTTCAGCCTCCAGTTCTAATTGAACCAAAGGGGGAATCTTGCAGGAATCAATAAATAAATAACATTTATGTTCCGCTACGATTACATTACTAATTACAACTGGATTGTTAGGCACATCGGCCCCTCTTATATTCAAAAGCCATGCAATGTCATCTAAGGAGGTTAAAATATAATAATTTGCTCCTATATTTTTCATTTCTTTTCTTACTTCATTTAATTTTTCCACACGTGATTTGCCTGCATATTTTACGTCATGAGTAAACATTGATCCTTTAGGAATCTCCGGTCGATCTTCCCACAGATCACCAATTAAATCTTGATTCATTTTTAATCCGATTCTTTTTGCTTTTAGATCTTTTTCCATTCTTTTAACCATAGTAATTGAAAAAACATTTCCATCAAAGCCCACAACGCTTCCTTCATTAAGAACATCTGCTAACCATTCCGAATAAAAGGGTACCCCTGGATCCACCATTCGAAATAATCTGATTCCTGAGCCCTCAAGCTGCTTTTCTGCTTGAATATAGTATCTACCATCTGTCCATAACCCAGCATCCTCTAAGGTAATAACTACTGTACCTGCAGACCCTGTAAATCCTGATATCCACTCTCTACATTTCCAATGCTCTGCTACATATTCACTCTGATGTGCATCAAAGCTGGGAATGATATAAGCATCCATTTGATTTGTTCTCATTAGCTGTCTTAACTTTTCGACCTTATCCCTGATATCCATTTCCAATACCTCCATTTTCCTTAGGACCAAATGCATTAAAAGCTATTATATAAATGACGAGTTCTTAATAATCCTACTCCCAAAATAATGGCAAAACAAATATTGGTACCTCCTCATTCTAATCAATCGAGGGAATTTTGCTGTTTTCCGGAAAAAGATGCTGCGATAATACAAGCAATTGTTTATTTACGGAAACCTGCTTGTGCGAGAGTCGCTTAGCAGGTTTCTTTGTTGTGTACAGCGTGTTGGAAGTGTGGTGAACCAGCGGATATAGGGAGCGTACACCCGTAATTCCCAACAAATTTTATATAAAAATAAGGGGATATTCTGCCGATAATTATCTTGTTACAAGAAAAGTATGAGTCTGAAGGGGCATTTACGATTAACCCAGACGGTAGAGTCTAAGGAGGAGAAGGATTTATGAGAAAAAAATGGCTTGTTTCATTTTTGGTTTTATTAATGTGCGCGTCTGGCAGTACGGTTTATGCTGAGGCGAAGACTTCGGCAGACTTCACTGATCTAAAGGATTTGGATGCGGCGACGAAGGCAAAGTTTGATGCAATGATTAGCGCTGGGATTTTCGATGGCGTCAGTGATACGACGTTTGGGCTCAAAGAGGAGATGAACCGCGCCCAGTTCGCAAAGGTTGCGGCATTGATTACGGGTATTGAAGTCAATAAAGATCTGAAGATGTCCAGTTTCAGTGACGTCAAGGCGAATGATGCCGCCAATGGTTATGCGCTGCCCTACATTGAAGCACTTAAAACTGCTGGCGTAACGGACGGCTATGGCGAAGGTACATACAATCCGGCTGGCAAAGTGACCAAAGAGCAGTTGGCTACGTTCTTGGTTCGAGTGCTAGGCAAGGACGCGGAAGCAAAAGCGAAAACTGGTACCGATACAACCGTATCCAAATGGGCGCAGGGCTATGTGTCCGAGGCATTGGAGCTTAAATTGTTATCCAATGGCGCTGATGGTACGTTTGGCGGCAAAGCAAATGCTACGCGCGATTTGCTGCTTACCGGTGCCTACGAAGCGAAATCACAATATATAGCGCCGACACCGACACCGACACCAACACCGACACCAACACCAACACCAGCACCAGCACCAGCACCAGCGCCAGCGCCAACACCAACACCGACACCAGCGCCAACACCAACACCAACACCGACACCGACACCGACACCGACACCATCGCCGACGCCGACACCAGCACCAACACCAACACCAACACCAACACCAACACCAACACCAACACCAACACCAACACCAACACCAACACCAACACCAACACCAACACCAACACCAACGCCAACACCAACACCAACACCAACACCAACACCAACACCAACACCAACACCAACACCAGCACCAACACCAACACCAACACCAACACCAACACCAACACCAACACCGACACCGACACCAACACCGACGCCGACGCCGACACCAAAACCGACACCAACACCAACACCGACACCAACACCGACGCCAACACCAACACCAACACCAACACCGACACCAACACCAACACCAACGCCGACACCGACGACGACACCAACACCGACGCCGACACCAACACCGACACCGACACCAACACCAACACCAACACCAACACCAACACCAACACCAACGCCAACACCAACACCAACACCGGCGCCATCCAATGTCGCACTAGATATGATTAATGCATCTGTTGGGACATGGATCAATGTTGATGAGACGACTTTTGCTGAAGCCGGTATTACGGGCGTAACGACATCCAATGTATCAGCTGTTCAAGATGCACTTGACTCTGATGGAAGCTCTCCGTGGACGGTTTCAGAAATTCAGGCCATCGTCAATGCGGTTATTGACGGTATTACGAAGCAAGCGGCACTGGATTTGATCAATGCTGCATCGGCTTCGGGTTCATGGACGAATGTTGATGTGACGACTTTTGCCAATGCAGGTATTACGGGCGTCACATTAGAGGACCTTTCCTCCTACGAATACGCATTGGAAACCGGATTAACACCACTTCCAAGAACATTGTCTCAAATTCAAGCGATTGTTGACGAGACTAATCAGGCAATTATCTTAGCTGCAATCTATGATTATTTGAATCCTTTCAGTGAAGGATCTACTCCTAACGAAGAAGTATTCGCTCTAGCTGGTATAACCGGAGTGACAGCTTCGAACTTAAGTGAGGTCTTATCTGCCCTTGAATCGGCCTATCAGGAGGCCAAAAACAATCCTTTTGGAACGCCTATGTCTACTAAACAAGATATCCAGGACGTAGTTGACTTTGTCTTAGGCTACTATACGGATTAAGAAAAGTCATAATCGTAACACCGCAGAGGGGTTGCTTATTCTATCTTGAGTTGAAGGCAGCTCTTCAGCGAGAAGAAAATTTCAACTAGAAAAATAACGGCGTAAGGGAGGCTATCCCTTCACCGTTATTTTTTGATTTTGGTTCAATGGCGGTCTCACCCCAAGTAAACGTGTATTGATGGAGCGATGATCTCCTTGACCAATTCTCAGATACTGCTCACTACCTACCCCAATCGCAGAGTCTGCCGTCCGGGCATTTATGTACGCCATAATCTGACCGCTGCCGCTGTTGGATTCGCTCCCGCCATCATATCGCCAGAACCATCCCTTTGGCTACCTATACAATCTCTTTATTAAAATGTCCTCTTGTGTCTGTTTCCTGATTAAAGACAGCATTATTCATTGAGCCATTTAATTTACCTGACGCCATATTAATGACTTTCACAACCTGCTCTTTTGATTCAACTGTGAAGTTTAATCTGAGCGCCTCGATTCCTTTGATGTTTTGTAGCTCATCTAAAAGATTAAGCGTCTTCCCATTAAGGAGAGTCGTTGTACAATCATTATGGGAAATTATAGGGAACGTTCCGTGCTCATCTTTTAACTCATAGCTCTTCGTTTTGCAAATTCTGCATTGATTCATTTTTTTCATCGGACAATATTTTGTAAACATCAAAGGAACCTTACCATATATAATCATTTCCAGTGCAGGATAGCCGTCATTTTCTTCATAATAGGCATTCATTAAATCTTCAATTTGGCTCTTATTCAATTCATAAGATAAAGTGACTCGTTTTGCACCTAATTTATATAATTCATAGCAACTAGTAGCATTAACAACATTTAGAGAATAGTCCGTAACAAACGGATTAGTTTCTCTGTAGTGATAAATTCCACCATATCCTCCGATTAGTAGCTGCCCTTCTTTTTCCTTATAATCATTCTGATTTCTTCTAACAACGTTTTTAAAATAGATTTCCTTAATTCCATAGCTCACGCAAGCATCGTACTGCTCCTTAGTCGTTACAGAGGCCGTAAGGTATGGTTTTTCAGGGGCAAAGCTTATTTTTTCTTTTGCTTTCAAAGCCTTGGTTCTTTTCTTTTGGCTGTTAAGCTTTAAGTCATATAAGCCCAGTACAATATCTCTTCTTGCTGCATTTAACAGTTTAGCTGGAATAAATGCATTGCATTCCTCAAAATCGACATGATTAAGTTCGAATATAGTATCATTTAATCTTGAAAATTGCTTTATTACCTGGCCTTTCGTTGTTGGATTATTAATGGCTTCGCCTAATATTTCCTCGCTTTCATATGAATAATTAAAGCCTAAGCCCTCCGCATCTATGAAAAGCTTTGAATCTGGACATGCATATACTCTAATATCGAGGTTAAACCGCTTAAATTCTTTTTCCAGTGATGATTCTAATTCTTTGGAATAGAAATAATCCTTCGTTTTATATACTACATCTCCCATAGACATCTTTTCTTTGATTTTGATATAGCAGACATCATCTGCTTTGTTGATTAATTCGCCCTCTTTATCGTACAGTTTTACAACAGTTAAATTAACATCTTCATTGTTGTGACTTATTCGAATGGTATCGTTCTGATTTAAAGGACGTGTAAGTGTTATTTCATACCTATCTTTAACAATCTTGCTGATTGTTCCAATTTCATAACCAAAGTTATTAGGTCTTAAGATGTTTGTAATATTTCTCCTATCTTCGTGAAACAAATACCCTTTAGTAAATGTTCTATTGAATGTTTTTTTCAGATTTTCTTTATCTTCGTCGGTTATTTTATTATCTAAGGCCATGCGATATTTTGATACAACATTAGCAACATACGTAGGCACTTTCATTCGACCTTCTATTTTTAAAGAATCGATTTCTTTTAAATCATGAATATAATCGATTGTGTTTAAGTCCTTAGTAGATAGAATATAGTTTTTCCCTAAAGATGTATCTGTTGTCTTATCCATTAGTTCATACTCCTTACGGCATGAACCCACACATCTTCCGCGATTTGCGCATCGATAGCCGATTAATCCTGACATTAGACAGTTTCCCGAATAAGATACACATAAAGCACCGTGAACGAAAATTTCTAAAGGTATTTCAGCTATTCTTTTGATCTCTTTTACTTTTTCAATCTCAACCTCACGGGACAGAACAACTCTTTTAGCACCAAGTTCTTTAAATAATAAAGTTCCGTCTAAATCGTCTATTCCCATTTGAGTTGAACAATGTGCTTCCATATCAAGAAAGTTTTTAACGATATAATTGAAAGTAGTCAAGTCCTGGACGATAATGCCATCAACACCGATTTTATTTAATTCGTGTATCTGCTCTTTCATCTCTTCAACTTCGTTTTCGAAAACGATGGTATTCATTGTAACATAGAGTTTAACGTCCCTCAGGTGCGCATACGTAACAGCCTCTTTTAACGATTCTAAATCAAAATTAGATGAGTATGCACGTGCACCAAATTTTTGCATTCCTAAGTATATTGCATCACAACCATTAGAAATTGCAGCTTTTAAAGCCTCCATATTTCCTGCTGGAGCTAGTAATTCAGTCATTTTTTCCTCCTTATGACCCATAAATTATACGCTAGTTAAAGCGACATTTCTTTATCAAAGATATTTTTTGTTATGCCTATATAGCCCTGGTCTTTCGGCAGCTCAGACTCAGCACCATTGATCATAAAATAAGAACTACACTTAAGCTACGGCAAAAAGCACAAACCAATGGCTTGTGCTTTTGATTCTAACGACCTTATTTGCCCTGAGAGGCTTGCCTCATAATAATTCTTTATTCACATCTAGAATCAGTTAGCTACCCCTGCCTTATGTGATCGACGTTCCGGTTCATAAGATGCCGAACCACCCTGCTATAGATTATTTTCTTGAATGGACTGAGCCCTTGCGGATGACCCGTGAAGAAGGCATCAGGGCTGTCATAAATCCCGAAATCCTGAACGATTCCTTCTTTTTGCACGTAGGTATCATTTTCGTTCCAATGTATATCCGGCTTTTGAAAATTATCGGTTGCAACGCCATAACCGCAAAATGAACCCGTACACTGTTCAAATTTTTGCTGAAGCTTGGTCAAATAGGGAATATCCAGTATAAATCCTTCGATATTCAACCACTTGCCTTCATATAGCACTTCAACCCAGCTATGAATGATCTCCTGGGGAGACAGTTGGTAATACCACCCTTTCATTGCCCCCTTTTGCAGCTTCTTATCAATGGCAAATCCATGCATACAGCATGGCACTCCCACAGCCCTTAGCAACGCCATAAAAAGCACACCCTTTGTATTACACTGACCGTAGCCATCCTGTAATACTTCCGATGCCGGAATATCATCTGCCCGGTTATAGCCGAACCGGATTTCGTCACGCACGTAGTTATATATGCCAAGAATTTGTTCCCTCCTGGACATCGAATCCCACTGGCGGCTGTGAACAATTTGCTGGATCAATGGGTGAGAATAGTTTAGTAATTCGGTTTCCTTCAAGTATGCACTCATGGAACACACCTCCTGCACCCATTGTAAGGTTAATACAGGCAAGAAACTTTTAAAAAGACGCTATCTTTGCGAATACCCTTCGCCGTCATTCCCAGCAACTGCTTGCTGGTGGCGGCTAAATGTGACGGACTGTCAAATCCTGCTGCCATAGCCGCATCCGTAATGCTGAGCCCCTCAAAAATTAAATAGGTTGCCTTCTGCAGCTTGTGCAGCACCATGTACCCGCTAAGCGAAATGCCTGTATTTTCTTTAAAGAGGTGCGACATTCTGCTGTTGGATAAACCAAATTGCCGGGCGTATTGACTTACGGAGTGTTCGGAGTTCGTGCAATCTTTTATGAGCTGAATAAACTCTCTTATTCTCGGATCAACAATAGCTGTATTCACCTGTTCTACGCCCAATAGCATCATGAGTTGTCCCAGAAAAGAACGATAGCTGTCCGGGTCCTTAACGCCAGCATACTCTTTTTGCACAAATTCGCGAATGCTCTTCATCATTCCTTGCGGAAACACATAATACTGCTGCCCCTCCAGATACCGCCTAAAGCTTGCAGCCATCTCAGAGGTGCTATCTATCAGAAGAAGCATCAACGGGTGTCCCGCCTCTTTTAAGCGATGAACGACGTTCGAATTGATAATGATTCCTGGACAACTCAAGCTTTGCCCCGCTACATCAATATCAAATTCTCCTGTTAATGAGATCGTCACCTGTAAAAAGGAATGCCGGTGTTCTTCCGCATCAATAGCGTCTGACACCACCATCAAGTGATGCTCCGCTCCATATAAATTCATCATCCCCTAATCACTCCATGTTCATCTCTTTATAGACTAAGTATATCAGCTCATATGTTAGGTCGTTACTGATGGTCATATCAAGCAAAAATCTTTATCTCGACATGTTTTTAAGCAAGTAATTCGGATATCTCTACATTTTTAAAAACATTGCTCAATAAAAGGATTACTTTCTAAAGCCAGTGGCTTGTGCGTTTACTTTCAATGACCTCATTTGCTCTGAAGGACGTATCTCATAATAATTCTTTAAGTACATTTTTCGCCACGCGTATCTTCTCGTCATTAGCGTCACGAAGCATACTTACAATATCCTGAATATCGCTCTCAGCTGAAGTAACCATAAACTCTTCATTCTGATATGCAAATAGCTGAACTAAATTAACTTCAAGCGATTCTGCTATCTTATGTAAATTCAATAAAGAAATTATTCTCCCTTTAAAATCACAATTTTTCCTCGTTTGGGTTGTTGTTCACTTTTACGGTAGGCATCGAACAAACCATTAGCAGTAAATGGATATATTTGATCTACATGAATCTTGAGCTTTTCTTCTTGCATTTTAATGGGAATTTCGTTCAGGTCGAACCGATTAGGATTTGCTTGGAAAAAGATCGGTTCAATGTTACGAACTCTTGGAGATATTCCAATACCGAATGATATGATTGAAATATACTTTCCAGCATCCTTCAAAATAGCATAGCTATTATCTCCAAACTCTCCTGGCAGTCCTGTTTCTAATTGTTTTTTTTCCAACATAGCTGTATCAAGAACAATATCTACAGGCTCTGATATACTTTTAGTGAAGTCAATTTTTGTAAAGTCAATAAACTCATCAGCACCTAAACCCATGACAAATTCGCGATTATGCTCTCTTGCAGTTGTAATTACATAAGCACCGTGCTGTTTTGCCAACTGAATGGCTACATGTCCTACACCACCTGCACCACCATTGATAAAAATACGTTGACCTGCTTGAAGGTTGCCGTGCTTAAAAAGTGCTTGCCAGGCCGTCAAGGCTATTGTGGGTGCGGCACTGGCTTCTTCAAAGGATACATTTTCCGGTATTGTCGTCAAGGTATTCTCTTCTACTGCCACATAATCCATATATGAGCCGCCACGAACCATACCCATAACACGATCACCAAGTTTAAGATGGTGTACCTCCTTTCCAACCCCCCTTACAATTCCTGCAACATCACCCCCAAGAAAATGAGGGAAATGAATTTTAAATTGATCTCCTACTGCACTCTGCATTAGATCGCCGGAACGTAAATGATTATCGCCAGGGTTTATAGATGAGGCATACACCTCCACAAGAACTTGTGTATCTGTTAACTCAGGAATTGAAATTTGACACTCTTCAAAAGATTCAGGGATACCAAAACCGGTTAGAGCAATAGCTTTCATAGTATTTTCCTCCAATTAGATTATTTAACACTCGTTGAAAATTCAACGTTTGTTTGATAAAATCACAATATAAAAAATCAAAGGAATGTTCAATCGCTAAAACGATTATAATTGTTGAATAATCAACAAACACCTAAGGAATGTTTAATATTCTGACTCCGAAGGAGAAATAAATGGACAGACGTATTCAAAAATCCAAAAAGGCTATCATGGATGCTTTTATAGAGCTATTGTCGGAAATGGACATTGAAAATATCACAATAAATAAAATTGCTGATTTAGCAAATGTAAATCGTGGAACGGTATATTTACATTTTCTAGATAAATATGACCTGCTTGATCAATATTTAGAAGAACAAATTAATCAATTATTAGAAAAGTGTGCTCCCAATGAGGTCACAGATAAATTCACTTCGAAATCCACATTGCTTCGAGTTTTTGAATATTTAGAACAGAACTCCAATTTGTATTCAACTATGCTGAAAAATAGAGGAATACCTGTCTTTAGGAATCGCTTACTTCTTATTGCCCAACAAAGTCTCAGTAAACAATTTGATTTAATCTCTTTCGGGCCAGATTTTAATAAAGAAATAACAGTACAATTTCTAGCGTCAGCTATAATAAGCTCTTTCGAATGGTGGATTACCAATTCGATTCCATATCCAGCTTCAGTTATGGCAGAACAGATTTGGGCATTGTTAGAACGGATGATGATAACGTCTCCATGAGCAGAAACCCTGCGTAGAGCTGCAGATCAGCTAATTTCAAGATAGATTATTGCAGGACATCACCAGTACACATTCAGTCAAACTAATATTATGCGTAATAGAATTAAACTCCAGTTACTTCAACGAAAAAGGGAGCAGCTGCCTGCCACGGCGATCTGCTCCCTAATTATTTAACCAACGTTCCCAGTTAGCTTAACGCCATTTCAGGAAGAGTAGTTAGTTCTTTGTAAATCTTATCTGATAAATAGTCATATCCAAGTTCACCAAAATGAAGCCCATCATTTCTGAGACCTCTCAAAATTTCGGGCAAATTATGAAGGTTGACCATGCTTGAGAATATTTCCATATAATGGCTGCTAGTTGCTTCGCTCACTCTTCTTACGATACTGGCCGAAGAACGGCTGAAGGAGTTGCATTTGTCCAACCGCTTTCGTTAAGACCAAATTCTCGGAGGCTTTTAATTATTTTTTCATATGCATAAGCTTCCTTGAGCGGATACTCATTCGGTTCTAAATGATTTAATCTATCGGGAAGCGTTATATTATTTTTAGCTGTTTTTTTCCTCATTGTATTCTCCTCTAATAGCTCAGTCCTTTAAATAAAATGGAATTGTTCACAAGAATGGATTGATATTCCAGCGCATGTGATAATACCATTAAATGGTTACAAGATCCAAAGACAGATCCATGCACAGGAGACAAACCTAAAACCGTTCATCTCGGCTTGCTTGTGTTAATCAGGCTGGACGATAGGAGGCGCGTCGGTAGCGTCATGCTGGCCTTTGAGATACCATCGGCTAATTTGCTCCTGTGTCGGCTTGAGTTTCTCATTAACTCAATACCTTTTACATACCAACTGATTTTGGATATGTGTATTCAAACCCGTATTTCTTATATAGATTATCTGCTGGTATATCGGCGATTAAACTAACATAGGAACCCTTCGGAGCCTTCTCGTCCAAATATTTTATTAGCTCGGACATAATCCGTTTACCAAGCCCTTTTCCTTAATGGATCGGATCGACTGCAATATCAACAATATGAAAAAAAACAGCCGCCATCTCCAATAATTCTACCCATTCCAACTAGCTTATCAGCTTCCCTCAAAGTAACAATAAAGAGGCTGTTTTGAAGGGCTATTGTCGAGCCTGCCAAATCTTTTGGGCTTAGACCAGCAGCAACCCTTAAGGAAATATATTCTTCGGTTCAGGTCAGCAGTTCTTTATCTCAATGCTACTTGATATTTAAATCCTCCATTTAGGCTCTAACATCTGAATTCTTCAATAGTTCGCCCTACTTATGATACGGTTCCCCGCGCTAGCTGAAGCGGCAAGTTTCATTTCAGCAATAAGAAGCTCGCAGGAATAAACCAATGTATCATTATGATAAATCAATCACCATTAACGAGGCGACACGCTCATTCCTCTCCGTTACTCTGATTAGAAAGGTAATTAGCTCTTCCACTGTTAAACACATATACTGGCTTTGCTGTCCGCTTTAAGCATGTGAATGAGCTAATCCCATTCAGATCAATGCATAAGTACGTCCCTGAAAGTTCTCCTGCAGCTCCGAGGGCAACAAAAATATTAAAACAAGTAAATCCACACGTTATCGTGCTCCACAAAAAAAGCACTTGAATACACAAAAAGTGTTTTCAAATGCTATATTATATTCCAGCCAATTTTGTATGTTTGAACAGGTATGACTCTTTTTTGATACAATTAACTATTACACAACACAAACCTTGTTCGCCTTCAAACATATACCTATTGTGTGCCTCAGCAAGCGAGTCAATACATTAAATTGGAATTCCCATGCTAATCATTTTCTTTTGTTGAGAATTTAATACCGAATTATCTAAAAAGATACTATTCTGCTTTAGATACTCACAAGAAATTTTCCTTAAATCATTTTTTTTATCTATTTTCAAGACATTAAACAAATCGATATTTTTTTGTTCCCCATCATAGAATGCTTCAATAAAACGCTCCGAATTATTACCCATACTTAAAAGTAAATCAAAAACAACCTTGAAATTGCTCATGTTAGATTTTGAATTTAACTCAGTGGTAATATCCATTAAATAGGTAAGTGGTGTTTCAAATGATGTGGAAAGTACGAGATATTCAAAGTCATCGCAACTCAACTGTAATAATTCGTAACCTTTCATCATTATCCCCTCCTTACCGGGTAATCAATTTATTATAACACAGTTAAATTTCAAAATAAACCCTATACCTTATGGTAATGGTCGATAATGGAAAATGCGTCGGTTATGAGTCCTTTTGCTTCCCCTAAATTTTCAATTATTCTGGTATCATCAAAAGCTATATCTTGATCTGCCCAATGAAATAATCTGTGGCGTTGGGTTTGGTGAAAATTATAAGCGTCTTCAAGATTCCTTACCTTATGTGTGTTATTTATTTGATTGGAATATTCCTCATCTAATCTATATCTTCCCCCATTAGATTCACGTCTAAACATATTGAAGCAACTGTTGAACCCTAAGGGAATATTATAAGAATGCAAAGAAATTTTCAAGTGACCTTCAACTGCCCTAAGTGCGGGAAATACAAGGTATGAGTATTCAAACATATCCCCTTTTAGCTGTAAATTATATATCCCTTGGTGGAGAACTTTTTTATACTTAATACCATGTTTATCATGCGATGATGGGAAATAGTACTCGTATTGTGCTTCAACGTCAGACTTTTTCACATCAACCTTGTAGTTATCATTAAAGGTCTTTGGTAATTCATCTAGATCAATAAGTTCAGTTATACATACAACTGCCTCGTTATATAATAATAGTGGTCTGCCTTGTATCATTACGGTTTTTGTTTGATAACGGTGAATGACCAAGTTTTCATCATATATTCCAGTAAAGCGATAGCTACCATCCGTATGATTACAGTAGGATTTTGTGTACTCACTTATTTTTAGCAATTCAATAACAGCTAAAAAATCATCCTCTTCGATATTTTTCGCAACAAACCACTGGTTATTAGAGTTTCCCATTGAACATTCCGGGTCATCCTTTATAAAATTAGCCAATTCTTCCTTGAATTCATTAGTTATACCACTTGATAAGTCAATAGAAGTGCCTCCTTTACTTAGAAATTGAAAATCAATATATGTACTGCATTCTCCATTAATATATATTCTTCTTCTCGTTCCACCAAAAGGTTCAAAAGATGAAAGGGTACATGTCAAACTTTTCACCCTCAGGAACTTATCAATAGAACTATGTATTTTTTCTCTATTTAAGTTAAGATTCCTAAACAATATAATTCCCTCCTAATTTACTAACATGTAATATCAATTTCTGACTCTCACCGTTCTTAACCTTTATGTTCATAGTTATTTTAATATCTAAATTTTCCCATTCTAACTGTATTTTCAGATCCTCAATTTCGTTTATTTTATGACCGGTTTCTTTCCAGAAGGTTTTTGCAAACTTCCTTAGCTTACTTTCAGTTATTTCAACCCCATTGTGAATAAAAGAAATTTTATTCTTTACGTTATCGTTTTCTGCCATAATTGAATAAAAAAGTTCTATTTCCTTGGTCTTTTGAGAGCTATCCAACCTAGACATTACTAAATTGTTATTTATATATTTTTGTATAGCACTTTTAGCCAATATATCCGCTTCTTCATTGTAACGAACGCCGGTATGTGCTGCTACTTTAATAAATTCAATTTTTATAACTTGCCTATACTTTTCTATAAATTCAATGTAACCCTTGGTACCTTTTTTTTTTGCCCTCCAATCTCCACTAGCCCACTTAGCAATACCTTCATAATCATGGTAAATTGTAATATTTTTATGATTATTATTACTAGCCCACTCAATAGCTTTCATAGCACCGGTTAACTCACCCGCTACATTCCATAGATCAATTAAATCCACATCATTTCCTACATCAGACAATCTCTCGATTTTATCTCCATCAATTATTATACAACCATAAGAGTATAGGGAGTTTTCCTTTGAGTAACTTCCATCGACATATGCCCTTAATGTTTTGGTTTTGGTTTTATTTTCAGTTACATCTGTATATCCTTTTACTGATCCCGATTTACCTGTACTAGTTGAAAGTCCTAAATATTCGTTAGCTTCCTCAAGTGTTGAAAACCCCTTATATTCAGCATTACTATGTCCTTCAACCTGCTTTTTGCATTCGGTCCAACTATTATAAATGCCTGCTTCCTTCCCGTTTCTCACTGCATAGTATTTTGCCACATTAGATCACCGCCATATTTGGACTAAACATATTATATAAGACAATCACAATTATATTTGTCAAATATTGTCGAACTGTTATTTAATTTTAGCAATTATGAACATAAATTAAAAAATGAATTTCTCTTCCCGCAACACTACTTTAGTACTATCCGTTTATGATAAAATGGGTATATGTGGACATGTAATCAAACCACCTATATTTCCATATAGAAACAAAAACTTTATTTCACAAAATTGAATTTAAATAGTTTAGGAGCCACAGTTTCAAGTTCAAATTTGATTGTAATAAAATGCGAGAAAATTTGCCTAAAGGACTGTAGAGAATATAATAATTAATGTCGTCATAGCACTTTCAAGATTAACCAAAATATTGAGTAATCGAACTGGAGCTAAATAAAAATGACTACTACGGGTGAACTTAAACAACAGGCAAACAACCTTCGTAAATCGGGTAATTTAATAGATGCGCTTCATATCTATAGAATCTTATGGGAAGAAAGCTCTGACAAATTTGATGGCGCGGGTTTTCTACACTGTCTTAGAAAACTAAAGTTATTTGATGAAGCTTTACCTCTAGCAGATGAACTTTTATTAAAATATAAAGATTTCAATTGGTGTAAAATTGAAATCACTTGGACATATATAGAGGGCATACTAGAGCAGTTCGGAGAAAAAGAACCTTTAGAAAACGTGTTACTGGTGGCCAATAAAATTTTAAGCTTACAGCCTGAGGATATCGCATTGAGGAAAGTGGTTTTTTCTACATTGAAATTCGCAAAAAACACGAACAAATGGGATATTATTAATGAATGGGTATCTAAAGTTGACCCCTCAATATTAAGTAAAAATCCAATACTTGAGAATAAGCGAGAAGGTTGGAGCTATTATACACTTTGGTATAACTATAAAATTAATGCATTAATCAAATTAGGTCTGTATTCTAAAGCTATAGAATTATTAAATTTACTTTTACCGGAAATTCCATATGGACAACAAAAATTTTTCATTAGACTTGAAGCTCTAACTTACTACCTTATTGGAGAATATGATAAAGCAGAATTAATTTATAGCAATTTGTGTAAACACCCAAAAGCCGATTGGTGGTTATTACATGAATATGCGAAAGTACTTAAAAATACAGATAATTCAACTAAAGCATTGTCATTAATGTATCAAGCTGCTGCAAGTAACCCTAAAATTGAATCTATGGTGACCCTTTTTTTAGATATAAGTATCCTTTCCAAAGAAAACAACAACCTTGAAAATTCCAGAAATCATTTATATTTAACCCTCTATGTTAGAGAAAAACAGGAATGGAAAGTTACAGAAGAATTACTTTCGCAGATTATTTACCTCAATAAGGAAATAGGTAATGATAACAAACCTAAGAACCTATTTGAGGCTTTGAAATTATGTAAAGAGGTATGGAATTCTAATCCTGATAGCACTAGAGTTATAAATAATACTGTTCTTACTAATCCTAAAAAAGCAGAAAATCTTATTGGTAATGTACGAATTGGCAAAAATGAAAATCCTTTTTGCTTTATATATTTACCGAATGGCGAATCTATTTTTTGCTATAAATCAGAATTACCTGCTAATATAAAGGAGAATGATACTGTATTATTTGATAGTATACGGTCGTTTGATAAAAAGAAAAATACTCAGTCATGGAAGGCAATAAATGTTCGATTTCAGAATATATAAATTGAAAGTAACACCCGTTCGTTAGAACAGGTGTTACTTTCGCAAATGAGTATGTATCAATTTTAAAATATTTTTATATTACAAGGAGAAACAACGTTATAAGCCTTTCCCATAGTACAATTATTGATAAGGTATCGTCTGCCATCAATTACGATACGTTTCACCGTGCTTTCTGTAACGGCTAGATATAAAGAAGGACCATCCCATACTAAGGATGGTCCTTCTTTAATTTTACATCATCTTCGTCTTCCAACAACTCGGATAATTACTGCAGCCCCAGAACATTCTTGACAAATGCAAAAATAATAACTAATATTTACCTAAAATAAGATTAACACATGACGTGAACGAAATTAATATTACATGTGAATATCATTCACAAGATAGGCGTGGGGATAATCATAGAAAGGACTGAAACTAATGCGGCTGGTTGGTTTAAGAGAGATCGCTGATATATGTGGTGTTTCCTCATCATCAGTAGCAAATTGGAGAGTAAGAGAACCTAGCTTTCCAAAGCCTATGCAGGAAATAAAAGCAGGACCAATTTTTGACCTATATGAAATAGAGCAATGGATGCTTCAAAAAGGCAAAGATACCAGTGGAATTATATCTTTAAAAAAGAAAGGCGGAGATGAAAATATGCTTACAAAAAAGATTTGTATAGTCGGTAGATCAAGGGTAGGAAAATCAAGACTTGTTTCAAGGTTCTTGAAATACGCAAGATTAGCACGTAGACAATTGGAGTCAAGCGGTAAGGATTTCACAAAACTTAACTTTAAATTTTATCTCACAAAAGGACTTGAAAAGAAAAGCTTTATGCGTTATTTAGCAGCTGATTCTACTCTAAATGGTATTGAAGTACCGTTTAATGATGAACACGAGGATGAAATTAAAAACTTTTTAAAACGAATCGAAAAAGAAAATACTTATTCTCAGAAAGCAGAGAGTGAATTGGCAGGTAAGCCAAGACAGTTAAACCTTTTAACTGATATTATCGAAATTGTAACTGAAGCAAGTTCGTTTGCAAGAGAAATAATGGGTAATTCCATTGATTGTCTCATTATTACAGATACTCCTGGGGTTTCAGGTAATGTACCGCTTAATGTTGCTAACGATGCAGATGTATATCTATTGATGATGAAAGATGATAATGATAAAGAATTTCACGAATCCATTGAGAAAATTATACCAAAGATAGCTGGTTCAAATGTATTGTTTATATATCGTAATGGTAACACATATACAACATTAGAAGGTTATAATGAAGTACTAAGACAGGTAAAGGCCGCAGTTGAAGATTTTACTGATGACTTATCAAAGTTAGTAGGTAATTCAGTACTTAATACATCATTAGAGGTACTAAACCCTTCCGGAAAAGTAATACCAATGGGTGCATTTGATATAGTAACACTTAATTATGTAGAGGAATGTTTTAATAAAGATTTATATGATAAGTTAAATACAATATTTTCCACAAAGAAAGGAGTTAACGAAGAACAGGTAATTATTGATTCTCTTATTGAGTGCAGTAAACCAAATGCAGCGGTAGATTATAGAACTAGCGATGTAATTAATTATTTTGATAAAGTTGTCAAGGAATTCATTTTGCCAAATATAGGTGCTAATTGGAAAGCTAATTTTAGTACAGAGGGACATGATAGGGTAAAGACGAAGGATAATTATAGAATTGAGTATTTTGCAGATTTAAATTGTAACTCTGTGCTAGATAATCTGTATAATTTATATAAGGTTATGAAATATGATAGTTCTTATAACGTTCCAAAGATAGTACAAGAAGCAGTTATTAAGTTAGTATATCTTAAATTAACAGAGTCCCTCAAATTTGACTGCGGGATATTTGCAGGTGGACATCCATTTGAAGACAGTACTTGCAAGACAATGTTTGTAGAAGAAGCTATATTTGCCGATGAGTTGTTAAACAAGGATACAGCACCTAATTTAACTGTTTCTGATTATTTTGATGTAATGCGTGCAAACGGTATATCATCAGCAACATGGGATTGGGTATATAAGAAGTCACCATACATTGGGGAATATGCTTATTGCAATACCAAGTTAGATGTTATACAGCATTGTGGCTTAAATAACTTGCAGTCAAATAATACACAGCAGTTGATATATAACTCTTATACAATGGGTTTATTTAAGTTAGGACAGTATAATCTTTACAGTTTTTTATTACGTAACCTTAGCGTAAATGATGTATCAGACAAGCATACTGCTATGTCTTGGTTGTAATTTTACTATTTACCCCTCCTCTGTTTATCAAATAATTTTTTAAAACTTTTCTATTTATGAAAGTCTCACCGCGACAGCTGCAGGGGCAAGTTGATATGAAAAGGACACCTGTGATCGAGTGTCCTTTTCAAAAACCAAGTTATTTTCTTCTCACACTCAAACCTGAGTTTGGCTTCGGTATCGCCTTAAACTTGCTTTCCGGATCTCTGAGAGTTGACAGAAGTTTCGCGGCATCTACAGTTTGTCCTAGCAGCGCTTGTGACTCTGGCCTAGGATCGAAAACTTCTTTAGCACGGTAAATCTCTAATTGACCCTCCTCCTCTTCAATCACACGTGCACAAAGACCTCTAATATAGTATGTGTTAAACTCGCCTTCAGCCAGGGTCTCATTCGCCGTATGAGGAACATCCTTTTCAATATATCCTACTCCACGTGGCTTCTTTGCTAATTCTTTTGCAGCCATGTACTCTCTTAACTTTCGAGCGAAATCCTCATCGTCTCCGTTTTGAGCATATTCCTTTAATAATTCTGGATAAACTGTCTTACCTGTTTCTGTAAGTCTTCCACTAAGATATAATTTACCTTTTTGCAAGTCATAATCAATTTCCCTTATCATGTACTCTCTTGTAATTGGGTCTAAATTCTCAAGGTATAATGCCATTGTATCCTCTCCTTCAATTAATAATTAACCTGAAACACTCACCACAACAAATCTTCTAGCACTGACAAATATCCTGTTGAACGAGGAAAATTAGTACAATCTAAAGCTAATTTAGTAAGGGTAAGGCGTGAATATTTCTGCTTTTGTATCAAGAAACCCTCTCTTACGTAGTTCAGCTATCTCGTATCTTGCCGTCTCATCGGCTAGCGACCTTAACAAGCCTATCCTTTCAACTCCGTCCAGAGTATATAACTTTGGAGGTGTAGTCGGATTGATTCTATATACGTTATTATGCGTATGGTTTTCTGCTAGAAGGGTAGCAATTCCATAGGAACTTGATGACTGTGAGCGCATAAAGACTTCAATAAGCCCCATTTTCCAATCAGCTACCCCCATGTTTTCTTTTTCTAAATTAATATCAAAAGGCTCTTCAGTACAACCCAAGCTCAAAACCCGAAGTTCTTTTGGCTTCCATTTTAACACTCCAACAGCTTCAACCGTAGCAAGTCCAATTGGATTGTTAGCAAATACTCCCCCATCCACAAGCGGTACGCCGCTTTCCGTTCTAAAAGTTTGAAAGTATAGCGGAGCCGCAGCAGTTGCCAGGGCTGCTTCTACCGCGCTTTTCTTCCAATCTAACTCAAACCTAGGATGATGTCTTGTTTTGTAAATTCGAACAATGCCTTTTTGAATATTAAATGATGGGATAACCAATCTCACTCGGCTATCACCAATAATGCGATTTCCGAATAATTCATCCAATGCACCTTTGAGGACTTTAGCATCATATTTTGTATCGAACAACATATCTGCATGACCGGTAGTCACCCTTCGGGCTAGCCTAGCAAAATATCCTTGTTTTTTGGGTTGAAAGATACTCGGGCCATAGCTCTGGTAAAAATTGAGGATTTCTTCAGCCGAAAAGCCAAGTCCAAGCCCAAGTGCTATAATCCCCCCTGTAGAAGTTCCTACTATTAAATCAAAATAATCAGCTATCGGTTGACCTAATTGCCCTTCTATTTCGGCTAGTAGTGCAACTGGGAAGACACCTTTGATTCCTCCGCCATCGATTGTCAATATTCTTTTCATTTGCGCCCCCGCACTGTCTCATAATACTTGTAGCAATAATTCAATTCATATTCAAACTCCTTAGGTGTCTGGAACCCTTGAATTTTTTTAAGAATAGGAGCATGACATTTTCTAATTATTGCTCCTCCTCCACATGGACAAGGTAAGTGACCCCGCACCTTTTCATATGCCAATAAATACAAGAGATTTAATGCTAAAATCGGTTCAGTAACTTCAAATAACTCCATATAGTATTTCATTATTCCTTTAGCACCATGATCAAGTTCACCGTAAGGCAACACACTCTTTTGAGATAAGTGCTTATGTGTATATAGATAGGGAACTAGAAGATTTTCGACAAATCCAACTAATGTTGGATCTGCCGAAAATTTTTCTTTAATTGCCAAAGGTGCACCTAAACATAATGTTCCATCTGAAAAGGTATGGAATGTTCTGGGGATCTCCCCCTTTAATTCACGAGCTTTTGGAGGGGAAATTGGATAATTAGCACTTAGCTCAATCTCCACCGTATATTCCACCTCCATAATCTCATTATCTTGATATTGTGCGCAGAAGCGCAGTTCTCCTCGAACGAAATGTTTATCTTTCTCAAAATCAAGGATAACATTAGGGTATCGTTCCCGCAGTTTTCTAAAATGATCCTGCACAATATGACCATTCACTGCTAGTTACCCCATGGTTTAATAGGAACCGAAATTTGTACTAATGGCGGGGAGATAACAGCAGCACTTGTCGGCAATCCTAGAGTCCTAGCTGCATTTATAGAAACCTTACCAAAAGTTGTCTCATACCCTTTTACAATCTTTCCAACATCATTGGTTCCAATAATCTCAACAATGTCTTCCTTGACCCAGCTAGTCCATTCGAAAAAGGCTCTTGCTTTTTGGTTATTATTTTCATGCCAACGATCTGCAAAATTCTCATTTGGATTAACAGGATTCGGTATGACCCAGGTTCCATCGTCTTTTCTGGTAATTAATGATTGTGTTTGAAGTGATTTATTCAGGCTGTAATCGGAAGATAGCAAGGCGGATAACATATCAAACTGATTTACTATGTTTCTAAGAGCTAATAAAACAGTAGGCTCACCATTGTAGAGTTTAGCTGCCAAAGTAGTAATAATCATTGAGATAGGTCTGTCTAGAGCCATGGGGTGATTGATAAAACGGACATCACGATGTCGCTTTAAGATTTGGATTGCTCGTTGTAGGGGAGTCTTGAGAAGTGCTTCGGGAACTTCATCAATACTGGCGTATATTTCCCGATTAGTTTCAAAGAGATTTCGTTTCTGAACGGATTTAACTATATCTAAAGCTGGTTTGTTAATATCATCAAACCAATCAGCATACCCACTTGGATTACTGCAATACCAGTCATATGTTTTATTCTTATTCTTATGGGTAATAGCAATAGCCTTTTGGGCTATTCGCGGATCAATAAGATGGTTTCTTAATACGGCCTCTTCAGGAGTTGCCGGTAGAACATCCAGATGGAAACCCACTCCCTCCTCTTCGGCATAAAGCAAAGTCCAGCAGCGCCTTCCCTCTTCATCAAGCATCTTTCTGTACTTTTCATGTTCCGTAATTCTCGTTCCAACAATCCGCTTCAGATCTTCTGGAGTGATGCTATCCTTGGAAATCTGGAACTCGCTCACTAAATCAATATCATAATCAGCGTCTTGTCCGTTTTTAATCGGTCTCACGACAGTTCCAAGTCTAAAAGAACCTTGGGGGTAAAAATGTATATCCTCAACACCCTCAAAATCCCCCTCAGCAATCCAACTACTAACAGCAGTATATCTTTCAACAGCTTGTTTATACTTTGTAGGAGAAATGTCTAACCGAGAAGCAATACCATCTAACAAAGAGGATACTTTGGACTCAATCTCTATTGTCATACGCAACCCACCCCTCTATAATTTTTTTGAAAATAAGAAGGATATCCGTCATTCATGACGTATACATAGGTATAGCCATCACAGCTTTACATATGAGGTATGGAAATTCTCCATACTGATATCTTCTTCATGCTCAGAAAAACTCTAAGCATATTTCATTCTGAAATGAAGAACACCAACCCTTAAAGACAAACCAAGTGTACCACCACTTAGGTTTGTCTTTTTATTTTTCTCTCAATACGCATCACCTCACCTGAAGAAATTAGCACTCAAAATAAAAGAGTGCTAATTTCTTCTATTATACTTCATTCTTAGATTTATATACAAGTATTATGGGAGCATAAGTTCCCCTAAAATCGAGAACACGGATTGTATCATTTCGAGTTATCAAATCTGTGAATGAAGAACCCCATCGTTGGTGCTCTAGGTCTAGCAACTAGCGTTTAAGATTAGGACTTATTTTTTCGCAGAGTAGCAATCCATAAATAAATATCATATCTTTGAAACCAAAAGTTTGGAGGAGTAGAATATGAACCCAGATTTTTACACAAATGAATTGATGAGACAAGCCTTGGTGGAATTCCTGAGAGGAGCATTCAATTACGACGGTACGCTACATCTGCTTGCAGTCTCAGCAAGGAGAGATGAGACGAATATGGTCTGAGCGACACCGCTGGAGATTAAGAGTCGCATTGACCTACAGGGAAAATGACACCTCGCTTAACCCTTACTGGGACGGAACTGAGCTTGATGTCGCTTTGCTTGTAGGGAATATCTGGCTGCTTGACGAAGCAGCTCTGGCAGATGAACCCCCGATCATTGAAGGAAGCCCAAACGCATTGGCCATAGAATGGGTAGCGGAAATAGCTCCGCCGTTGTGGGTATCGAACGAGGCCAGAGAAGCAGCAGCCACTGAAGCGATTATTACGGAAACGAGAAACGAAACACATAAGACAAACCCTCACACCGAAGACCCGTTCACCGACTATTTTGAGAAGTAGTTTACCGTCTGCTGGATGAAAGCATTTTCTGAAGGATTTCTTGCGGAGTAAACAACCGAAGGGAGAATAACATGATTACATTAAGCGATAAAGAAAAGCGTGCCGTGGTTACCAACGTTCAGGAGCGCATCAACGAACATTTGGGGCGTTTTCCTTACGCCCGATATCCGGTAGAACCGCTAGAGGAGTGGCGCAAAATTTTCTGCGATCCGGCCTCTGTTCCGCCTGAGACGATCAAAAAGGCCCTCAGCTGGCACTTCGGAGGCTGGCAACGGCAAAGCCTGCCCTCTGCCGTGTCGCACACGATCGCTGCCATTCTCAAAGCCTGGACGGAGCTCTTGCCGCTGATGTCAGCTGAATCGCAGGAAATTTTCAGATTCTGGCAGGGACAACTTCCAGATTGGGACACCGGCTTTTCGGCAGCAGCCCTTCTGCTCCATCTTCAACGTCCGGACGATTTTGAACTTATGGATCGGCACCGAATGGAAGCCATGCGGGATCTGCTTCAGGAAAGCCTTCATTCTGAAAATGAGGCAAGCCTGGGACTTGAGTTTGCTGATCTGGAGGATTACACATCCTTTTTCCGATCCATCATTCCCAAGTTACATAAGGACGATTCACAAATCAAGCTCGACCGTTTCTTGAAGGCCTACGGTAACAGGCACGCCTACAAGCAGGTGTACCGCATTGAGGTGTCGGAAATATTTATACATTAACACCTACCAGTAAATCATTGCTCCAAATCCCTTTTATATACTCAGTCAAGCACTGTGGGGTTTCAGCATGTTGTGAAATTTGCGATATTAATTCAGAATCTGTAGCCCTGAAAGAAATATTTCTTTTCTTAGAAAAATAATTTCCATAAAGGTTTTTATCATTTAACACAAGTATAAGTTTTGTTAAAAACTTTTCTAAAAAATCTATCTCATATTTCCCTCGAAATACTTGTTGATAATTTAAGGAACTCAAAGAGGCAATCATATCTTCAATTTCTTCGGATGTAACTTGGGCTGCTTTTGGAAATTTAATGCGAATACTTTCTTGATTATAATTCTTTTGTACATCTGTAAGGCTGATAGTAATAAATTCTCTCATTATATTATTATGTTGCTTATTTAGATTCAATTCTACAAATTCATTTTTACTTTTGTTCATCTGACATATTATCCATGCATTCAATTCTAACATTTTCTCATGGAATTTTCTTTGTGTGCTTATGTATAAATCAACGCATTTCTCAAAGTCTGCTTCATCATCGTTCATTTTAAATTCATCTTCTAGTATGGTTCTAAAAGCAACCTCTGAAGTATAGAAATTTTCAATTGAATGGCATGGAGTCTCATAAATTAGAGCATTATTTAGAGTATCATCAAAATCTTTATCAACAAAAGCAAGTATTTTCCCTTGTTTATAATATTGATTTTTTGATATTAACTCACGGGTAGCGATAACCTGTTTCTTTCCCCCACATTCTATAAACTTTGATCTGTTTCCTTCACAAATACTATTAACTCTTACTCTATAATATGTTGCGTCTTTGCCCTCAACAAGGCATATAGCTCGCCCCCTTTCTTTAGCGTAAATCAAGCAAAATTTCATGTAGCCTACTGTGTCAGTTGCTAATTTTTCTAACATATCGTCTACATTCATTCTGACAACTCCTTGTTAAAAGAATCTATGCTCTTTGCATAAACTTTAAGAGAGTTATTGAAAACAAATGGTGAATGTGTAACAACAAACATTAAATCGCATTTACCTGTATTCAAGATATCAACTAATAATTTTTCTTGCCATTCGATTGATAAAGATAGTTCTGGTTCGTCAAATAAAATAACGAACTTTTCATGATTAGATAAATATATTTTTGAAAAAATAGAAACGATCTGCTTCTCGCCTGAAGAAAGGTTACTTAAATCAACAGTTTGTTCTTGTTCATTATAAAGATTAATAGCTCCCAAGCTATCATCATATTCGAAATACTTCTTAATAAGATATCCATTACACGTTTCAATAAAATCTAGTAAGTATCCTTTATATTGCAATGAGATGCTCTTATCTCCGGATATTTGATTTAATACTTTCTTCACATCGGTCATTCCGAACTGAATGATTTCATTAAAAATCGTTTCACCAAAGTTTTGTTTAAATACGTCTTCTTTCTTAAAATCTTTTGAATCATGATGATATGTTATTAATTTATAAAGATCCTCTTCAACTCTTCGATAAGTTGGAAAATGAAGGAGTTCACTACTAACATTCTCTCTTATTGATTTCATCTTGGAGTATAGAACCTTATCTTCGGAATTAATCGTTTTTTTTAAAAGTTCTTCTTTATCTAAAACCTCACATAATTTCCTGATTTCACCTATTCTACTATCATTCTTTTCATGATTTTTATTGAATCTCAATTCCTCGTAAGTTATTATTACTGTTTGTTTCTTGAACTTTATCCTTATAGATTTAAAAATAATTGGTTCTAACTTATCTAGTTCACCTCTCAAAACAAAGTTAAATATTTTTAAAAAGGTGGACTTACTCTGACCATTTTCACCAATAATAATCATTACATTATCAAGAAAGGGAATTATTATGTTTTTTTCATCGAAAAGTCCAAATATTGCAAATTCAAGAATATTACTACCATTCTTACTCAAATTATCACTCCTAAATATGATAAAGTCCTTAAAAAATTCGACGTAGTATATGCTTTAACCTCTATAATAATTGATCCTAAGCATATATTTAATTTGACCAAATCAGTAAAAGGATTTCGGAACATTAAGCAGAATTATACAATTATACGCTTTATTTAGGAGGGCTTATTATGGGCGGCGGAGATTTTTCAAGTTTACCATCAAATTCTTGCGATAGTACACCCAGCTTTTTAGTTATTGTAAATGAAAATCAAGATGTCATATCTTTCTCTTGTGAAGTTGAACAAGAGGTTCATCTAGAGTATTCCAAGGCTGAAGGTTCATATTTTCCAACAATTTTAGTTAAAAGAACTTCTGATGACCTACTAATAGGTCTAGTACCTCCAAGCCATGTATGGATAATAAAATGTCTGGAAGAAGGCTGGGAATATCGGGGTAAAATAAGACGCGTTATAGATCCAGGTCCAGATCCTAAAATTTCTGTTATATTTCGTGGTGTGAAAAAATGAATGATTCTTCCAAACCAGAATTAATATTAGAACAGTTATGGAATACCTATGGCTCTTCAATAGTTCCAGAACTTGACATAAAGGTGCTTTCAAACGATAGGTTAATCGAAGAATTCTTTTTTATTGTTCTTGGTGGGTACGGTATTACTTATGAACAGAATAATTCTGCCTTAGAAATATTAACTCAGAAAAATTTATTTAATCCTCATTATTATCAAAACAAAGATACCCTAATTCAAACTACAGAGAAATTGAGAAACGAATTAAATACCAAGCAGTTTGGTCCATTAACAAAAGAGGGCGAACTTCGAAAGTATCGATTTGTCAATATTAAGGCAAAAACATTGGCTTATGCAGGGCATTGGTTATGGAATGAATGTCAATGGAATATTAAATTAAAATTAGAAGAACTAAATTCACTAAATGAAAGAACATGGCTTTGCACTTGTCCAGGTGTCGGCTTAAAATCAGCAAGTTGGTTTTTACGAAATACTGGAATAAATTACGATTATGCAGTTTTAGATGTACATGTAATAAGATTTTTAAAAAAAATTGGATTTGATATTCCCGATAAAATAACAGATACTACATATTTACATTTAGAGGATTTATTTAGAAAAAAATGCAAATCAATTAAAGTTTCGTTAGGTTCGATGGATTATTTACTCTGGTTGCTTGGAAGAAACGGTTATATTGATTATGTGAGGTGAATAAATTGAACCTGAGCGTTTATGGAGAAATTGGACATGATATATTATTAGACTCCGAAACAATTATTCCTCGCACTGGAGGTGCTGGATTGTACGCAGCACTGGCTGCTGCTAGACAAAGCGTTAACGTTAATTTTTTGACGGTTTATGGCCCGGAAATAAACAAATACAGTATAGCTGTTTGGAACAAGATGGGGGTTAGTTTTGATTATGCGCTAGAAATAGACAACTATAGCTTACCTAAATATCTAGTTACGGGCTTCAAAGCTTATGAAAAAAAGAAAAGTGTCGCAATGACCGATATTACACTCGGAATTGAGTATTCACCTTCTCTTTCTTCTGAATCTAACGGATTACTTATGTTTCCAATTGATCACAGTTTGCCAGTTGAACTATGTATAGAGGCATATGAAAAGGGTATCCCTGTATTCCTTGATCCAAAAACAAATAATAAATCTATTTCAAGTGCAAGAAACTTATTAAAATATACTACTATTTTATTGGTAAATGAAGAGGAAGCTTTTCAAATTACTAGCACCAATAACCTTAAAGAAGCTATAGAAGCTCTTTTACATTGTGGCTCAAAATACACAATATTAAAGAGAGGGCACCACGGCTCAATTCTTATTTCAAAAGATGGTATACTCAATTTCCCCGCTTATCAAAGCAAAGTAAGGTGTACGCTTGGCTCTGGAGATATTTTCGCAGGAGCACTTGCAGCAACGTATCTTAGAACCCAAGATATAGATTACTCAATTAAAATCTCGACCTGTGTTGCTGCTAATTTCATAGAGAGTTTTGAGACAGAATCTATAATTAATCGTGCAGGGGTAGAGCAAGATATATTAATTAGAGAATATCGTTTGTCAACCACTCTAAAGAAGGCTATCTACTTAGCAGGACCTTTCTTTAGCGAGCAACAATTGATTTGGTTAAATTTAGTTTGTAACAGTCTTAAAAATGCAGGTTTTCAAGTACTTTCCCCATCCAGTGAAAATGGCATTATAACAAAGGATACTACTTTTGAGGAGAGAAAGCACATATTTAATCAAGACATTAAATTATTAGAAGAAGCAGAGTTTATGGTTGCACTTTTAGATCATGATGATCCAGGTACTTTTTTTGAAATAGGATATGCTTTCAAAAAGAAAATACCTGTATTTGCTTTAAAAACTTCCCCGTTTCATATAAATAATATGATTTTATTTGGGTGTATATCAGTAAGTTCTTCAATTGAAGAACTTGTTGATTTATTATATCGTTATGGAGAATAAAGTTGTTCTGTTATTATCAGGGGGAATTGATTCGGTAGTACTGTTATATTGGCTAATAGAAAATAAATATAAGGTTTATCCCCTACATATTAATTATGGTCAAACAACAAATGAAAGCGAAATAAAAGCTATTAAGCAGATTCTATCTAAAGAATTATTAAGTCATACTTTTTTTATGGATGTACCATCTTTAATTACGATGGGTTCTGGCACATTAACGGGGGAGTATCCTAAACAAGTTGGATCTAGAGAAGCTTGGCATGAAAAGGAGTTCTTCCCAAACAGAAACTTAATATTACTTACTCTCGCATCATCTTATAGCTCTAACATTAATATTAATAAAATTTCCATAGGTGTTGTGGGTAGAAATTCCTACTCTGATACTAAAAATTCTTTTTTGAAAAGTGCTCAAAAAACACTCTCACTCTCACTAAATCCAATTGAAATAATTGCTCCATTCGCCGGGAGATCTAGAAAAGAAGTTATTAGAAGTGCTATCAATTTTAATGTACCTATCGAATTAACTTTTTCCTGCAATTCTCACAGTGGTAATCACTGCCTTTTCTGCAATAGTTGTTTAGAAAGACAACAAGCATTGGACTTGATGGGTAAACATAACCAAATGTAGAAGATCAACGATTTGGGTGATCATTCCCGAATCTCTTTTAGGTTCCGCACAAGGACACTATTTCATCTGATGCCAAGTAGGAATAAATCCGTTCAACACTATGCCATTAAATAGGTGCAAAATGCCTCTATAGCAAGCTTTTTCGCAGGAAGTGACTTCGGGTAAACCTCTACCATTCTAATCCTTTTTCACGCCTTTTACGCAGTTCTCCACCAAAAAACTTGCCCCTACTTATGATACGGCTCCCCCCGGTTTATCTTCACCGCCCGATACACCTGCTCCACCAGCACCAGCCGCATGAGCTGGTGGGGCAGCGTCATGCGGCCGAAGCTCATGCGCTGCTGGGCGCGGCGCAGGACCTCATCGGAGAGCCCGTGGCTGCCTCCGATGACGAAGGCGACATGGCTCGTCCCGTAGGTGCCGAGCCGGTCGATCTCTGCGGCAAGCTCCTCGGAGCTCCAGAGCTTGCCGTCGATCGCGAGCGCAATAACATGCGCCTCGCTCTTGATGTGCGCGAGGATGCGTTCGCCTTCGCGTGCCTTAACCTGGACAACCTCTGCGGCGCTTAGGTTGTCGGGCGCTTTCTCATCGGCTACTTCGATGAGCTGGAGCTTGAGGTACGGCGTCAGCCGCTTGGCATACTCCGCGATGCCGTCGGTCAGATATTTCTCCTTCAATTTGCCCACACCGATAATTTGAATTAACATAATATCCTCCATATGCCGGCCTCCGGGCCGGCTGCTGTATTCTTCGTTGTATGATTAGCAAGGCATCCGCCAGCTATCAGTCTTAAATCAATTCTATGCCCGAGGCTGCACCAGCTGCTCTTTCCTGCTCTTCTCTACGGCCTCGTCGCGGTCGCCCACCTGAAGCTTCAAATAAATCGCCGAAATATAGTTTCGGACGGTTCCCTCTGACAGATGCAGCTTTTGGGCAATCTGCTTATTGCGCAGCCCTTCCGTTAATTCTTGCAGAACCTCCAGCTCCCGCTCGGTCAGGTCATACGGATTAAGTGAAGTATCCAACTGCTGATCCTGGAACAGCTGCTGGGCCACCTCCTGCGAGATCATCGTACCGCCTCCGTAGACCAGGCGGATCGTCGCCGCCAATTCCTTCGGATGGAGTGCCTTTAGCAGATAGCCCTCAGCGCCAAGCCGCAGTGCTTCCGCCGCATAGGTAATCTCCTCGAAGGTTGTAATGATAATGACCCGGATCTCCGGCCACTTCTCCTTAAGCTGCCGGGTAGCCTCCAGGCCGTCCATTTCCGGCATGTGAATATCCATCAGGACAATATCCGGCTGCTCGGCGGCGCATTGCTCCAGTGCCTGCTTGCCACTCGCGGCAGTACGGATCCGGAAATCCTTCTCCTCTCCAAGCAGCAGCCTCAGACTCTCGCGGACCAGCGGCTGATCGTCAGCCAGCAGGATATCAATCCGCCGCTCCCCTTCCTGCGTCTGATTCGGGATCATACAGGTTACCAGCGTGCCGTCATTTTCCTGGGAATCAATATATAGCTTGCCCTGCAATGCCGCTAGACGCTCCTTCATACCGGTGAGGCCGAAGCCGTAGCGCAGCTGAGCAGTTCCCTTGCCGTTATCCTGAATCTGCAGCATGAGCTGGGCCGGATCATATTGCAGGACCACCCGGATGGCACTCGCCTGCCCATGCCTGCTGGCATTGGTCAGTGCCTCCTGCAGCGAACGGCATAACGTATGTTTGGCCTGCTTAATCACCGCATAAGGCTCGCCCATCGTGCGGAACGACAATGCGACCCCCGTATTGGATTCGAACTGCCCGGCAATCTGCATCAAAGCCCGGTCCAACGTCACCGGCTCCTCCAGCGGGTCCATCTGATGGACCTGCCGCCTCACATCTTCCAGCCCCTTGCGGGCTAGCTCCAGAACACTCTGAAGCTTATGCTCTCCTTCCTCCGTGGCTACATGCGGCCTCAGCGTTTCCAGGCCCAGAATCATCGAAGTATAGCTGTGTCCAATCGTATCATGCACTTCCCCGGCCATCCGGTAACGTTCCTCCAGCAGGGTCATGCGTTCAATCTGAGAGGAATACTGCTCCAGAATGGTATATTGCTCGTTGACTAGCGTCAGCTTTTGCCGGATCGCGTTGATTGACTTCGCTCCCATCTGCAATCCATATCCGGCTGCGTAGACGAACAACCCATCCGAGAGGCTCTTCCAGATCAGCGGGTGCGACAGTCCTTCCCCTATGGCGGGTCCGGCGCTTAAGCTGTACAGCAATAAGGTGATTGGAAGCGTATATAAGTGCGCCTTGCCCCGGGTATGGAAGGCAAGCATCATTACAGCAGGCAGGAATAATCGCGTTAAGCCAAAATAGTACGCCAGCGCGAACGCGATCCCGCCTGCGAATATAAATTCCAGAAGAATATACCGCGTCTTGAAATCCCGTCCAACCCATGAAGGAATTAAGCCGCCCAGCAATACCGCTGGCAGCACCAGCCAGAGCGGGAAATCCGGCTTATCCAGATACATCAATATAACGACCGCTATGCTCCATAACAGGCGTAAGAGCAGAACGGTTAGATCTTGCCACGCCCGCCGGGCTTTATTTTTTTGCATCAATCAGCATCTCCAATTCAGCTTGATCTGTTGTCACATCCAGCATATGACACGCAGTAACTGTTCAATATGACAGTCCGCTTGGTAGGTTATGGGCAGCGGGATTCAGCTAAGCGATATGCAGAATTATATCCTACTACAATCATTTGGAAAAGGGAGGGGTAGCTTTGCCGCTGCTTCAAATACGGGATCTGACCAAGGTCATTGGCCGCAAAACTCTTGTAGACCATGTATCACTGGAAATGGAAAAAGGAGAAATCATGGGCCTGCTGGGCCCCAACGGAGCTGGAAAAACAACGACAATCCGCATGATCGTGGGACTGGTCTCCAAATCGGAAGGACAGGTCATTATTGACGGAATCGACACCCGGCAGCAATTCTCCGCAGCTATGGGCAAGGTTGGCGTTATCGTGGAACAGCCCGATCTGTACAAATATTTATCCGGATATGACAATCTGATCCTCTTCTCAAGAATGAGTCCGGGCGTCACTGAGGACCGGCTGAAGGAGATTATCAAGCTTGTAGGACTGGAGCTGAGCATTTCTGCGAAAGTCAGTACCTACTCGCTGGGGATGCGGCAGCGTCTCGGCCTGGCTGTAGCGCTGATGCATAAGCCCTCTCTGCTGCTGCTGGATGAACCGACCAATGGCCTTGATCCGGCGGGCATCCACGAGCTGCGGGAGCATCTGAAGAATCTGGCCCGCCAGGAGAATGTCGGCATTCTGATCTCCAGCCATCTGATGTCGGAAATGGAGATGATGTGCGACCGCGTTGCCGTGCTCCAGCAAGGCAAGCTGATCGGAGTGCATCGTTTGTCGGAGCTGGTTCAGGAGGATGACGCGCTCGTCCAGTTCGAGGTTGACCGGCCCGAGCTGGCGGTGCAAGTACTGCAAGCGTTCCTGTCAGGTGCGGAAATTACTGCCGGCCACAACCAGCTTCGTGTACGCCTACCCAAGAACCGCATTCCCGAAATCAGCCAGAAGCTGCTGGATTCAGGCATCAACGTATACGGGGTGAACACGGTGAAGCGGACGCTTGAAGACAAATACCTTGAGATTACAGGAGGACAAGGACATTGAAGCTGATCAACTATATCCGAAATGAGAATATGAAGATTTACAAAAGAAAACGCACCTGGGTGCTCATTGCTCTCGTTGCAGTCTTCGTCATCCTTCAGATCATCAATGTGCGTGCTGGAGATGGGGGCACCGCTGCGGCAGACTGGAGGTCGCAGCTTGAGCAGGAGAATCACCGGCTGGCAGAGGAAGCTGCCGAACCGGATGCGTTGCAGATTGAAATACGGCAAGCGGAGAAAAACATTTTGCTGAACGAGTACTCCCTGCAGCATAATTTGCCGCCTGAGACGAATGCCTGGAGCTTTGCGGGGGATCTTTCAGGAAACATTATAGTTGCCGTCTCGCTGATCTCAATCATTATTGCCGGAGAGATTGCAGCTGCCGAATTTGTGTCCGGCACGATCAAGCTGCTGCTGACCCGCTCGGCCAGCCGGACAGAGGTGTATACCGCCAAATATATTGCCGCGATCCTGTTCGGACTGGGGTTGACGCTGCTCGGCCTTCTGCTCTCCCTGCTGTTCGGGGGAATCATGTTCGGCTGGGGCGGTCTTGGAGACAGCTATATGTATGTGCGGGATCACACCGTGCACCAAACGCCCATGCTGCTTTCAATCCTTGGCAGTTACTTGTTCCATCTGCCGTTTCTGTTGATTTCAGTTACATTGGCTTTTATGATATCTGCGGGTTTTCGCAGTCCTATCTTTGCTATCGTCATTCCCTTGTTCGTTTCCGTGGCCGGATTTGTCATTTCCATCGCCATGAACGGCTGGACGTGGACCCGTTTCTTTATTTTCTCCCATTCCGACCTTAGCGGTTATTTCTTGGGTGATCCGGCGGTGAAAGGCATGACGCTCGGCTTCTCTCTGGCTTTTATAGGACTTCATCTGGCAGTCATGCATCTTCTTTCGCACACCCTGTTCGTCAAACGTGATGTCTCATAACGGTACACAATGCTCTTCCATATTAAATTTAGAAAAGGGGAATTCCAATGCGCTGGACATGGAGATTATTAATCGTAGGTTGCCTGCTGCTAGTAACCGCTTGTAGCAAGGGCGCAGAAACATCGTCAACTCAGAAGCTTGAACTGGAGGCTGACAAGCTGACGAAGCTGGTTATAGATAACCGCAACGGAGAAATTGAAGTAAACGGTGCAGACACGGATACGATTGAAGTCACCGCCGTGGTCACCGCCAAAGGCATAAGTATGGATAAATTGAAGCTGAAGCTGCGGGCAGAAGAGGCTACTGCTTATTTGGAGGCTTCCTTTGGCGGCCAGATGCTGGCTATGGGTTCCGGGGCCGTAGATCTGGAGATTACACTTCCGCGTGAACTCGCTGTGAAGCTGGACTCGCATAGAGATGGCAAACTTAAGGTTGCCGATCTCTCGGCTCCGCTGGAGGTGGACAACGTGAACGGAGATCTGGAGGTTATCGACACCAAAGGTCCGGTAACACTCTCCAGCCGGGACGGCGATATCACCGTGCGCAATATTGGTACCGATGTTGATATCGATAATATCAATGGACATGTTGTGGTAACCCAAGTAGAAGGTTCGGCCGAGGTTGCTGTCGGAGACGGGTCCCTGGATATGGATCACATTACGGGCGATGCCGTGATTTCCCAGACCGGGAATGGTGAAATTAAGCTTGGAACCATTGGCGGAAACGTTAGCCGGAAATAGCAGCCGCCAGACCATCCCAAATAAGCCGGATTTCCGTTCCTTTGCCGGGGGCGGAACTCACGGTGATCTGTCCACCCATCGCCTCAACCAAGCCCTTGGAGATCGCCATGCCCAGACCCGAACCGTTCGTTGTGGAATCCGTATCTCCCCCGCGGTAATACCGCTCGAATAAATTCGCCGCCGTCTGCTCATCCATCCCCTGGCCATTGTCGCGGAAAATAATAACCAATCCGCCGGTATCCATCGCACTCAGTGTTACGGTAAGCTGCGTATCCGAAGAATTATGCAGCAGCGCATTGGCCGTTAAATTGCCGACGACCCTCTCCATCCAAGGCCGATAGATCCTGGCGGTAATTTCTGTGTCAGGGGATTGATAAATGATCCGCCCCTCTCCATACTCCGGGTTGGCTGCGGCCTGTTCCAGCGCATTGCCAAGCCAGGCTCTCATCTCCACGGCCTCGGTCTGCGGGACATGAATACCCGACCTCAGCCGGTAGGTAATGGCCAAATCGCTGATCAGCGTATCCATATGCGCCGACTTCTCCAGCATGATTGCAGAGAACTTGCGGACTTCTTCAGAGGACCAGTCATAAGTATCCTCGGCGAGCAAATGGGCATAGCCTTTAATGGAGGAGAGCGGGGTTTTCAAATCATGGGTAATGCCGGTAATCCATTCTTCCCGCAGGGTCTCTGTCCGCTGCCGCCGGTCCTCGTCACGCCGCAGAATCTCAGTCAGCTGGTCCAAGGACAGCATGACATCGGCAAAGATAGAATAACGCCGCTTCCACTTGCCTGACTTCAGCCGGCTTCGCGGACGGCCTTTGCGGTCCACCGGTTCGTCATAAGAGCCCTGCCCGAGGGAATCGAGCCAAGCCAGCATATGGAACATCGGAGCGCCGAAGCGGCGCGCGTTCAAGAAGGACAGCAGCGCAAAGATCAGCAGCGTCGCCCCCAGCATCCCGGCAATTCCAGTCAGTACAATACGCATTTCTGCGGAGATCAGGGGGGCCTTGGCCGATGACTTCGCCGCATCATTGGGCAAGCTTACCACCCAGGTCTGGCCGGTATCTTCATTATAGTCAAACGCCATACGGTATCCGTATCTTCCCTCATACTTCGAGCGCAAGGCAAGCTCTTGTACAGTATATTTGGCTGGAGCAGAATCCGGCCGGTTAAAAGCCGCCACCTCACTGCCCTCCGGATTAAGCAGCTGCACATAACCGCCAAGCGCCTGGATCCGGCTTTCTGTCTTCGCTGAAAGCAGCAGCTTCCCCTCCGCATAGGAGGAAGGTTCTTCGCTGACCGCTTGCAATAGCGGCTTAAGCACCTCAGGCACCCCATAGAGAAGCGTGTACATTCTGCCGTGTTTCTCCTGAATCCAGAGGTAGACGTCATACGGGAAACCCTGCTGCTGCTGCTGCCAATAGGCGGCCAGCTCTCCCGGATTATACTGCGCCGGAACATCAGAAGGCGTGTTGTAGGACTTCTCTACTTTTCCGTTCTCATCCAGACTTTGCAGCCATCCTTTATTTTGCTTGACCTGCTCCAGCAGCTTCGGGTCGAAGATAATGCCGTCCGCTCCGAACTCGGAGGATTCAACCAGCCTTTCCAAACCCACAGAAACAAAATTATCGGTGAGATTAATCTCCGAGAGCCGCAGCAGCACCCACATAACGGTGATTGCCGCAATAAGCAGCACAACCAATCCGGCGATGGCCGAATGCAGCACGAACCGGAGGGTCAGACGCCTTTTCATCTTCATACCTGTCCCTTTTCCCTCCCGCTGCGCTGTACCAGCTTATATCCCAGTCCTCTAACGTTGACCAGATACACGGGATTGGCAGGCTCCAGCTCTATCCTTTCGCGTATACGGTGAATATGTACCATAACTGTATTATCGTCACTCAGCGCGGCCTCGCCCCATACCCGTTCGTACAGCTCGCTTTTGGTGAACAGCCGGTTCGGATGCTTGCAGAAAAATAACAACAATTGAAACACCAGCGCCGGACAGGTGACCACTTCCCCCTCCACTCTCAGTTCGCCCGCCGTCTCATCCACCTGGAATCTTCCGAAATCATAGCTAATGTTCTGCTGAAGCGGCTGCCGCTCCTGCCTGGCATTTCCCTGGGGAGGCTGTCCGTGTTGCCCCTCTTTATTTTGAACAGGCTCCGGCCCGCCCGCGTCACCCAGATAACGGCGAAGCTGCGAACGGATCCGGGCCACCAGCTCCAGCGGATTGAACGGTTTCGTGATATAATCATCGCCGCCGACCGCAAAACCGGTAAGCTTGTCAAAATCGGAAATACGCGCAGACAAAAACAGCACCGGCGCATTCGTCGTCTGCCGCAGGAAAGGGCAAATATCAATCCCGCTGCGCCCCGGCAGCATCACATCCAGCACAATCAGGTCATACACCTTGCTCTGGCAGGCCAGAATAGCAGCTTCACCCGTACCCGCCGAATCTATATCCGTGAATCCTTCTTTATAAAGTACCGTCTTAATCAGCTCAACAATGGACGCCTCGTCATCGACGAGCAGAATGGCAGCATGGTTCATGCCAGTTCCCCTTTCGATCTAGTAATCGCAACTATCATAACATGATTGGCTCCGCCAGACTGGCCGCACAACCTTAACAATAGCTTAATTCGTCTGCCAAAACCGTTGTTCAAAGTTAAGCAACCGTTAATGCAGTGTTATACTGGCGGAAATACTGACTAGCTACAATAAAGAGACGATAGGACAACAGCACTGCCGGGAGGAACAACATATGCGAAGCATCAGCAAAATAATGGCCGGTACGACGGTCTTGGCCGTCTTATTATCAGCCTGTGGAGGAGAGAATTCGATGAATAACAGTCCGGAGGCATCAGCATCTGCCAACCCCACAGAAGAGGTAGCACAAGTTACGCCTTCCGTATCCCCTGAAATCAGCAAAAGCGGACAACAGCCCGTACAGCCGGAGAATTTGGCGGGGGCCCTGTTAAGCGGCAATTTCAGCGGGATTTATGAGCGGTTCAGCCCTGAATTCAAGCAGCAAATCAGTGAAGATGAGGTCAAGGAGATGGGTTCGGCGTTTATTCAAGGGGTCACTGCCTTTGAGCCTTCCACCGTAATGCGGCTGAATGGCGCCGAACACCGGATATGGACAAGCGATGAGGGCGACAAGGGGATTATTGCTGTTTTTGATGAAGCGGGCGTCATTCACGGCCTGAACATCACGGAGCTGACCACCTATCCCGAGACAGATAAGGCATTGACCCGGACTGCCATGACGCTGCCGTTCCAAGGGGATTGGTTTGTATTCTGGGGCGGCAGCAACGTGCTGAACAATTATCATTATGAGTACGAAAGCCAGCGCTACGCCTATGATTTCGTGCAGGAAGTGAATGGACTTTCATACGAAGGAGATCCGCTGCGCAATGAGAGCTACCATGCTTTCGGGAAGAATGTCACCGCCCCTGCTGACGGAATCGTCACCGAAGTCATAAATGATATCCCCGATAATACCCCTGTGGGCGTGATGAATGAAAAAGAACCCCCAGGCAATCTGGTCGTGATTGACCATGGCGGGGAATACAGCTTTTTGGCCCATCTGAAGCAAGGTTCGGTCACCGTAAAAAAAGGCGATTCAGTCAAAACGGGCGATATCATCGGGAAGCTTGGCAATTCCGGCAACTCCAGCGAGCCGCATCTGCATTACCAGGTATCGGACGGAGCCGACCTGTTCGGCTCCCGGTCCCTCCATATCCGGTGGAAGGACAATCTTAATCCGCTGAAGGGCCAGACTGTAACCGGCAAGGCCGCTGCAAACCGCTAACAGCTCAGGAAAAGAAGAATGAACATGATAGGATACGCCTTAGACAAGCACCTTAATCTGCATAGTACGAACTGGACCCTGCTTATAGCAGGGTTCTTTTTCCTTCTATAGAAACAGCAAAAGGACGTGCTATGACGTCCTCTTTTTCATTTGTTGTGCAAAAGAATCCGAAAGCCTGCCGTCTAGTGCTCTTCCGTCTTCTCCATAAACAGCAGCTTTGACTCGCCAGCCGATTCATAGGCCTCCAATATGGAATCCAGCAGGCCGGGGAACCGCTCTTCCAGGTCATCGGAGCGCAGCGACAGCAGTCGCTGTGTTCCCTGGGCACGGGTGTGGACGACTCCCGCCTCACGCAGCGTGCGGGCATGATGCGACATGGTCGATTTGGCGATAGGAACATTGAAGCTGTTGCAGGCCTGTTCACCATGCTTGCGGATTTCCGAAACAACATATAATCGAAGAGGATCGCTGAGCGCATACAATACGGAAGCAAGCTGAATGTCTTTACGGTCCGGATGATACAGTATCTTCATAGATAAATATCCCCTTTGTGGTGCAGATGGGTGCAAAATATTTTAAAATCCCTAATTGCATTTTACCTTACTGCATGCTATATTTCAATTGTTCGTAAGTAATCGAACTATCAAACAATAAAGGAGTGGCCCTCACATGAGCTCAAGCTCTACATACCCACCTGCAGTGGACAGCTCAGCCCCTTCGGTGGAAGCCACTCTTCCACGGGAAGGGCTGCTGACCGTTCTGTTCAGTGTCGCCATTGTACTCGTTATAATGAATACCGCTATGTTCAACCTGGCATTGCCCGATGTGACTGAAACATTCGGCATCACGGCTGCATCTGCTTCCTGGATCGTAACCGGGTATTCAATCATGTTCTCCATTGCCTCCATCACATTCAGCCGGCTCTCCGACTTCCTGCCGATTCGCAGGCTGCTTACTATAGGTCTGCTGACGCTTGGCCTGGCGGCGATTGCCGGCTTCTTCAGTTCAAATTTTGTATTTCTGCTGATTGTACGTATTGCGCAGGCTTCCGGTGCAGGCGCGGTGATGTCCCTGTCACTCGTGCTGTTCACCCGCTATGTCCCGCTGGCCCGCCGCGGCAAAGCAATGGCGACCATCATGTCTGCGGTTTCGCTTGGCCTGGGTCTCGGTCCGGTGGCCGGCGGAAGTATCGTCGAATATCTCGGCTGGCACTGGCTGTTCGCCGTTACGGCCGCCATCCTGCTTCTGGTGCCGCTGTTTCTGGTACTGTTGCCCAGAGAAGTGCCCCGCCGCGGTTCATTCGATGCGCTCGGCGGACTGTTTCTCGGCATCGGAACGACCGGCCTTCTGCTGTTTCTGACCGGCGGATACTGGATTGCGCTGATCGCCGGAGTGGCCTCCCTTGCCCTGTTCATCCGCCGCATTGGCAGTACTCCCGATCCGTTCGTAATGCCTGCACTGTTCCGTGACCGCTCCTATCTGGTCCTGTCACTGGTCGGAATCGCTTCTTATTTATGCAGCTTTGCCACCTTGTTTCTGCTGCCGCAGATTCTGACCCACCGCTTCGGCTTCAGTGCAAGCCACGCCGGGCTGGTTATCTTTCCGGGGTCACTGCTGGCGATTATCGTCTCCCGGGGGGTAGGACGGATTATTGACCGATATGGCAATGGGGGCATTCTGCGATATGCGCCGCTTCTTGTGCTAACCGCCACCGTCCTGTTTGCTTTGCTCGCCGCCCACTCCTGGATTGCGGTCATGTTGACCTATATGATCATGAGCCTGTCCTTTACGGCGTTGTCCAGCAGTGTATCCAATGAAATCTCGCGGATTCTCCCTTCTGCCCAGATCGGCTCCGGTATGGGATTGTTTCAGCTGCTTCAGTTCTTCAGCGGGGCATTCAGCGTAGCACTGGCAGCCAGCGCCTTGGAGTGGCAGCGCGGATTATCGCTTTCGTCGGCTTACTCCAACATCTATTGGGGACTTTCACTGGCCGCAGGAATTGCTATTCTTTCAGCCTTTATGTACCGCCGCAGCAGCCGGACCGGAAAACTGGCAGATGCTTAATCCCCTATATTTCCACAAAAAAGCACCGGGCCGCTTGTAACTACAGCAGCCCGGTGCTTTCTACTCTTGCCTGATTACTTATTGAAGGTCCCTAGACCACCAAATACTCCGCATTTTTCTCGCATTCCGCACATTTCGCCGGCGGGTCCCAGTCCGAGAACTCGGTTTCCTTCAGATCCACAATATCCGGTGCATCCTCGTACTCGTCCACAAACTTGTCGATGGCCAGCTCCACATGTTCCTTACACACTACGTACATTCAATCAAGCATCCCTTTCTGTGCCGCTGCGGCGTACACTCCTTCTATTGTTCTACCACACTTCCCGGCAAAAAGGAACTACCTCTCCCAAACTGCAGGATATCCTCTGCAATGAGAGCCAGCGCATCCCGCCAGAACTCCAGTGAATACACATCAATGTCCATCAGTTCCGCGGCATCCGCGATGGTTGTTCTGCTGCTGGCTTCCAGGAAGGATTGATACTGGTTCACAAAATCCCCGCCCCGCTTCTTATACTGTGCATATAGTCCTTTGGAGAACAGCAGCCCGAACGAATAAGGGAAATTCAGAAACTCGTTGCCTGTCATATAATATCCGGCTTTGCTGATCCACTGGTATGGATGAATCGATTCCGGAGCGACACTGTCACCATAAGCGGCAGTCATTGCCTCCAGCATCAGACTGTTAAGCTCCTCAACAGTTAACGCTCCTGATTTCCTTCTATTATACAGCCGGCTTTCGAACAGGTAGCGGGCGTAGAAATCAACGATAAAATATCCGGCGTCGGAAAGGCTCCGTTCCAGGATAGGCAGCATTTCTTCCCCCGGGGCAGACTGAAGCAGCGCCTGATGGATCAGACTCTCGCAAAAGATCGATGCCGTCTCGGCAATTGGTATCGGATAATCGGTATTGACCATCGTCTCCCCGGCGAGGCAGCTGCTGTGGTACGCATGTCCAATTTCATGCGCCAGCACACTAACATCCATATAACTTCCGGTAAAACTTGTCATAATCCGGCTCTCTCCGATCGGGAAAATATCGACGCACATCCCGAAATTCCCCTTCCCCGCTCTTGGTTCAGCATCAATCCAGCGGCGGTCGAATACTTTGCGGGCAAACTCTCCCAGTTCTGCACTGAACGTGCTGAACCCGGCTACGATAAGCTCCTGTGCCTGCGGATAGGTGATTCTGGCAGAGGACTCCCCGCCAACCGGAGCAAAGATATCATAGAATGGCAGCGGGCCCGTGTGGCCCAGGAGCTTTGCTTTTTGGAGATAGTACTGCCCGAAGACCGGCAGGCTTTCCTCTATAGCCTGAAGCATGACTTCAAGCGTCTCTTGATCCATGCGCGAAGCTGCCAGCACCTTATGCAGCGGCGAGGCATACCCTCTCAGCTCATAGACTGCTGCCGCTTCTCCGCACACGGCATTGAGGCAGGCCGCACTCTGTTCCGCCACGCTCCGGCAAACCCCGGCCTCAGCTTCATACGCTGCTTTTCTAACCCGTGGATCACTGTCATAGACCAGATTTCGCAGTTCCGATAGAGACAAACTACGAATCGCACCTTCCATTTCCACATCCGCGCGCAATGTAGATAAGGTTCTCATATACAGCCTCTCCCAAGCTTTGGCACCGGTATTCTGCATCCGGGCAATGACCGTCTCAGCCTCTTCACTGAGCAAATACTGTGACTGCTTCTGAAGCTGGCGCAGATAAAAGGCATGTCCGGCAAGATAATCGCTTGATTGTATGATGTTCTCCAGATCCTCCGCGCTCACTTGGGCCAGCCATTTGCTGAAGCTTACCAACGCTTCGCCGGCACCGGCTGCGGTATCCTCCAGTTCATCCATGCTATTCACTGCTTCTGCATTGCCGCTGTCACTGCTGAAGACCAGCTCCGCATAACTGAACAGGCAGAGATATACTCTTTTGAACGCGTTGTAACGCTCCAGGAACTCTTCCGTTTGTTTGGCCGCATTATCGTTATCCTTTAAATGAAGAGCCGCCCATGCCTTGAGGCCGCTGGCAAGGGTCTCCGCAAGTTTAAGGTCCTCTTGAAATTGATCTGACTGGAATGAGGGGTACAGGCTCTCCAGGTCCCATGTTAAGTCCATCTGCATTTATCTCCTTATCATAGACGCAGCTGAAGCTATACGTATCCCGGCAACCAGCCATAAATACATATAGCGGGCTGCGTATAGTTGAATGTATTTTCAGAACTCTTTAACCTGCGGTTGCAACTCACATGCTTCCACCTCTTCCGATGTTTTACAAGAAATTCATTCAAGTATATCACGCTTCCTCATGGTAAAATATGCGGTAAATAACTGGATATAACCCACTAACAGCGGTTCACAGAAAGGAAGATGGCGGATCTTCCATAAGATCATCAGGAACTATCAGGGTTAATGCGTTATGATAAGCTTAATTCTATTTATTCCCGCAAAGGAGTACCTATCATGATCAATGAATCCATAACCGAAGGTGTCATTCGTACCCGTACGAAACTCCGCAAAGATCTGCTAATCTCCATTTTTGATGAATTTGACGGCACCCTTATGGGCCTGACTCCCGGGAAGCGGGCAGAAAAGTACCTGAAGATGTCGCTTAGCCCTTTTTCATTCTACCGGGGCAGCTCTTATCTGTTCTATTTTGACGCCACAAGACAATACTTTCCCTACCACACTTCGGCGGAGCGCCCGACCTGGATTCAAGGGGACCTGCATTTCGAGAATTTCGGGGCTTTCCGCAGCGAAGATGGCTCTATCGTATATGACGTCAATGATTTCGATGAGGGTTATGTCGGCTCTTATCTGTACGATATATTGCGTATGGCAGGCAGTATTGCGCTTGTCGGGCGGCAGCTGGGGTACGGGGAGGCAGAGCAGCTTAACGTAATTGTGGGTTTTGTGCAGGCCTATTCCAAAGGGATCCGCCGGTTCAGCCAAGGCAAGGACAACCCCGGCAACTTCGTAATGAATGAGAACGGGGCCAAAGGGCCGGTGAAGAAGCTGCTCCGCAAGCTGGAGAAACGCCGCCAGGGTCATTTCCTGGAAAAGGTCACGTCCCAAATGCAGAGCGGCAGAGTATTTCTGGAGAACTCCGAGCTGGCTGTTCCAGAGGTAGAGGAGCAAACGTTGCTGGAGAAGGCCTGGAGTTTCTATATGCAGACGATTGTCGCCCGCAGCTGGAATGACGATCATTACCGGATGAAGGACATTGCTGTCAAACATGGCTCGGGCACTGCATCCATCGGGCTGGACCGTTACTATATATTGATCGAAGGCGGAAGCAGTCAAGAAGATACCGACGATACCATTTTGGAAGCAAAAGAGGTTCGTGTGCCAGTCCCGGCTTATTTCATGCCTTATTCGGAATCTTTCTGGAGCTCATTCGGACATCAAGGGAAACGTGTGGCGGCTACACAGCAGGCGATGCATCACAAAGCTGATCCCTATCTGGGCTTTCTGACGATGGATGGCCGGGATTTTTATGTCCGCGAACGCTCCCCGTATAAAAAAAGCCTGAAGCTCAAAGACATCGCAACTGTAGACGATATGCTCCAGGTTGTTGGAGTCATGGGCAGCCTAACGGCCAAAATGCATGCCAGAGCCGACGCCGATGTGGACCAAGGAATCCTCTCCTACCACAGCGAGAAGGAAATTGCCAAAGCGATGGGCCCGGACCCTGATGCTTTTGCCCGCTATATTTCCCAATGGGCTTACGGTTATGCCACCCAGGTGGAGAAAGACTTCGTGATGTTTACAGAATGGGTGAAAGAGCGGTTTGGAGAGGAAGCGGAAGTGCCTCAGGTGGTAGCTGCCCCGGCTGTAGGAAGCGAGAATCGCCCATAGCGTGAAGCATATAAATTCAATTCTTATTAAAAAAGGCTCTTTCCCCCTCTTGGGTGGAAAGAGCCTTTTCGTATACATCTCTATTCTCCTGCTGCCGTGTTCACGAACCCGCTTGGCCGGTCCAGCTCATACAGCTTGCGGTAGCGCGGTTCCTTGTCCATCAGCTCGGCATGGGTGCCGCGCATTTCCACGAACCCGTTCTCCATAAAAATCACTTCATCCATCTGCTCTGCACCGACAAGATGGTGGGTGACCCAGATCAGCGTCTTGCCCTCCATGGCCTCGAACATAGTAGCCAGCAGATCCCGCTCTGTACGCGGGTCAAGCCCGACGGTTGGCTCGTCGAGTACAACTACCGGTGTATTCTGCAGCAGAATCCGCGCCAGGGCTATCCGCTGGCGTTCCCCGCCGGAGAAGCGCTGGCCCGCCTCGCGCACCGCTGTGTTATAGCCTTCCGGCAGCGATGAGATCAGTGTATCCAGCTTGGCCAGCTTGGCGGCCTGCTGAATGTCCTCATCAGATGCATCGGGATCACCAAGCCGGATGTTATTGGCTACGGTAGTGTCAAACAAGTGCGGGCTCTGGTTCAGTACGGCAATAAGCTGCGGAATTCTCTCACCATAAGCGGAAGCTTCAATGCCCTTAATCGTGGCCGAACCGACGGAAGGCGAAATGACGCCCTGAATCACCTTCAGCAGTGTCGATTTCCCTGCCCCGCTGCGCCCGATAACAGCAATCTTCCGGCCTTGCGGAATATCGAGCGTCAGATTGCGGATCGACCAGTCATCTCCCGCAGCATAGCGGTAACCGGCATTCTCCAGCCGGATAGGCGCCAGCCCGGTTTCCTTGATCGCCTTGACCGCAGCATCCACATGGCGTGCAGTGTCAGCCTTCCCCGAATCCGGTGCTGCCCCCGCCATATTTCCTTCCGCGGCTTCCACGCCGGACAGGCGCTCCAGCGAATTGCGGTATTGCGGGATCTTCTCTACCGCTTCCGAAACCGGCAGGAAAGCATCTGCTACCGGAAAGACCACCAGTACAAACGCTGCAATCAGCGTTCCGGCAATGGCCCCGTCCGCGAATTGGCCGGCGGCCCAGTACAGCATCGACAGCACGCCGATGCCGACAACCGCCTGCCCGATGAACATGCGCAGGCGCGCCCAGCGACGCAGCGCTCCGTCGGTGCGGGCGACAGCTTTCTCATCGGCCTCGTAGGTTTCCACGAATTGGCCCTGCCGTCCGCTGATCACCCAGTCGCCCATCCCCAGCACAGCATCCGTCAGCTTCTGGTAGAGGCGGTTACGCTCCTGCTTCACCTGACGCTGGCGTTTTTGCGTCAGCAGCAGGGAAATCAGCGGCAGCACAACTACCAGCACCAGCATATAGAGTCCCATCAGCAGAGCAAAAGCCACATCAAACGTGCCAATGGAAATTACCGCCGCCGCGTAGATCAGGAGAGCAATAATGCTTGGGAATACAGTGCGCAGATACACATTCTGCAAATATTCAATATCGTCGGCCAGCATGCCGAGAATATCCCCGGTACGGAACCGCGAAGATAGAAACAGCGCCTGCGGCTCCAGGATATTGTAGAGCCGGATCCGCATCTTCGAGAGAATCCGCAGAATCGTATCATGCGAGACCAGGCGTTCCGCATAGTGGATGACCGCCCGGCTCGTCCCGAACGTGCGCACGCCGACAATCGGCACATAGATCATCAGTATATTTTCTGGCGGTATGGACGCCTTTGAGATCAGAAATCCCGAAGTGTACATCAGGGACGAAGCTGAGAAAATCGTCAACGCACCCAGCACGATAATCAGCAAAAACCGCCAGAAATAAGGGGAGACATAGGGAGCAAACCATCCTTCACGTTTCAATGGATTCCCTCCAATTGACTTTGAATAAGCTCATAATAAGCACCGCGCCGGGCAACTAGCTCCGGATGGGTACCAACCTCGGCCACCTGTCCCTGCTGCATCACGACAATCAGATCCATATCGATCATCCAGTGCAGGCGGTGGGTGGCGAGAAACACAAGTTTCCCTGCAAATAGCGGCAGCATCGTTTGCTTCAGCTCGTATTCCGTCTCTATGTCCAGATGGGCGGTCGGCTCGTCGAGCAGCATGACCGGACGGCTGCTCAGCAGTGCGCGGGCCAGCGCGACGCGCTGTTCCTGACCGCCGCTGAGCGAACGGCCGCCGCCGCCGATCATTTCATCCAGTCCGCTTGGCAGCGACTCCACCAGCTTGGATAATCCAGCGGCGGCCATCACCGAAGCAACAGCTTCCGTCGAAGCTTCCGGATAATAGAAACGCACATTATCCGCCAGCGTGCCGCTGAAAATATACGGCCGCTGCGGAATATATGAGGTCTGCTTGCGCCACTCCTCATCGGTAAGCGCACTGACACGGTTCCCGTTAATGCTTATGCTCCCTGAGGTAGGATGCAGAAAGCCGCCCAGGATATCGGCCAGTGTGGATTTACCCGCGCCGCTCTCTCCGATAATTCCAATCTTCGCAGAACCCTTGAACTCCAGGTTAATGCCCTCCAGCGAGGCAATCCCGTCTGCTTCATATTTAACGCCAACCTGTTCCAGTTTCAGCACACTATCCTGCCGCCAAGTAAATACAGCGGCAGAAGACGGCACGGCTGTAGGAGCTTCCGTTCCCCCAGCCTCCAATACCTCCGCTGTTACCGTATCCCGGTCGATAATGTCCTTCATCGCTTCACCGGCTTCCTTGCCATCCAGCGTAGCATGGAAATCCGCTCCGACCAGCCGGACCGGCAGGAAATATTCCGGCGCCAGGATCAGAATGGTTAACCCGGTAACCAGGGTCATCTGCTCATTGACCAGCCGCAGGCCAAGGCTTACAGCTACTGAGGCCACAGATAACATCGTGAAGAAGTCCATCGCGAAGGAAGACAGAAATGCTACACGCAGCGTACGCATTGTAGCCGAACGGTAGCGGTCACTGACCTCGGCAATACTGTCACTATGACTGCGGCTGCGCCCGAGAAACTTCAGCGTCTCCAGCCCGCGCAGCGAATCAACAAAATGATTGGACAGCGTCCGGTAGGACTTCAGCTGGCGGTCCATTTGCTTGCGGGCAGTCATTCCGATCAGAATCATAAAGACGATAATAATTGGCATCGTCAAGGTAAGAATAACACCGCTCGACGTATCCAGAGTATAGATGTATACCAGAAGCAAGACCGGTGTTACCGCCATGCCTACCATCCGCGGAATAATAAGCTCTATATAGGTGCGGAACTTCGTTACTCCTTCAAGCACAAGCGTAACCAGATTTCCCGTGCCCCGGTCGCCCGCCAGCCTCGGTCCCAGCTGGAACAGCTTGTCCATCATTTGTCTCCGCATGCTGCTGCCGGTGTTCTCCGCGAAGCGGTAAGAGACGCGGCTCATCAGCATGGCGCAGGCATGGCGTACAAGAAACGCAAGAAGGAACAAGAGCATTGTCGCCCCTTGTTCCTTCAGCGGTTCTCCCGCAAACAGCGCAGAGACTACTTCTGCCAGCGACTTAGCCAGCAGAAGTATGGACAGGCTTTGCACCAGGGTAAGGAAGCCTACGATCAGAAAGACCGGCTTAACTCCTTTGTACCCAAGCAAATTTTTATCCATTAGTATTCAAGATGCTCCTTCTCGTGAACCCGTTTGTGGAAGATGAAATAACTCCAGATCTGATAACCGAGCACGAACGGCAGCAGCGTCAGCGCTACAATCGACATCACCTTCAGTGAATACTGGCCCGAAGCCGCATTGGTGATCGTCAGATTAAACGCCTCATCAATAGAGCTGATCATAACCCGCGGGAACAGTCCCACAAATATCGACATCACCGACAAAGCCATAACCGCTCCGGTCATCCCGAATGCCCAGCTGTCCTTCTTCTTGGTCATGAAATAGCCGGACAGAACGAAGGCGGCAATGCCTAGAATCACTAATACCAGCAGCAATGCACCACGTTGTTCAAACACATCTGTCATATAGTAAGTCATAATTACAAAAGCAACCAGCAGCGCAGCCAGCGGGAACAATAACTTCTGCGCCAGCTTGCGCGCACGAACCTGCAGATCGCCAACCGTACGGAGCGTAGTGAACATCAAACCATGCACCAGGCAAAGCAGCACTACAGTAATCCCTGCGACTACGGTATACACATTCACGATGTCGAAGAATCCGGCATACATCTGCATGTCACCGTCAATCGGCAACCCCTTGATGAAGCTCGCGAACACTACTGCCAGCAGGAACGGCGGAAGGAAGCTGCCGAAGAAGATGCAGGCGTCCCAGGTTCTTTTCCAGGCCAGTGAATCGCGTTTGCCTCTGAATTCAAAGGCGACACCGCGGGCAATCAGCGCCAGCAGGGCAAAGACAAACGGGATATAGAATCCGCTGAACAGCGTTGCGTACCAGTTGGGGAAAGCAGCGAACATCGCGCCCGCACCCGTCAGCAGCCATACCTCATTCGCATCCCAGAACGGCCCGATCGAGTTGATTAGCACCCGGCGTTCCGTATCATTCTTGGCCAGGAACTGCGTTTCCATTCCTACGCCGAAGTCGAAGCCTTCCAGGAAGAAAAATCCGATAAATAATACCGCAATCAGCACAAACCACAATTCATTAAGAGAAAGCATGCGATCCCTCCTTACTATATGGATCATGCGACTCACCGTGATCGTTATCCATGGCATAAGGGCCTTTTTTGATAACTTTGATGAACAATCCGATCAGTACCGCTCCCAGAATAGCGTAGATCGCCGTAAAGGAGATCACCGAGAACAGCACCTGTCCAGCCGATATATTAGGAGACACACTGTCTTCTGTCGTCATTAATCCGAATACCGTCCAAGGCTGACGTCCGATCTCTGTCATGATCCAGCCTGCAGTATTGGCAATTGGCGGAAGCAGCAGCCCCCAGAACATGAACCGCATAAACCAGGTGTTCGGACGTTCCATCTTTTTGCGCCACATCAGATACATCGCATACATGCCGAGCACAATCATCAGCGTGCCTGCGACCACCATGATCCGGAAGCTCCAGAAAGTCGTACGAACAGGCGGGATATAATCCCCCGGGCCGTACTTTTGTTCATATTCTGCCTGCAGCGTGTTCATCCCTTTAACTTCACCGGAGAACTTACTGTAGGACAAGAAACTCAGCATATAAGGAATCTTGATTTCCCCGGAGTTTGATTTATTGTCAGGATCGATAAAAGCACTGGCTGTCCAAGCCGCAGGGTCACCACTGTCCTCCCAAAGGGCTTCCGTAGCTGCCATCTTCATCGGCTGTGTCTCTACCAGATACTGCGCTTGGGCATGACCTGCAACGGCTACCCCCATGGAGGAGACAATGCCGACAATCGCCGCAATTTCGAACGATTTTCTAAAGAAAGGCACATCCTGCTTCTTGAGCATTTTATAGGCACTGATACCCGTTACCAGAAATGCCCCTGTAGCGTAAGCCGCGAGCACCGTATGCGGGAATTCCACCAGCAATTGTCCGTTTGTAATCAAAGCCAGGAAATCATTCATTTCGGCCCGGCCATTATTCATCGCAAAACCAACAGGGTGCTGCATAAAAGAATTGGCTGCGAGAATCCAGAATGCCGATAACATCGTTCCCAGCGCTACCATCCAGATGGACAGTAAATGAATCTTCTTGGAGACTTTGTCCCAGCCAAAAATCCATAAGCCGATAAAAGTAGACTCCAGGAAAAACGCCAGCAGCGCTTCAATCGCAAGTGGAGCCCCAAATACATCCCCGACAAAGCGGGAATAATCGGACCAGTTCATTCCGAACTGGAATTCCTGCAATATCCCTGTTACTACCCCTACTGCGAAGTTAATGAGAAATAGCTTTCCCCAAAACTGCGCCATTCTTTTGTACTCATCGTTGCCTTTTCGGACATACATCGTCTCCATGATCGCGATCAAGAGTGCAAGTCCAATAGATACCGGTACAAAGAAGTAATGAAAGATCGTCGTCGACGCAAATTGTATACGCGACAGCATAACTGTATCCATGTTTCTTCCCCTTTCTTCTCCCCATTCGTTATGTCTATTCTGTCAAAAATTTAAGGCTTAAAGTGTGATAATTATCACATTATACACCCGGATTCGGCCTAAAAAACAATAAATTTGTGACAAATATCACAATATTACGTTCGGAAAGCAAAAAAAATAAGACGGTTTTACCGTCTTGGATTTGTTCGTCGTTCTATAGAAAGCTTGACTCATAAAGGCATTGGTTAGGTAATCGAAATACCCTTCTTCAGCGATTTGAGATCGCCATTAGAATTAAGCAATTGCGGCAGCATCTTCATGCTGCGAACCATTGGGGCATGACAGAGACGGCAAGAAGGCGCATGTTCAAATGCGAAATTATCCCTCATCCATCCGTTGCATCCATCATTGGTACAGGCCCAAATTGCGGTATTTTCTTCCGGTACTTCCTCTAAAGGCTTCTTCCGGTAGTTCATTGCCGTTCCTCCCTTCCTTTATGTTACAAGTTGAGAAACAAGTAAAAAAGCATCCAATTATATTCTTTCTAAGATGCTTACAAATCCTTCATTTGCAGTTGCTCTACTTCAAGATCATGTTGTGGTTTCATGATGATATAGCAGTTGATCTTATAAAAAAAGACCGTCCCAACTTGCAAAAGCGGGGACGGTGCTTCTATTATTACAGTTTTACAACGTTTTCGGCTTGTGGTCCGCGGTTGCCTTGAACAACGTTGAATTCAACGCGTTGGCCTTCGTCCAAAGTTTTGAAGCCGTCGCCAGTGATTGCGCTGAAGTGAACGAATACGTCGCTTCCGCCTTCAACTTCGATGAAACCGAATCCTTTTTCTGCGTTGAACCATTTAACTGTACCTGTTTGCATGTGTGTTACCTCCACAAATTTAAATTAATATGTTCTTTTTATCTTCAAACAAAGAAAAAATTCACACATTGAAAAAGGTTGTATTTGCATTGACAGCCCTTTTCAATACGAGAATTAGGTATCAAATGTATGATTAATCTCATGTTACCACACCGGAGTTACAAAGGCAAGCCAACATCCGAATATATCCGTATTTCCCCTTATAAGGTGTTGTTCCCAATGTAAGGGCTACCAGTCTTTATAAAAAGGGGGATTTGCATCCATATTAAGTAATATACCCAGATGATTTGACTTCGAAACGGATGCCGTCCTTAATTTTATAATAAGGACGGCTGGGCCGTCTCGCTTATCTTGACTGCCACATTATTATATACGGCTGACGCCGCTTTTATTCCTTTTGTTTTTCAAGAAGTTTCACCGTCACCTGTTTTACCTCTCCGTTGCGGTAATAAGTAATCTTCAGATCATCTCCGATTTTGGTGTGATCATACAGATACTTGCGCAGCGAAAGGGTCGATGTGATCGGTTCATTGTCAAACTTGGTAATCACATCATTGAACTGCAGTCCTGCATCCTTGGCCGGCCCTACCGCATCCAGCACAACTACTCCGTCTTTAACGGTCGTTGGCAGATTAAGCTCCTTGCGCTGGTCTTCTGCGAGCGGCACATAAGGGTTATTCAAATCTACGGAATACACTCCCAGATAAGAGCGGGCAATCTTCCCGTTAGCCTCAAGCTCACCCGCCGTTTCCATAACATGATTGGCCGGGATGGCAAAGCCAAGTCCCTCCACGCCTGTATCGGAAATCTTCATTGTATTAATACCAATCACCTTGCCGTTCAGATCGACCAGCGCGCCTCCGCTGTTGCCCTCGTTAATTGCAGCATCCGTCTGAATGACTTCCTGTTCCCAGTCATAGACACCGTCCTGGTTCAGTGATACGGGAATGGTCCGTTCTGTGTAGCTGACAATCCCCGAGGTCAAGCTATCGCCGAGTCCCAGCGGATTGCCGATAGCAATGACCGTCTCCCCAAACCGCAGCTTGGAGGAATCACCAATCTGGGCTACTGTGGTAATGCCTTTAGCATCAATGGAGAGCACTGCGATATCACTTACTTTATCCGTACCCACAAGTGTTGCCTTGCGTGTCTCACCATCTACCGTAACCACTTCCAGCTTGCCGAAGCCCTCGATCACATGATTATTGGTAATAATAAAGGCCTTGTTATCGTCCTTCTTATAGATCACTCCCGAGCCAAGTGCCGACTCGTCGAGAATGTTAAGTTCCTTGTTATCTTCTTTATGATTAATTATGCTCACAACGGCCGGTCGGACAAGAGCCGCAGCCTGAACAATCCGTTCATACGGGTCACCGCTGCTTGCAGTCACCTTCTCAATCACTTTCGGCTGCTCCGCCTTCTCCTGTGTCAACTGACCTGTAGCCAGACTGAACAGAAGCACTGCAACCACCGCACTGATCACTGAGCTAATGACAGACACCTGCCAAGTTGCCAGGCTCCGCCGTGATTTGCGGGCAGACCAATTCCGGCTCGTTAAGACCTTAGAGGGTTCCTGCCCTCTGCCTTCGCGCCGCGGTACCTTGGTTGAATAAAAATCATCATCAAACAGTCCCACCGTTACATCCTCTCCCCTCTATTGCCACTGCATCCATAACCTGAACGCCAAGCAACCACGCCCGAGCTCTCCGCTTTATCTCTTAGACTCCTGAAAGCTCTAAAAGGTTTCACTTCATTCATTCACCACAAATGTGTGTGTTATAAGCGCAAGGGGTCTCCTATTCTTGCAACATATTAAAAAAGGATAAGCTTCAATCCGGAATATTTTCCAACTTAAAAGACTACAATAATAGAAGTACTATTTAAACTCAGGCTTAATTCTGCTCTTTATGATTGTATCACAGGCAGGGCTAGCACCCACGTTTTTTCTGACGCAAAAACCCTACAAATTTTTTACAGATCAGCTTTCATTTAGCTCAGAAGGAGGAATAAATATGGAATCTTTTTCAACAAGTATGGATCTGGTTCAATTTATCGGCAAACTCGGTGACCTGAAGGATGAACACTATCATCTGATCCTGGTTCAAAGCGCCATGATCGAGCTGCTGATTGATAAAGGGCTTTTCTCACGCCAAGAATTGGAACGTAAAATTACGGAGGTAGACCAGCTTATGACTGGCTCACCTTATCCCACGGCGTAGGCTGGTCATAATAGGTATCGCACAATCTGAACTCACTGTCTCTGAAGAAGCAGCCCCGGTCTTCCATTGCCCCGCGCACCGACATTTTGGCCAAATCCATCATATTGTGATCCCGGCTTAAGTGAGCCAGATAGGTCCGTTTGGTCCGTCCGGTAAGAATCTCGCTTAGTGCCGCTCCCGCCGCCTCATTGGAGAGATGGCCTAAATCGCCCAGAATCCGCCGTTTCGTATTCCACGGATAACGCCCCATTCTCAGCATCTCTATATCGTGGTTGGCCTCCAGTACCAGCACATCCGAATCGGCAATCGCCGTCCGCACTTTATCACTGACATACCCAAGATCCGTAGCAACACAAAGCTTCTCCTTGCCGTCATAAAAATTGTACCCTACCGGTTCAGCCGCATCATGGGAGATTGCAAATGACTCTACCCGCAGACTGCCGAAATCCCTGTGCTGTCCGGTCTCCATAATAATCCGGTTATGCTCGGCAATAGTGCCGATCCCCTTCTCAATCGCCCCCCAGGTATTGGAGTTGGCGTAGATCGGAAGATCGTATTTGCGGGCCATGGCTCCAAGTCCCTTGATATGGTCCGAGTGCTCATGCGTAACCAGTATTCCGTCTATCTCCTTGCCCGTCATCTCACGCATCGCGAGCAGCTCGTCGATCCGTTTGGCGCTGAGGCCCGCGTCGATCATAAGCGCCGTTTCCCCGTTTCGCACCACTGTTACGTTGCCGGTAGAACCGCTGGACAGTACCGTAAATGAAATCCCCATATCTCTCTCCTGCTCCTTCTACTCTGTTGTCTTCGGACTGATGATGTCCGCACTGATGGCATCGACGTAATAGGCGTTGCCGTTCTCCAGCATAAAGCGCCACATTGGCGAAGCCACCTGGCTTTCAGAGTTGAACAATTCCCCATAATAGCCAAGCTCAATCTCTTTAACTACCGAATCCGCCGGAAAATATTTCTCAATCAGGCTGCTGAGTGCCTGTGAGGCCGGAAGCACCTTCTGGATATCTTCGTCACTGCTTGTAGCTCCGATTTCAATCTTCGGCCAACGGTAGGCCACAATTTTTTGATCACTGTTGATCAGCTCAAGCCGCACTCTGAACAAAGACCATTTATGGTCGACCAGTGGATGAAGTACAAATTTGCCTACCTCGCTCTCCTGAGAATCAAAGCGATAATTGGCGATGTCTGTGATCTGGTCTGCCAGTGAACTGCTCAGTTCGGCAAATGATGAATAAATCAGCTTGCTGTCTATCGGCACCTTCAGTTCAACCGGTTCCTCATTCTGCTCTTCCCCGGAGTAGCGGTAAGTGATATCGGGCAGCTGCGGAGTGGCAGCCGGAATGGGACACAACACACGAATCCCCTTCTGTTCCATCACCGCCTGCGTTTCTGCGGACAGGGAAGTGAAATCCAGATTGGCACTGGCCTGATCGCGCAAGTCCATCCAGAGCTGATAACAAAGCAGCAGATTCAATACCAGAAAGGCGTAAATCAGCACATTTTTGGCTCTTCCCCAGTCCATACCGCTCCTCCTTAAAGTTTTGTGAGCATTCACTTCGTTGATTCTGCTTCGAACAAAACTAGCTTCGGAAGCATCCGCTTTGTTTGTGAGCATTTACTTCATTGAATCTACCTCGAACAAACTAGCTTCGGAAGCATCCGCTTCGTTTGTGAGCATTCACTTCGTTGATTCTGCTTCGTCGTGTGAATTCCCGCGCGTCTATTACTCTAGTTCAGTGTAAGGAAAGTGCCGTCACGGAGCGTCACCCGCCATACCGGTAGGAGCTTCAGCTTCTCCCCGTTTACTGAAGCAACATAGGCCGGGGTCAAATCCTTCACAGGCGAAGCTTCGCTGAATTGGGCCAGCTTAGCCCGCAGCTCATCGCCACCGGGAAGCTCCACAACCTGTTTAACGGCTTTTCCCTCTTCTGTATACATCAGCGATCGCTCATAGGAGGATACTGTGCCCTGCTGCAACTCCAGGTTAATAGCGCCATACTGCAGCTTCGGCTTGCTCATAATCGGATAAGAACCGTAGTACTGCTGGAAGGAAACGGTCCGCTCCTGGTTGCCCTCCTCCGTTGATGCCAGACGGTATGTACCGTTCCATCCACCATGCTTGTTGACAAAATCCACCGCTTCCAGGGCATCCTTCGCAGGTGTACTTTCACCCGCAGGAAGTGCAGCCGGATCGCTATAGCTCATCCAGTTCTGTTCCTGATCAACCTGCAGGCTGCGTTTGCTGTCTGTATAAATCTTTGAGCCATCCTTCTCTGGAATATATCTGGTGCTGCCGGCATCAAAGAATAGATTGTTCTGCATTTGTTCAATGGTGTACATGCCGGAGGGAATTTCCACCTCAACCAGCGATATTTTTTCTTCCGGCACATAATAATCGCCATTCACTGCGGTATATGGCGTCCAATTCATACCGAAATCCACATGCTGCTGAACGTCCTGAACAGTCAAATCCGCCTTAGCCGCTTCATATACGATATCACCTCTAGTGCTGAAAAAGACGGCATGTGCCTTGGAATCATTTTTAACATTGTAAATCCAGATCCGGTCAATGCTTTCTCCCTGGAACAGCGAATCGGGAGCAAGCTGCATTACCCGCTGCAGCAAGGTTACCGGAATGCCGGCACCGAAGGACAGCTCAATGCCCGAATTCTCACTGCGGATCTTGTCCCAATCGAAATCCTGCACCGAGCGCCGCTGAAAGCTCTCAAACCCGCGTCCTTTCAGCCGGTTCATGATCAGGTCATAGAAGGTGGAGCCGGGATAAAACAGCGTATGCTTGTCCTCCCCCATATGAATGATCATTTTATCAGGGTAGAGCAGATTCTCAACTTTTTCTTCGGGCCCCATATTATCTGTCTTCACATACAAGTTCTCTGACATCACCGCTGAGTCGCTCCCCGGCAGCCGGTAGATCAGATAATAGCTCTCTACAAGACTTCCGCAAACGAGCAGGGCAAGTATCCATGACTTGATTGTTTCCTTCACAATACACTCCCCCTTTGCTCTTTCAGAGGCAGTGTGAAGGTTACCAGCGAGCCTTCATTAAGCTCTGACTGCAGGGAAATTGACCCTCCATGCGCTTTGACAATTTCCCGGGCAATGGACAGCCCGAGTCCGGTGCCGCCCATATTGCGCGAGCGGGCTTTATCAACCCGGTAAAAACGTTCAAAAATCCGTTCGATATCCTTCTTGGGAATCCCAATCCCGGAATCACGTACAGAAACGGCCAGCATTCCATCTTCGGTTTTGAGTGCCTCCAATTGAATGGTCCCGCCTTCCGGCGTATATTTCAGCGCATTGGAGACCAAATTGCCCAGCACCTGATCAATTTGATCGCGGTCCAGCCAGGCCGTGGCGACTTCCTTGCGCACTCTTGTGCTGATATGAATTCGTTTCTGGCGAATCTGGAAGGAGAAGCGGTCCGCCACATCCTCCAGCATCTCGGAGATATCCGTCTGCTGAATGCGCAGGCTCGATTCCCTCGAATCCAGCCGCGAGAGATGCAGCAGATCCGTAACAAGCCGGATCATCCGTTCTGTCTCATTGCGGATGACTCCGACAAACCGCGCAGCAAGCTGCGGATCATCGAGCGCACCATCATCAAGCGCCTCAACATAGCTCTTGATCGTCGTCAGTGGAGTCCGCAGCTCATGCGAGACATTCGCCACGAACTCCCGCCGCGATTCCTCCAGATTCTCCTGTTCGGTGACATCCTGCAGCACCGCAATGGTTCCGGCAATCCCTCCGCCTTCACGGCGGTGAATCGGGGTGAAGGTGACCCGGACGATATTGGGATCGCCTCCGCCCATTGGCGAGAGATGAAGCATCGCTGATTGGGCGTTGCCTTGCGCCAGCGACCCCGACTGCTCATGATCGAGACCGAGCAGCTCATCGAGCGGTGCCCCTTCCGGAAGCGGGCCTTCCGCTCCCAGCATATCTGCTGCCCGGGTATTCATCAGAATCACCACGCCGCTTTCATCAGTAGCTACCACGCCGTCACTCATATTGGTCAGGATGGAAGCAAGCTTCTCCTTCTCCTCTTCATTCTGCGACAGCGCTTCGCGGAGCCTTCCTGTCATGTAGTTGAACGCCTGACTGAGCTGCCCAATTTCATCATTGCCGAACACAGGCATCTTACGGTTGAACCGGCCCTCAGCAACCGCTGTGGCATGCCGGGTCATCTCCTTGATAGGATGGGTGATCGTATGGGCGAGAATGACACACAGAACGGCCGTCAGGGCGAGCGCCAGCAGCAGACCGGAGAGGAACACGCTGTTAATCCGGCTCATCGTGGCGTATAAATCTTTCATATCGGCAGCAATATAAATCGCGCCTACCACTTTGTCGCCGGAGAGAACCGGCTTGGCGACCACCTTCTTGCGCACATTATCATCGGCAATGATATATTCCTCGTTATCGCTGATGCCTTGCAGGGCACGGCTGACCACGGTTTGTGTGTTCCGCTGCCCGACATAATCATTTTGCGAAGGGACAGATGTCGTAATAATTTTACCGCTCGCATCCAGTACCTGAATTTCAGCTCCGCTGATATACAGATTATTGACCATTCCGCGCAGACTCTCCACTGCAGTCTCTTCACCGGCAGTTCCGGCTTCGCTGCCTAGTTTATCTGCCGTAAGGATCGACAACATTTCTGCCCGTGCCTTTAAATCTTTGGTGAAGTTATCGGTTAGTGAATTCTTCATCGAGCTGACAAAATATACACCGATCAGCTGCATCGCGATCAGAATCAGCAGCACGTAAATAATGATAAGCTTGGCCTGAATCGTCCGGAAAAAGGACCGCCCTTTCATCACAGCCCCCCGCTTTTGGGGCTATGCATCAAATAACCGAGTCCGCGCCGGGTGAAGATATATTCCGGCTTGCTGGGATTCTCCTCAATTTTTTCTCTCAGCCGGCGGATCGTGACATCCACAGTCCGCACATCCCCGAAATATTCGAAGCCCCATACCGCCTGCAGCAGATGCTCCCGGGTCATTACTTTGCCGGCGTGGCGAATCATATAATAGAGCAGCTCATACTCACGATGTGTTAAATCGAGCGGCTCTCCGTCTTTATAAACCATGTACATGTCGGTATCAACGAACAGGCCGAAATGATTGACGCCCTGTTTGCTCTCCGCTCTTTCACTAAGCATTTCGGACGGCGATGGCTTATGCTGGCGCCGCATTTGAGCTTTGACTCTGGCCAGCAGCTCGCGCGTGCTGAAAGGCTTGGTTACATAATCATCCGCACCCAATTCCAGACCCAGCACTTTGTCGATCTCCCCGTCTTTGGCTGTCAGCATAATGATCGGGATGTCCAAATGCGCTGAGCGCACTTCGCGGCAGACATCCATGCCATCCTTGCCGGGAAGCATCAGATCAAGCAGCATCAGATCGGGCCGTCTGGACAGAGCCAGCTCCACAGCACTGTTGCCGTCAAAGGCACAGATTACCTCATAGCCCTCTTTTTCGAGATTAAACTTTAATATATCAGCAATAGGCTGTTCATCGTCTACTACCAGAATCGTTCCCATCTGCATATGCTCAGCTTCACCTTTCTAAGCGTACTAATCACTCATTCTCTTATTTTAACATACCTGCACTGGCGTCACATCCTACGAAGTGGGGATAGAAATGTACTTTCATCCAGTTCATCAATATATTTTTAGCTTTAAAAGATAAAGCCGCCCGAAAACTCGGACGGCTGATTATAACCTATGGATTATTTCAGATATCTCAGCGGATTGACCGCTGTGCCGTTCTTGCGGATCTCAAAATGCAGGTGGGTACCGGTTGAACGCCCCGTGTTGCCCATAACACCAATGCCGGCTCCCTGCTCCAGCCGCTGGCCGACAGATACTGAGATGCTTCTCAGATGGCCGTAGTAGGTCACATATCCGTTTTTGTGATCCACAATGACCACATTGCCGTAGCCGCTCTGTACACCTGCAAAAGTAACCGTCCCGGCATCCGCAGCTGTTATGGTCCGGTTGCCGGATACGAGATCGACTCCTTTATGGCTTCGTCCCCAGCGCTGGCCAAAGCTGCTGGAGAGGCTTGCCCCGCTGACCGGCCAGGCGAACATGCCCGTTCCTTCGCCGACTACCTTCGTGCCGCGATAGACCACCTCAGGCAAGGAAGCCTTCAGAACCGTCTGGCCCATCCATTCTTCCTTCACTACGAGGCCATTTTCCTTGGTCACCCGGTACTGCATCTGTTTCAGGCCGGTCTGTCCTGCCCGGACAACCTTGCTCTTGCCTGCTGCCAGCTCATCGCTCTTGCGGACAATCACTTCCGGTTCAGTGACAAGCTGCTCCGATACCTGCTCCACGGTCACTACAGTAAGCTCTGGCTGTGGTACGGTCAATTGCAGCTCGTCTCCAATTTGCAGGGTCAGCTCTTTCACCGACGGATTGTTGCGGAAAATATCAGCCTGCGTAATCTCAAAACGTTTGGCAATCCCAGAGACGGTATCGCCTTCCTGAACCGCATAAACAAGCGGCTCCTCTTTCCCTTCGGTGAGCACCTCAACCGCTTCCTCGACGCTCAGCACCTGGGTGGGGTCCGCCTTGACAGGAACAACGGCAACGTCCTCCTGAATGGCAACCGATTCTACCTTGTCTGCATTTGCCGGTGCAGCCGCCTTCGCAGAACGCGTAGCTGCTGTCCTCTTGAGCTGGGTGCCCGTTGAAACCGCGGCAACTGGAACGTAGTGTTCTTTCACACTCTGCAGGACGGCATTCGCTGTCTCCTGATCTTTGACAATTCCCACAGCTTTGCCATCCACCGTCAGCTGCACACCCACTGCATAAGCTTTAAGCATGCCATCCAGCTTGTCCAGCGTAGCCGCACTGTCTATTTCCGGTTTATACGCTTTTTCCGCCTCTGTCGTAATGCCGCTTGTTTGCAGCACCATCACTGAATCGGGATACTTGAGCTGATATTCCTGCTGCTTCTCTTCGAACAGCCGATCCAGCTCTGTTTCCTCGCTGATCTTTCCGATTTCCTCACCCTTAACCAGCACCTTATAATAGGTTACCGTGTTCGCGGTCACATATTTCTTCTCTACCCCGATTGAAAAGGTCGCCAGAAGCACCAGACCGGCAGAAGCTGCTATCCAGGACCGCCGGAATCTCCGAGGTTTGGTTTCTTGATAAAAGACGTTAGTTTCGCTAGAGGCACAACTGCCCTTTTGACTTTCTGCGCTGAATTCTGCGGATGTCTCTGCTTTGTCCCGCAGTTTCCCCATCCCGCGCATGAACTTAAATCCTTTCATGAAACTCTCCCTTTCAGTCCGCTTAGAAGCGGCCAACCTTGTTATTCGACCCCTTTTATATATGCTGCTGCATCTATTTACTATGTGCGTTAGTGTACCTGCATTTGGTTTCCGTCCAAAATATAAGCATAAAGTATGAGGTGAAATTCGTACTTTTCTTATATTTAAAAAGGTTACAAAAAATTAACCCCTTATAGTCCTTTTTTACTGTACCATAGACGGCAGAAAAATTTCAACTTTACCCCAAAGACAAAACCCGCGATAATCGCGGGTTTCTTCCATGATTTTGACATTTTAACATCAAGAAGGTGTCCAAAAAATGACAATTTTTAGTTTGTGGTACTCTCAGTTGAATTTGGTGTAAGCATTTTCATTAATGTGTCATATTCATCAGGATTCACATACTTGGCAATGACTTGCTGCAGTTCCTTCACTTCATTCTCCGTCAACCCATCCTCCATCGCCGTTGAGATTTTCTGCATCTCCTCCTGTGGAAGCTTGGTCATCAGGATATTGAAAATATTGGATTTCTCATCCATGGGCAAACTGTCCTTGAGCTCACCCATCGCTTCCGGTGTCATCACCAGCTGCTGGTCCAGTGCACTGTCACTTTGTTCTTCCTCTCCGGAAGCCTCTCCCATTACAGCCAAAGCATCCTCAGGCACCTTTTCCTCCACGGACTTCTCCGTTTTTTGTTCTGGTGTGTCCATCGTTTCACTTTTACTGTCTTTCTTTGCACCGGGAGCATCTTTAACATCCTCAGCTACATTTTTGGCGTTATCTGTGGCTCCCATTCCCGTGAGGCTCTTGATAAAACCGCCGATGCCCGGTGACGGCCCCTCCAGCTTTATATCAAAACTGGCCAACACCGACTGTATATACGTATTGACGACGAATGCCGTGGTCAGAACCGAAAGTGCGCTGGCCAGTACGACAATCAGGCAGACTCCAAGTGCACGTCTTACTATCTTCATCTTCATCACTCCCTTGCGCCCTGTTCATATTCAATCTCCGGAGGATCAGTGCGTTATTGCTTTCATCCTCCCAGTATTGACTAGAACCGGCTCCGGGAAACCAAAATATTACATAATTGTTGAAGCGCAAAAAAAAGAGACCCACATAGGGGGCCCCTTTACTCACAGGAATCACTTAGATATAGATAGGCAGAACCTGATTGGTCTGCTCACGGTTGCGTCCTACGGAGAAGATGGCAATCGGAATGCCTGTAAGCTCCGATACCCGCTCCACATATCTGCGTGTATTAGCCGGCAAATCCTCCAGTGTCTTCGCTCCGGTGATGTCTTCGCTCCAGCCTGGAAGCTCCTCATAGACAGCTTCGCATTCAGCCAGCATTTTGAGGCTGGCCGGATAGTGAGTAATCACCTCGCCGCGGAATTTATAGCCGGTGCAAATCTTCACCGTCTCAAGGCCGCTAAGCACATCCAGCGAGTTGAGCGACAGACCGGTAATTCCGCTGACCCGGCGGGCATGACGGACAACCACACTGTCGAACCAGCCCACACGGCGTGCACGTCCGGTTACAGTACCATATTCATGGCCTGTTTCACGGATGTAATCACCCGTAGCATCGTTCAGCTCAGTAGGGAACGGACCATCGCCAACACGGGTAGTGTAGGCCTTGGCAACCCCGATGACCTGCTTGATCTTCGAAGGGCCCACGCCAGAACCGATACACACACCACCAGCCGAAGGGTTCGACGATGTAACAAACGGATAAGTCCCTTGATCGATATCCAGCATTACACCTTGTGCACCTTCAAACAGTACTCTGGAATCAGCATCTATAGCGTCATTCAGAACCACTGAAGTATCCGTCACATAACCGCGAAGCACTTCTGCATACTCCAGATATTTGACCAGAATTTCTTCCACGTTCAAGGCTTCGGCTCCATATACCTGGGTAATGACCTGATTCTTTTCCTCCATTAATTGGCGTAGTCTCAGCTCAAATTCCTCGGCATCCATCAGATCGGCGATCCGGATTCCGTTGCGTGCCGCTTTATCCATATACGCCGGGCCAATTCCCTTGCGTGTAGTACCGATTTTGTTCGGGCCTTTACGGTCTTCTTCCAAGGCATCAAGCAGCATATGATATGGCATAATGACATGGGCACGATCACTGATCACCAGATTTTTGGTGTCAAATCCGTTCTCATGAATATAATTAATTTCTTGGATCAGGGCTTCCGGATTAATAACCATTCCGTTACCGATTACACAAGTCTTTTCTTTATAAAATACACCTGATGGAATCAAGCTCAGCTTGAATTTCTTTCCGTCAATCAGAATCGTGTGACCGGCATTGTTACCCCCCTGATACCGGGCGACCACATCTGCGCTCTCTGCCAGAAAATCCGTGATCTTCCCTTTGCCTTCGTCTCCCCATTGTGTTCCCACGACGACTACCGTTGACATATTCATTCCTCCGTAGGTGCAAGCTAGCACCATTATTTTTCATAATATGGGCTCTGTACAGCGTTCTTATGTACGCAGCCCTCCGGACGCCAAAGCAGTTTTAACCCGCTAAAGCACAATAACCAGTGTAACAGCGGTACTTTTTAAAGTCAAATAAAAACGAACGATCACACAAGGAAATGTGCAATCGTTCGGGAATTGTGAATAAATGATCTACCCTGCAAAAGGTTCAGAGTGTGCCCGCTCGTAGTTGACGAACTTGTTGAAATTTTTCAGGAACACAAGCTCTACAGTGCCGACAGGGCCGTTACGCTGTTTGGCAATAATAATTTCAATGATATTTTTCTTTTCGGTATCCTGGTTATAGTAGTCATCACGATACAGGAAGGCGACGATATCGGCATCCTGCTCGATGGAACCGGATTCCCGAAGGTCACTCATCATCGGACGCTTGTCCTGCCGCTGCTCCACACCCCGGCTGAGCTGGGAAAGGGCAATGACCGGAACATCAAGCTCACGGGCAATCTGCTTCAGGGTACGGGAAATCTCGGAGACCTCCTGCTGGCGGTTCTCCCCGCCCTTGCCGCGGCCCTGAATCAGCTGCAAGTAGTCGATGACGATCATGCCGAGGCCTTTTTCCTTCTTGAGCCTGCGGCATTTCGCCCGGATATCTGTAACCGTGATCCCGGGAGTATCATCAATATAGATTTCTGCTTCCGATAAGGACTGAATCCCCATCGTAAGCTTCGACCAATCATCATCACTTTTGAAATCACCGGTACGCATAATGTTGGCATCGAGGTTGGCTTCCGCGCAGATCATACGCTGTACCAGCTGCGGCGCCGACATTTCCAGACTGAAGATGGCTACGGTCTCTTTGGCACGAACCGCTACATTCTGGGCAATATTCAGTGCGAATGCCGTCTTCCCTACGGATGGACGGGCGGCCACAATAATCAGGTCATTGCGCTGGAAGCCGTTGGTCATATGATCAAGGTCGGCAAAGCCGGTGGGAATCCCGGAGGTGCCCCCCTTATTCTGATGAAGCAGCTCCACGCGGTCGAACACCTGCATGAGCACATCGCGGATGGCGATGAAGCCGCTGCCGCTCCGGCGGTTGGAGATCTCCAGAATCCGCCGTTCGGCATCGCTCAGCATATCGGCGACATCCTCACCGCCGGTGTACCCTTCACTGACGATCTGCGTCGCTGTACGGATCAGCCGCCGCAGCATCGCCTTCTCTTCAATAATCTGCGCATAATATTCCACGTTGGCCGCAGTCGGCACTGCATGCGCCAGCTTAGCTAAATAGCTGACACCGCCGATATCCTCAAGCTGTCCCTTGTCCTGCAGTCTGGACGTCAGCGTAACCAGATCAATCGGCTGGCTCTCTTCTCCGAGCTGCACCATCGCCTCAAAAATCATTTGATGCGGTTTATCGTAGAAGTCTTCGGTATTCACCCGCTCCATCGCGGTAACCAGCGCTTCATCCTGCAGCAGAACAGCACCGATTACAGCCTGCTCTGCCTCCAGGTTCTGCGGGGGAATCCGATCGAAAAAGAGATCTCCACCCATCTTACTCCTCCGTTACCTGCACCGTAAGGTTAGCCTTTACTTCAGTATGCAGCTTCACACTTACCTGAAACGTACCTACATGGCGAATGGGATCACTCAGCTCAATTTTACGCTTGTCGATTACGATCCCTTGTGTTTCCACCAAAGTTTCGGCGATCTGCTTGCTTGTAATAGCGCCGAAGAGACGGCCGCCTTCACCCGATTTTGCTTTCAGGGTCAGCGTCAGCTCGTCCAGCTTCTTACCCAGCTGCTGCGCTTCCTCTTTCTCCTGGTCCTTGCGGCGCTGCTCGGCTGCTGCCTGATTCTCCAGAGTTTTCACATTGCCGTCTGTGGCCGGGCGTACCAAGCCGCGCGGCAGCAGGAAGTTCGCTGCATAGCCTTCCGATACCTCTTTCACTTGCCCCTTCTTGCCTTGACCTTTAACATCCTTTATAAAAATGACCTTCATTCGAATAGCCCCTCTTTCGCTTCAATTTCAGCCAGAACTTCCATTAGTCTGGCTTCTGCTTGCTTGCATGTTCCCTCGAGCTGCACCGCTGCGTTGGACAAATGCCCTCCGCCGCCGAGCTTCTCCATGACCACCTGCACATTCATTCGTCCGAGTGACCGGGCACTGATGCCGATGAGGCCGTCAGGCCGCTCACTGATCACGAATGAAGCCACCACATTCGTCATTCCAAGCAGCGTATCCGCTGTCTGGGCAATTAAGAGCTGTGGAATTTTCATTCCCGGTGAGGTTACAACGAGTGCAATATGATCATACACCATCCGGGCATGTTTGATAATTTCCGCTTTGGAAATGTACTCCTGCAAATCCTCTTTCAGCATACGCTGGATAAGGATCGTGTCCGCGCCGATCCGCCGCAGAAACCCTGCCGCTTCAAAGGTTCGCGAGCCGGTATGCAACGCGAAATGCTTCGTGTCGACCGTAATTCCCGCGAGCAGCATGGTAGCCTCCAGCGGACTGAGCTTAATCTTGTCATGAATGTACTGCAGCAGCTCTGTTACCAGCTCGCAGGTGGAGGAGGCATAGGGCTCCAGATAGACCAGCACCGCATCATTAATGAACTCCTCACCCCGGCGATGATGGTCAACAACAACAATGCGGCTGGCGTACTGCACGAGACGCGGCTCCATCGTCATGGAGGCCTTGTGCGTATCCACGACAATCAGCAGCGTATGTTCAGTCATCATCTGGAGTGCCTGCTCTGTAGTAACAAAGGTTTTGTACAGCTCATCATCGCGGCGGATCTGCTCCATCATTCTAGTGATGGACGGATTAGGCGTCTCCATCACGATGTTAGCTTCCACATTGTACATCTGTGCCGCCTTAAGCAGCCCAATAGCGGCCCCTACGGCATCGATATCGGGGACCCGGTGACCCATAATCAGCACTCTGTCGCTCTCCTGCATCAGGTCACGCAGCGCATGCGCAATGACCCGCGCCCGGACTCTCGTGCGCTTCTCCGCCGCGTTGCTCTTGCCTCCATAGAAGGAGAGCCTCTGGCCCGCCTTAACAGCTGCCTGATCCCCGCCGCGGCCCAGCGCCATGTCCAGACTGGATTGCGCCAGCGCTCCGAGCTCACTGGCGGACTCTGAACCATAGGCAAGGCCTATGCTCAGCGTCATCGGCACCTTGAGGTCGGCCGTCATTTCGCGCACTTCGTCGAGTACAACGAACCGGCTCTCTTCCAGCGCCTGCAGGCTGCGGTGATTCAGCAGCATCAGGTAGCGCTCTGAGGACAACCGCCGCAAGTATACTTCAAACTGCTTGCTCCACTCCGTAATCTCACTGGCTACCTTGGCGATCAGCGAAGTGCGCTGCTGATCATCCATGCCTTGGGCTGCTTCATCGAGATTGTCCATCATCACAATACCGATGGCCAGCTTCTCTTCTTCATACCTTTCCCGCAGAACCACAAGCTCGGTAATGTCATACAAATAGAGCAGACGCTCGCTGGGTATGGCCACAACCTGATAATACCGGTCATCCACTGAAATTTCCTGTCTGATGTCCTTGAGCACGCCCTCTTTGGCCGGGTCCCGCTTGACCGGCACATTTCCCGTCAGAGAGGACATCACCTCAGGCAGCAGCTCCTGCAGCGCTTCGCCTACCAGGGACTTCCGGGAAAAGATATCCCCGGCATTGCGGTTGTTCCACTCCACCGTGCGGTCTTCGCTATACAGGATAATGCCGAGCGGAAGCATGCTGACCGCCTCACCTTCCACCCGCTTGATGCGGAAAGAAAGCCCGTTGATATATTCCACCAGGTTGCGCCGGAATGAGATCTCCGCTTGCAGCATGGAGAAACATAAAGTGCCGGCCAGAAACAGGCTGGCAATCCCCAGAGCCCAGTTATAGATACTGACGACTATAATAAGGACCAGCAGCAGCAGGAACGCCCATACGGTATGATAGCCGTGCCAGCGTCTTTGCAGAAATTTAGGCATGAGCTCTCACCCTATCGTTTCGATTTCTTCACTAGCTCTCGCAGTGGGAACGCCATATCGATAATACCGATAATCCATAATCCCGGCAGCCAAATAACCGGCAGTGCCAGCAGTATCGCCACAATCTTGCTCCATTTACGCTCGTAGACCACGAAGAACAGGAATCCGATAGTCTGGATTTTAAATACAATTTGCAGCAATGGCAGCAGATTGGCCGAGATCATCAGCATAAAGCTGTTGTCTGAATTGCCAAACAGCAGGTTAATTACGACTCCCAACAGATAGTACCAGATAAATGATCTTGAAAGTCTCCATTCACGCGCAGGCTTCAGCTTGGGAACCGCATATTCCATGCTGTTAAGGATGGGGCGGACAATGGAGTGGGTGATTACAGCCATCATAAATGAGCTCAGAATCAGCGTCATAGGAATAACCTGTATGGTCATATGACTGATTGTATTTACATCCTCAGATGTAAGATTGAACTCGGTCATCAGCGGATTGCCCGTGCCCAGATCAGAGAGCGGGGACGTAACCATCTGCATCATATCATTGACATAACTGGAGAGATCAAAATTGAACAGCGCCGTACCGATGACCAGCAGCAGCAGAAACTCACCTAAAATCGTAACGGTTCCCGCAAGGATGGTGGACAGCGCCGAAGCGCGTTTCTTGTACCATCGTCCCATAACTATTGCCGGGATTAAGAAATAGAGCGCTAACACTACGTAAACAGGCGTAATCAGGCCTACAATCAGCAGTACTGGCAGTAGATGTACAATAAACTGTTTAGTACTCAGAGTAGTGAATAGCACTACAGCCGGAATAATCAAGAAAAGGGTAGTGATAATGAGCAGCGGGGTTGATAAGGATAGCAGCAGCAGCAAGTAGACGATGCTCCATGCCACAGATGTCCAGCGAAATTTCAACAGTATTCACCTCTTACGCATATGTTCTTCTAACGCAGATATATCCTGGTACCATTCTTCAAGCTGATGCCCTTCCTGCCTGTGCTTTCTAAGCTTTTCGATTAATAAATCATCCAGCTCTCGATAGGGAATACCCAGTCTGCGCCCCAGAATATATGAGCTCATAATCAGGCTGGCCAGACTGTCGCCCACACGGGCGGTGCTGCCTTCCCACAATGCCTTGAACAGCCTTGAGACTTGATCAATTACTTCGGTTTTTAACCACTCAATTACCTTGGCGCGTTTGGCCACATCCAAATCCTTCGGCACATTGGGCATGTCTCTTAACCTCCGGCAAAAAGCATTATTCTCCATTATAGCATAAATATTTCCCAGCCACACGGGACGTCAGCCCCCCGGAAAGAGCCCTGCTTGTCTTCAGACAATAGGCCCGTTAACACCGCTTCTACGGGCCATCCCTCTTCAAAAAAGGCCCGCATTCCGTTTGTTGCCGGAAATACAGGCCTTGCTGCATTTGCATCTGATGCATCAATAAATTATAACGATTCCTGCGATTGCCGCGAAACAACCTTCTCACAATATTCAATAATTTGACTCCGGCGGACAATACCGATAAATCGGTTCATATCGTCGACCACCGGCACAAAGTTCTGCACCTTGGCCAGATTAATCAAATCCTCCATATCGGCGTCGATCGATACCGGCAGATTGTTCATCCGCAGCGGCACATCTTTAAGCAAATATTTTGAAGCATTTTCAAACGTAACCGCCCCGCCCGAGTCCTTCATGTACCAGAGCAAATCGCCTTCTGTTACGGTTCCGGCATATTCCCCGTTCCGGTTCAGGATCGGTACAGCAGTATAGCGGTGAAATTCCATCCGTTCCAGAGTCTGCCGCAGCGTTGAATCCAGTGTCACGCACGCGACCTCCTGCTTCGGAAGTAAAAAAAACGCAATATTCATCTCTTGATCCTCCTCAAAGAGTTCCGAAGGAATTAACACTTACCTTCCCCTTGTTACAGGGCCATTGTAGTTATACGCCTACGCGAGCAATAAGTTCCATCTCATTATACCATGAAGACAGTAAGCAGCAGCCACTAACCTTGCACATGGCTGCTGCTTTTTTAAGGATATTATATTGGTCCTGACCGTTCTATTGTGCTTGAGCTGTAGCCTTAGGCTCCAGCGCGTTCTCCGCTTTGCCCGGCTCAATCAGCTGATCAACCGGTGTGCTGGCACTCATCCAATTGTCGATCAAGGCCTTCGCTTCCTTCAAGTCTTCTTCATCAATGATATCGTAATACAATCCGTTGATACGCTCCCCTTCACCCATCACGGTAAAGCTGGAAATATCCATGTCTTTGCCGCTCATGAATTTCTTGGCCAGGCTAATAATGGTGGACGGCTCGATATCGGTCTTGAAATTTTCACCCATAATGTCCAGCAGCTCAGGGATCTTGCCGATTTGACTGATTGATAACATTTTATTCGCAACCACATCAATAAAGACCTGTTGCCGCTTGGTCCGGTTAAAATCACTGTCCTCCCGGTAACGGGTATAATTGAGTGCTTCTTCCCCATCGTAGTTCGGTTTGCCGCCCTCAATCGTAAATTTCTCATGATCCTTGCCTTTGTTTACGATATCCTTCTTAATCGGCAGCGGTACGCCTCCAATGGCATTCACCGCATCCTTGAGGCCTTGGAAATTAATTGTGGCATAATATTGAATATCGTGCCCCAGCAGCGCCTCCAGCGTATCCTTAGCCATTTGCTGGCCGCCAAATGCGTAAGCATGTGTGATTTTGTCTTTCTTGTTGTCATTATGCCCGATGATTTCGGTGTACGTATCACGCGGTATGGAAATGAGCAGCATCTTGTAATCCTCTGGACGAATGACCGCATAGATCATCGTATCGGAACGCGCCGTTTCATTTTCACGCTGGTCCGTACCCAGAAGCATGAGAGAGAACGGGTCGCTTTTATAAACAACCGGCTCCGGTTTGACTTTGTTGTCATTCAGCGGCTGATAAGATTCTTCCGCCAATGTTTTTTCGACCCGGTCTGACAGGAAAAGATCAAAAGCCACGACGGCCAGCTGTTTTTGAAACAGAAAACCCCCGGCGAGGATGACTACAAGTGCTATAAGGGCAATATACCTTTTTTTCATTTTTTTCTTTTTCATCATTGGATTCCTTCTTTATGGTGGAATATACACAGGATTGCTTGAAGATCTATTTACAATGCTTGCCTGCTGCTTACCAGACAGTCATGACTGGGTGTCTTTTGTTGAACATGCTCTCTGCCCCTATTCAGTCTTAGTGTTCCCCCTTTCAGGAATTAGGGTCAATCTAATTGTTGAATAAACCTGGAAAACAACTTTGACACAGAAACAATATTTCTATTGTAATCACTTGACGCATAAAAAGAAACAACAAATACCGACATCATTTGTGCTGCAGCAACTTGTAATCCATAAAGTATATGACGAGCAAAACTCTATTTTGTTATGCAGCTTGACAAATAAATATTTAAAAACCTGCTGACAGCTTAGGCTTTAACACCAAAAGACCGCAACCTCCGCGATCTCTTGGGATGCGGTTTTTGCGGTCTCAAATGTCTAATCGATATCCTTAATCCACCACTTCTGCGGCTCCACAATATTGCTTATAGCATTCACTCTTACGCCCTGAAGTCGATGATTAACAGCAGTAATATTGGCCCGTTCGGCAAAAAAGATCATCGGAACCTCTTCGTTAATCAGCTTCTGCCACTCATAATACACCTGCTTGCGATGCTCCTTGTCATACGATTTGGTGCCCACACCCTCACGGATCAGTTCTTCGCTGCGTGTTGAATACCAGCGCGAATAATTCCACAGATCCGATGAGCGCCACAAGCCTGACGGATCCGGGTCACTGGCTAGTCCCCATACCCCGTTAAACAGCTCGACCGAAGGATCATCGTTCTCTACCGCTTCGTAGAACGTATTCAGCTCTTTCAGACTTCCGCCGTTTAGCTGTACATCTAGGCCGACCTTCCGCCAATTCTGCAGAATCGCCTGCGTGCGCGGCGCTGAGGTCTTGCTGCCGTTCATGGCATCATAGTGAATGATGAATTTAGCTCCCTTGGGGTCCTCGCGCAAGCCGTCGCCATCCACATCCACATATCCCGCTTCATCAAGCAATGACCTGGCAAGTTCAGGGTTATAGGGATAGGTAATAATTTCTGAATCGGCAATTTTGGCCCAGCTTGTACTGGGGACCGGAGTTTCAATCAGCGTTCCCAGCCCATTGGAGAATTTATTGATAATACCTTGACGGTCCAGTGCGTAATACATAGCTTTGCGCAAGCGCTTGTCTGCAAACTTGGGGTTATCCATGACATTTTGTTGTGTTACATCATCCCAATGTCCAAATTTGAAGCCTATGTATTCGTAGGAGAGCTCCGGTGACTGCAGAACCTCAATATTATCCAAGTCCTTTATGGCTGCAAAGTTATCCCGCGGAACCGTTCCAATATCGATCATGCCTTCCTCGAACTGGGGAGAAAGGCTCTCAGGATCCACTACCTTATATACAACAGCGTCAAGCAACGCCTTTCCCCGGTGATAATGGTCAAATCGCTTCATTTCCACAAGCTGCCCCGGCTGAATTTGCGTTACCTCGAAGGGGCCAATGCCAATTGGGTTTTTCCGCACCTGATCACTTTCCGGCATATCTTTAACAGCCACTCCGCTATAATATTTCTTGTTCATCGGATAAGGCCACAAATTGTCAATTGTATTCACGCGTGCGGCATTTACCGTAATTCTCAGCCGGTAAGGATCAATGACTTTGATTCCGGAGATTTCCTTCGCTTTTCCGCTATGATAATCTTCTACTCCCTTAATCATTTCCACGCTGTAATACCTTGAACCTGTGTAGTCAGGGCTGGCAATTGTCTCAAGTGCAAATTTCCAGTCTTCCACCGTCAGCTCATCGCCGTTATGCCAGCGGACACCGGGTTTAATGCTGAATGTGAACACGGTATGATCTTCGGATTCCTGCCAGGAAGCAATATTCGGTACGGTTGTCAGGTCATCCTCGACGGTAAACATAGCCTCCGTAATGAAATCAAGAACATTGGAATCATCATCTCCTTCAAAAAAAGCGGGTTCAAACAATCCCTGGAACGGAGAGGTGTAGCCATAGGTAACGGTACCCCCTGCCTTTGCTTCATCAGCCGTTTTGCTGAAGGATATTGTATTTGAATTATTGCTTAAGCCTAAACCGCTGCATGCTGAAAGTAGAAAAGCCATGAGCATCAGCATTCCGCCAAGTTTACGTTTATGCATGTATTCCTTCCTTTCTTCTGTTCCTCTAACCCTATATGGAAGCGTTTTCTAATGTTTATTTTACTGAATTTATTATTAAAATTTAGATGTCATTCCAATTTAAGCTATATATATCATATAATGCGTAAAATTTTTAAAACACGGTTTTGATAAACCACATTATAGAGGATATACAATATTCTCCGTAAAGAAAAGACCATATTTGTAACCTTTGTGCGGCGGACACAAAAAGGCCTGCCTTTTCGGGGCAGACCTCCGTTCAGAATTTATGCCTATTGTTCCTCATCCGTATGGATGATCGTCACGCCTTCAACATGTCTTTTTCGCATCAGCTTGCGCTTTTTACGGGTATCCTTGCTCTCGAAAATTATATCAAAATCATAATCGTCAGGGTACAGCTCCGCTTTGGAGAGGTAGGGTTTCAGGCGTTTGTGATTTATTTGCATTTTTTGCTTTTGAATCATGACCCCAACCATTCCCAGGTCATTTCGCTTCTCATACACAATTCCCGTTCTTCCAAGGGAGCTGACATACACCGCATCCCCTACCTCAAAACTTACGGCCTGCTTCTTGCTGTTTGCTTCCTCCGCAGAGTCAATCTGTTCTCCGCCTTCTTGTGTCCTCTCTTTGTCCTCTTCATTCGATTCAACGGACACTCTCACTCCGTCAGTCTTGTGCCCTGTGTGCCCGGCATTAGGGCTGCTCCAGACCACTCTCCCGCCCTGGTGTTCCCGCTGCTGGGCTACAAGCTGCTGCGAGCGCTGAATAACATTGCCCGGGATACCCAGCTTCTCGGCGATTTGCAGCGCATAGCTTTCACCCGCCTCGCCAATGGTCAGCTTGTAGAGCGGCCGGAGTGTCTCTTTATCGAACTCCATCCGCGCATTCTGGAATCCCGGGGTTGAAGCAGCAAACACTTTTAGCTCATTAAAATGAGTAGTGACAATGATATTCGCCCCTTTGCGGTTCAGTTCCTCAAGAATAGCTATCGAGAGAGCAAAACCTTCACCGGGATCTGTCCCTGCCGCCAGCTCATCAATCAGCAGCAGCACCCCTTTGCCGGCATCCTGCAGCATTCCCTCAATGCTCTTCATCTGGGCAGAAAAGGTGCTCAGCGACTGCGTCAGGCTCTGTCCGTCTCCAATAACACTGATTACATCGCTGAATACAGCAAAGTCACAGTCCTCCTCTACAGGAACCAGCATTCCGGAATGCACCATTAAGGTAAGTAGGCCCAGCGTTTTGAGCACAACTGTTTTCCCGCCAGTATTGGGGCCTGTTACAATCAAAGACTTATAGCCCTTGCCAAACTCCAGACTGACCGGCACCATATCCCTTAGCTTCGGATGCCTGCCGCCGTTCATCCTCAAGTAACCACGATCATTCAAAGCCACTCTCCTCGCCCCAAGTGTGCGGGCGTACTTAGCTTTGGCAAAGATGAAATCATACGTGCCGGTCACATCGATATTGACCCGCAAGGCTTCCTGCTCCTGTTCCACCATGCCGCTGAGCATGCTTAGAATCATTCCCTCTTCCCGTGCCTCGTCAGCAGCCAGCAGCTCCAGCTCTCCCTGTAGGGCGGCTATATCATAAGGCTCGACGAAGACGGTCTGTCCGCTGGTGGATTGATCCAGCACTGAGCCTTTCACCTGCTTGTGATATTCGCGTTTTACAGGAATAACATAACGCCCGCCGCGCATGCTGACCAGATTCTCCTGGAGGATAGACTGGTGCTTGGACATAATGCTCTCCAGCTTCCTGTTCAGCCTCTCTTTAGCTACTGCCAGACGCTTGCGCACTCTCTCCAGCCCTTTACTCGCCTGGTCTTCTATGACCCCAAACCGGATACAGCGTTCAATTTCCTCTCTGACATGCCTCAATTCCTGCAGAGAAGCTCCGTAGGCGGCGATCCGCGGTGCACTTTGCTCCTTAGAGGCCATATACTTGCGCAGCTGACTGCAGCTGTTCAGAAAGGTGCATACCGACATAAGATCCTGCTCGTTATACATATATCCGGTACCCAGCAGTGACATGATCGACTCGATTCCCTCCAGAGAAGGCAACGGAACACTTGCCCCTCTTCCCAGCAGCTCATAGGCTTCATCCGTTTCATCCATTGCCCGGTGGATTGCCGGCAGGTAAGTCATCGGTGCCAGCTCATTTACATATCTTCTTCCTTCATAGGATACTGCATGCCGTGCCAAATCCTGTTTGATCTCTTCGTATTCAAGGGTATTCAAACTTTGCAGATTCAATGTTTCTCCTCCTCTATTGTCGACCTGAATGTATCAGGCGTGATTGTTCCTAACGCAAAAAAGGGCAAAGACTGCCACTACGGCAGTCCTTGCCCTCATTTATATGGTGTTGTCTCTGAAAACAGAAAAAACCGTGCTGCAAGAGCACGGTTAATTACAAAGAGAACAACAGCCGTAAAGAGGCCATCGTGACGCTTCGTGTGTTCTTAACTAAATCATTCACCTTCAACAACCAGAGCATGTCGCGGGACAGACTCAAACAGAGCACACGTATCGCCTAATCCGATACCTGGCGCAGCTAATTGTTCAGGTAATATGAAATTGCTTAGTTAAGAACGCTCACCAACATCAAAATTTCCCCTTTAGTTTAGGATAACTGTAATTTACTACATTCTGTGACATCCGTCAATTGGCAACAAAACAGTTCAATACCCAACTAATTCTATTCTTACTATCTGCAACTTGTCCATGAAGAGCGCCGAAGAAAGTCTTTTGCAGCTCAACCAGGACTTGACCGCCATCAGCAATCAGTTTGTCATAAATGCCGCGCAGCTGTTCCTCACTGTCCAGCCCCATAATAATGTTGACATTTTCCGTCTTGGTGCCTTTCCCGTAATCATCGGAGAAATGGATCAGACTCTGGCCCAGATGCAGCTCTGCATGCAGCCATTTGCCTTTATGCTCATTCAAAATCTTAATTTCCCCGCCAAACACGCTCTGATAATATTCTACCGATTCCTGTACATTCTCAATGACTACAAAGGGGCTTGCACTGACCATCATCATGCCTCCAAGAATTAAATTATGCGGCTGTTTAGCTTCCGTCATTTCTTAATCATTATATACAATTAAGTATTTATGACCAAGCGGGCATACTTTGACCGCAGCCGTCCTGCTATCATTTGGTTTTATCCGTCTTTCTTCTATTTAGCTGAGGCCAGTTAATGCGGGAGGGGGTCGTTTAGGAGCAAATAAAAAAGCAGCCGGTTGCCCGGCTGCTTTGTATAAAACGTCCTATTCCGTTGTGTAAGGCAGCAGCGCGATTTGACGCGAGCGTTTTACAGCAATGGTCAGAGCGCGTTGGTATTTTGCACTTGTACCTGTTACACGACGCGGCAAAATCTTTCCGCGTTCGCTGATGAACTTCTTAAGAAGCTCAGTGTCTTTATAATCAATGTGAGTAATTTTGTTCACAGTGAAGTAGCACACTTTTTTGCGCTTGTTGCGTCCACCACGACGTGCCGGTCTTTTGTCGTTGTCTCCGCCTTCTCTTTGTTTGAAAGCCATGTTCAGTTCAGTCCTTCCTTATTAAAATGGCAAATCATCGTCCGATATATCGATCGGTTTTCCATCGCCCGAAAAAGGATCTTGATTATTGTTGTTGTTACGCGTGAAATTATTGCTATTTCCGCGTCCACTGTTACCGCCGCCACCGCCATAGGCTGGTTCTTCAGGAGTACCTGCACCACTTGGTGTATTTCCGCCTTCACGGTTCTGCGAAGATTCCAGGAAACGGACATTATCGGCAATGACTTCGGTTACGTATACACGTTTACCTTCGTTATTCTCGTAATTCCGTACTTGGATGCGTCCTTCCACGGCTGCCAGTCGTCCTTTGCGCAAGTAATTGGCACAGGTCTCAGCCAGCTGTCTCCAGGTTACTACCGGGATGAAGTCCGCCTCGCGTTCACCGTTCTGGCCCGTAAAGTTGCGGTCTACAGCAAGTGTAAACTGCGTTACGGCAACACCAGCGGGAGTATAACGAAGTTCCGGGTCACGGGTCAACCGACCGATCAGAATGATACGGTTCAACAATTCAATCCCCTCCTTTAACGCGATCAATTACAAAGCTTGTCAACATCTTAGGCAACGTCGTTCGTAATGAGATAACGAATTACTTCGTCGGAAATCTTCATGAGACGTTCCAATTCGGTAACTACTGCAGGTTCTGCATTGAAGTTAACCAAAACATAAACGCCATCACGGAATTTCTTGATCTCATACGCAAGACGGCGTTTACCTTGCACATCGTGCTTTGTAATTTCTCCGCCGTTGGAGATGATGCCTTGGAATTTTTCGACTGCTGCTTGAACGGCTTCTTGTTCAATGTCAGGACGAATAATGTACATGACTTCATATTTGCGCATAATTTTCACCTCCTTATGGTCTGCGGCCCCTGATCACGTCAGGAGCAAGGAACGAGCACAAACATAGACTCGCACCGTATTAATATACCAAATAGTTCTGACGAGTGCAAGCAATATTAATCAATGCCATTTCCAGGTACTTTTTAGCTACATGAACAACCCCACGAGTGCGCACAATATAACTGTATTCACCACTCTAGAGAAGGAGGGATATCATGGGCGAACAGACGGAATATGAAAAAGGCGACAAAGCACCTAACCCCGGTGTCTACATGGAAGTAGGCGAAGCACGCAGCTTCCACACACAGATCAGTAATCCGAAACGGATTGAAATGGAGAAGGGTGATACCTTCCCCGAAACCACCAACAAAAACCGCAAATGGAAAAAGGTCGAGAAAGCGCGGGTCCATTAATTTTTGAGCACCATGTATAAAAGAGTCGATCCTGTCCCATAATAAACTCAGGCAGTACAAAAGAGAGGTGTGGTTCCGTTGGACGTCGTAGACGAACACAATCACTGGGATTCTGATTCAGCAACTATTGTAACCCGGGAAGAGTAAGGGCTGGGCTCCTAAAAAAAGCACAGTTTCAGCACAACCCAATCACTTTAGCGGCTTTACACAGAGAAATTCCGAACATCATTGATGTACTGCCTCTGGAGAGGGACCCGAAAGGGTTCCTCTTTTTGTTGTTGATTAAGTACAAATAAAAAAACCTCCGCCGATCAGCGAAGGTTGGATTAACGACTATAAAGTGCTGTAGTGGCGGAGAGGGTGGGATTCGAACCCACGCACGCTGTGACACGCCTAACTGATTTCGAGTCAGCCCCCTTGGGCCTCTTGGGTACCTCTCCGCAGCAAGATTTATTGTATCATGATGCAGCTTGCTTTGCAAGCTTAATTATTCAAGTCCGCTTTCCGCTGCACGCAGAACCTTTTTCATGTTCTTCTCGAACTTTGCACGGGGAATCAGGACACTATGCTGGCAGCCGATGCACTTAATACGGATGTCCATACCCATGCGGATAATCTCCATTTCATTAGTGCCGCAAGGATGCGGCTTCTTCATCTGCACAACATCACCCAACTGGAAAACCTTACGTTCCATCACTCTTCCCCCTCTTCGCCTTCTCTTTCCTGAGCCGCAGCGACTTGCCTTCTCGGGTTATTCCCCTCGGTTTCCCGGGCTCTGCGTGCCGCTTCAAGCGCCTCGGCTTCCGCTGACCGAGCCTCGCGCTCCGCCAGTTCACGCGCTTCCTGCTCGGCCTTAGCCGCCTCCAGACTAGTCTGCTTCTCCAGCGCCTGTTTGATATCGCTCTGGATCTGCCGTTCTGCCGATTCTCTGGCGTTAGGGAGACAGTTCGCCGCTACACGAATCACATATTCTGAAGTGCTCATGGACTGAATACCCAGTATATTCGGGTACCCGAGTACATTTGAATTACGTTCCTCGATTCCCACAAGCGCCTCACCAATCAATGAAAGAGTGCCTTCAAGCCCCCGCTCTATTTTCACCGGAACATCCACCACCGCTAAAGCGTTGGCAAGGGAATAGTTGGTCACATTGATAATGGTACCATTCGGGATGATATGAACCTCACCGGTAGTGCTCAGCAGTCTTGTCGTTCTGAGACCGATCATCTCTACAGTCCCTTTATAAGTACCGGTCTGGATTACATCACCTACCGCGAACTGATCCTCAAAAATGATAAAGAATCCGGTAATTACATCCTTGACCAAACTCTGCGCTCCAAAACCAATAGCAAGCCCCACTACCCCGGCTCCTGCCAGCAGCGGGCCCAAATTAAAATTGAATTCAGCGAGAATTATCATGATCATTACAAAATTACAGATAAACGTAACCACATTCTTCAGCAGTCCCCCAACGGTTGAGAACCGGCGGCTGTTCACCAGTATTCTGCCACGGGTCTCCCGTTCCATTGAACGGTCAATGATCTTGGATACCACTTTTATAATGACCCGGGTCAGAATGAAAATGATAAGAATCCGCAAGCCTGAAAACAGTACATTGGCCCACATTTCCGTGTTGGTGAAAAACTCCCACACCTTATCACTAAGAGTATATGCAGCTTTCAATGGATCTGTAGGTTCTTCTGCATTCAACATCCACTTATTCATCTACTCCCTCCCCTTCGGTGATAAGTGTATAACCTCTTCCTTTATTGTCCTTGCCATAGATCCCGCGGATTTCAACGTCCTGCTCCGCTATAATCTTCCGCACTTCGCCGATTGCTCCCCGAAAGAACTGAATAGACATTGCACAGCCTGCTGTAATTTCTTTGGGAGTCGGGAAGATATCAATTTCGATTTCCGCGTATTCCAGCAGCATTTCGGCGCGCAGCGCCTGCTGCGTAGAATCAAAAGCAATCAGCAGCTCTTCCTCCATCTCCACGCCTCCCTCTGGGTTAAACGTCCTATCTCTTGCCCCTGTAGTATAAAAAATCTCTTTCATCCATATACTAGGATCATCAGCAACCTTTCAACTGAAAGACAAAGCTGCTGATATTTTCGTAGAGTCCCCTCAGAAAGGAAGATTATATGAATTCTTCTTCTAAAGCTGCACCACTGCAAGAACCATCCTGTTTAAAAATATCACATGCCGATCCCAATATCTATTCTGCCATTACTCACCGTCTGCTTTTTCACTTTTCCCGCACCCGTCCCGATACACCGATTGTAATCGTCTGTATAGGCACGGACCGTTCAACCGGAGATTCACTTGGGCCGCTGGTCGGAACAGCCCTGGCGCGGTTCCACAGCCCTCTGTTCCACCTGTATGGAACACTGGACGAGCCTGTGCATGCCGTTAATCTGGAAGAAACACTTACCCTCATCCGAGAGAAGTATAATAACCCTTTTATCATTGGTATAGATGCCTGCCTGGGCCATTCTACGAGTGTCGGCTGTATTCAGGTCGTGGATGGACCTTTAAAGCCCGGAGCGGGCGTAAACAAGCAACTCCCCCCTGTTGGCGATATCCATCTGACTGGCATCGTTAATGTAGGCGGCTTTATGGAGTACTTCGTATTACAAAACACAAGATTGAGCCTTGTAATGCGGTTATCTGATATTATTGCTGTCAGCCTCTATTCTGCCTTGAAACAGTGGAATCTCCATGCTAAATCTGCTGCAACGCGAGAGCAATAACTTCCTTCTCTTCCGGAGACAAAGGATATTGGGATTCTCCCGCTTCAAGCGGTTTGGAATAGATATAGGAGTTCTCACGATTATGAAGACTGGTGAGCACAATTCCGCTGCGATTATCATCCACTATTGCCAGCGAAAAGCTCAGGTCATTTCCGCGTTCACCGAAGGCATTATATCGCTTCATGGCCATTTTTGACTTCATGCCGCGCATTTTAGCCTGAGCAGCTTCAATCAAAGCCTTGTGCTCCTTCTGCTCCTCTTCCAGCATATCGCCTTGATTCTTAAGATCAATTAACAAGCTTTCCAGATCTTCCACACCACTACCGCTCATCATCGTTTCATATCTGCGCCGCATCTTGCCAAGCTTGCTGCCCTGAAGAATCAACACTATAGCCATTATTATAACCACAACGGTGAACGCAATAACAAACCAGGATAATTGCTCATTTATTAACTGATTCAATTCTGACATATATGGACCATCCTTCGTATTTATCTGCTGCGGGCAAAGCCATATAGTTCCTCCATGGCGACCAGCATTCTGTTTATATCATGTTCTGTGGAGCTGACTCCTACACTTGCCCGTACAGCACCGCTCTCCAGTGTCTCCGCCGCTTTATGGGCCAACGGAGTACAGTGCATACCGGCACGCACAGCAATGTTATACTCCCGGTCCAGCCGATGTGCAATCTCTGCCGACTCCTGCCCTTCTATTGTAAACGAAACAATCCCGCTGCGCGAAACACCAATTTCAGGCCCAAGCAACCTCATACCAGGAATGCCGGACAAGCCTTCCATTAGTTTCTGTGTCAGCAACCATTCCTGCCGGTGAATATTCGCCGGGCCTAAAGACTTAATCTTTCTCAAGCCTGCAAGCAGCCCGGCTATCCCCACAGCGTTCTGTGTCCCCGCTTCATACCGGTCAGGCCGAACAGTAGGCTGCTCACTGTTTTCAGACTGGCTGCCTGTCCCTCCATGCATCAATGGCTCTAAATCAAGGTTTGGAGCAATATATAGTCCTCCTGTCCCCTGCGGTCCAAGCAGCCCTTTATGACCAGGAAATGCAAGCAAATCAATATTCATTTGGGCTACATCTATTTCCAGCGTCCCGGCACTTTGCGCAGCATCCACCAGAAATACCGCTCCGTGAGACTTTGCGATGTCGCCAATTTCTCCGATCGGTAGAATACTGCCCAGCAGATTGGAACTATGATTGCAGATCACCATTTTAGTATTGCGTCTTAATGATTTTTGAAGTTCCAGCAAATCGACCTGGCCTTTAGAATCGACGCGCAAATAATCCACTTCCACTTCTAAAGTCCGGCGTAAATACTCCAGCGGCCTACGAACGGAATTATGTTCTGTCATCGTTGAGATGACATGATCCCCCCGTTGCAGTGTACCCTTAATGGCCATATTTAGCCCCATTGTTGTATTGTGGGTAAAGGCAATATCCTGTGCGTTGGAGATAGAAAAAAGTTCAGCAAGCATGCTTCGCGCTCTCACCAGCACCCTGCCTGTCCCAATGGCCAGCGAGTGATTACCACGGCCGGCATTCGCACCTGAGTGTTGCAGGGCATCCAGCATCGCGGCAGCCACCTCAGGGGGCTTAGGCCATGAAGTTGCCGCATGATCTAAATAAACCAATTCCTCCATCTCTCCACCCTCACTTTTTCTCATTTAAAAAACACACCCCTCCATATCCGCTAAAGGATATCTCAGGATATGTTTTCGGGCACAGATATCCAAATCAGTTTCCCAATAGTTCCAATAATCTTTCCAAGTCTTGGGCACTGTAATAATTGATTTCAATTTTGCCTTTTTCTTTACCTTGTTTAATCTTCACCGTTGTTTTGAATCGCTCGCGCAATCCTTCCTCAACATTATCAATGTATGGATCACGTTTAACAACTTTCGCTTTTATGCCATTGGTAGGTTTACGGTCCAGGTTCTTTACAACCTCTTCTAACTGTCTGACATTCCACTGCTGTTCCACACATTGATCGGCTAACTGCTTCACCGTCTCCGGATCTTTCAAGGCAACGATTGCCCGAGCATGTCCCATAGAAATTGTTCCACGTGAAACATATTCCTTCACTTCTTCCGGCAAAGTCAGCAGTCGTAAAAAATTAGCGATATGCGATCTTGATTTACCTACCTTCAGCGAAAGCTCCTCTTGGGTAAGCGAAAATTGATCCATTAGCCCTTGATAAGCAACTGCGATTTCCATCGCGTTTAAATTTTCCCGCTGCAGATTTTCAATCAGGGCAATTTCCATAACTTGCTGGTCGCTAAGACTTCGCACAACAGCAGGAATGGTTGCTTTTCCACAATATTGCGAAGCTCGGAATCTGCGTTCACCAGCGATGATTTCATAACCTTTTAGCACAGCGCGAACAATAATCGGTTGGATTACACCATGTTGTCTTATGGATTCAGCCAACTCCTGTATGGCTTCCTCATTAAAGTCCTTACGGGGCTGATAAGGGTTAGCGCGCAATTGTCCTAAAGGTATCTCCACAACCTTATCGTCTTCATTAATAGACAAGGATGGAATTAACGCATCGAGACCTTTCCCTAAACGCTTACTCATAAGAGATCACTTCCTTTGCCAACTCTAAGTACACTTCCGCTCCCTTGGAACGGGTATCATAAGTAATAATGGATTGCCCATGGGAAGGCGCTTCACTCAATCGTACATTACGTGGAATGATCGTTTTGTAAACTTTTTCCTGAAAATACTTTTTCACTTCTTCAATGACTTGGATCCCCAGATTAGTCCGGGCATCAAGCATGGTTAACAATACCCCTTCAATCTTCAAATGCGGGTTGAGGTTCTTTTGCACGAGCCGTACAGTATTAAGCAGCTGGCTTAATCCTTCAAGGGCATAATATTCACACTGGATAGGAATAATCACTGAATCTGCAGCCGTCAGTGAATTAATGGTAAGGATACCCAATGATGGAGGACAATCAATGATAATATAATCATAATTGCTCTTCACCGCATTAAGCGCCTTCTTCAGCTTCAACTCTCTGGAAATTGTAGATACCAATTCAATCTCCGCACCCGCCAATTGAATCGTTGCCGGGATAATATGAAGCCCCTCAATTTGTGTTTCCAATATCGTTTCCTGAGGATTCACTTCATTAATAAGGATATCATAAATGCAATTTGCTACATCCGCTTTGTTGACGCCAACGCCGCTGGTAGTGTTGCCTTGCGGATCAATATCGACAAGAAGCACTCTTTTCCCTAAAGTAGCCATACCGGCACCAAGGTTCACAGAGGTTGTCGTTTTACCGACTCCACCTTTTTGATTTGCTATGGCAATAATCTTGGACACTTATTTCACCTCGAATTGTTAGGAAGAATCATCTTGTAGGTCGTGAGTTGTTTTACGGCGTAATCGTAAATTGAATACGGCATCACTTTTTGCGAGAAATATAGACAAATATACAAGTATCATTTCATTTCTGTCTTATGTGATATACTCCGGTTCAAGTCACAGAAAAGGCGGCCAATCACCTCAGGGCCGCCTTCAGCTTTTAAAACGAATTATCTTTTTGGGATTTGGATCACGATCTCGTAATGGTCACCGCGGTCATTTTCCGAGGTTTTAATCTCCATTCCAGAACCCGATACCATATCTATGGATTGACGAATTGTATTTAGAGCGAGCCGGACATCCTTTGTATAGGAAACCCGTTTGGATTTTTTGGTTTGATTCACAGCTTTATAAAATGCGATCCTTGCCTCTGTCTGCTTAACATTTAAGCCTTTAGAAATAATCTCCGCAAGCACCTTCAACTGCATTTCCACACTGTCTAGAGATAATAAGGAACGGGCATGCCGTTCTGTAATTTGGCGCTCCATAAGTGAAGTTTTAACCTGTTCAGGTAATTGCAGCAAGCGAATTTTATTCGCGATTGTTGACTGGCTTTTACCGAGACGCTGTGCCAAGCTTTCTTGAGTCAATTGGTGAAGATCAATCAATTTCTGATAAGCGATAGCTTCTTCAATTGAGGTTAAACCTTCACGCTGCAAATTCTCGATTAAGGCAATAGATGCAGCCTGTGAATCATTGAACTCACGAACAATAGCCGGAATTGTCTCCAGACCAAGCTTCTTCACAGCCCGCCAGCGCCGTTCACCCGCGATAATCTCATACTGGGAATCGCGCATCCGCACGACAATAGGCTGGATCACACCGTGAGTTTTGATAGTCTGACAGAGCTCGTCTATCTTATCGTCATCAAAAATAGTCCGTGGCTGATAAGGACTGCTGATGACCTCATGAACCGGGATTTGTTTGATCTCTTCTCCGCTGCTCCGCTCGGTAAATCCAAAAAGCTTGGTGAATTGTTCTTTCATTCCGTTCATTACCACCTAATTTCGTTATAGTACGATCGCCTTGACCCTGTCTAGCGAAAAGCTTATCGTATCGTACAGCAAAAAGAAAGCTTCTATTGATTTCATTCCAAAAGATATTGCAGTTCTTTCGGTGGCGGTTCCCGGCGCAAAAATCTCTTTCCAGATGAAAAATCTGCAAAATCGGGAGTGCAACCCTTCCTAAAAGTCTTACTATATTATTCTATCACTTTTTCGCTCATAATCCTATTCTCCATATGGACCTATTTTTCCTGCAATGTATGCCACGAATAAAGCTATGGAGAAACACAAGTGGAAACGGCTTTGCCGTCCTTTTTAAGGACGGTACCGTTTCAGCGAGAAATAGAAGGATAAGTTATCGTGTGAAACATATAAATTCTTATATTTTAAAAAAAGATCAAGCCCTAAGGTATAAGGACTTGATCTTTACAACATTTATTCTCTTAAACGATGTTTCACGTGAAACAATCAGATCAAAGGAGATTTGGCCGGAATTCCCGCTTTACGCGGATATTTTGCTGGTGTGGCTCCTGTCTTGCGAATAATAACGATATGTCTGGCAGATTCCTCTACGGGTAAACTGAAGGATTCAACCTTTTGCAGTTCAGCGCGAAGCTCCTTGAAACTAAACTTCGCCTCCTTTAGTTCCTCAGCAGGATCACTACCCTTCATTGCTGCAAACACACCCTCTTTTTTCGTAAAAGGAAGACAGAATTCATTCAACAGGGATAAACGGGCAACCGCCCGGGCCGTAACTATATCATAGGCATCACGATGAACAAATTGTCGGGATACATCCTCTGCCCGGCCATGAATCAATTGAACATTTTCTAATCCCAGTGTATCGCATACATGCTGGAGAAAGGAAATTCGTTTGCTTAGTGAATCAACAATTGTCAGCTTCAAATGCGGGAAACAAATCTTAAGCGGAATCCCTGGGAAGCCGGCTCCTGATCCGATATCAGCCAAGCTTTTCGCATCATCCATCTTTAAATAGAAAGCAAGTGAAAGGGAATCATAAAAGTGTTTGGTATATACCTGATCCCGTTCGGTAATTCCGGTGAGATTCATTTTTTCATTCCAGGAAACCAGTTCCTGATAATAAAGCTCAAATTGCTTAAGCTGCTCCGGGTTCAGCTTGATTCCCTGTTCCTGAAGTAGAGCCGTAAACTGTGCTACAGTATTATCCATAGATTATCCTTTCGCTGCCGTCACACGATTGAAATGCTCCAAATGTACAAGGAGAATCGAAATATCTGCTGGTGTTACCCCAGCTATCCGCGAAGCCTGCCCGATTGAGATTGGAGCAATCTTAGTCAGCTTCTGCCGCGCTTCCATTGCCAATCCATGAATTTCGTTATAGTTGATACTCTCAGGAATCTTCTTCTTCTCCATCTTTTGCAGTTTTTCCACATGCTGCAGCTGTTTTTCAATATATCCGGCATATTTAATCTGAATTTCAACCTGCTCCTTCATCTCTTCGTCCAGTGCTTCAGGAGAAGGAGAAACCTGGTCCACGAAACTATACGTAAGCTCAGGGCGGCGCATCAGGGTAAGCATGTTGCTTCCATCTACGATTGGGGCAGACTCATAACCCGCAAGCGCATCATTGACCTCCACTGGTTTCACCTTAGTTTCCTGGAGCCGGACGATTTCACGTTCAACACGCTCTTTTTTATCCAGGAAAGCCGCATACCGCTGCTCTGGGATCAGACCAATATCATGTCCGATAGGCGTCAGACGCAGGTCAGCATTATCATGGCGAAGCAGCAGACGGTATTCCGCACGCGAGGTAAGCAGACGATATGGTTCATTAGTTCCTTTGGTCACCAGATCATCAATCAGTACGCCAATATAACCTTGTGACCGATCAAGTACTACCGGTTCTTTATCCTGAACTTTCCGCGCTGCATTAATACCTGCCATAACCCCCTGCCCTGCTGCCTCTTCATAGCCGGAGGTTCCATTGATTTGACCGGCAGTGAACAGCCCAGGCAAACGTTTGGTTTCCAGTGAAGGCCATAACTGTGTAGGAACCATGGCATCATATTCAATCGCATAACCATTACGCATCATTTCGACCTTTTCCATCCCTGGAATCGAACGGAGAACCGCCAGCTGAACATCTTCAGGAAGACTGGTCGAAAGTCCTTGTACATAGTATTCCGATGTGTTTTTTCCTTCCGGTTCAAGGAATATCTGGTGTTTGGATTTATCGCTGAAACGGACAACTTTATCTTCTATAGAAGGGCAATAACGGGGTCCTGTTCCTTCAATTATTCCAGTAAACATCGGCGCCCGGTGAAGATTGTCATTAATGATCTGATGAGTCACTTCAGAGGTATAGGTGAGCCAGCAAGGAAGCTGCTCATTCTGCGACGACTTCGTTTCAAATGAGAAGAACTTAGGTTTGTCATCGCCCGGCTGAATTTCTGTTTTGGAAAAATCAATCGTATCCTTATGCACACGTGGGGGTGTCCCCGTCTTAAAGCGCACCAGATCAAAACCAAGCTCACGCAAATTTTCGGACAACCGTACTGAAGGCTGCTGATTATTCGGCCCGCTCTCATATGTCAGCTCACCCATAATCACTTTGCCCCGCAAATAAGTTCCAGTCGTCAGAATAACCGTCTTGCTGCGGTACACCGTACCTGTCTTCGTAATTACACCCACACAGCGGCCGTCTTCAACGATAAGCTCCTCCACCATGCCCTGGCGCAGCGATAGGTTAGGGGTTTTCTCCATCGTTTCTTTCATCGCATGCTGATACAGGAATTTATCCGCTTGCGCGCGCAAGGCGTGGACTGCGGGTCCTTTACCTGTATTAAGCATACGCAATTGAATGTATGTCTTATCAATGTTGCGGCCCATTTCACCGCCGAGTGCATCAATTTCGCGCACTACATGGCCCTTGGCTGGGCCGCCAATGGACGGATTGCAGGGCATAAACGCCACCATATCCAGGTTTATCGTAATCATCAACGTATTGCAGCCCATGCGTGCAGCCGCCAGAGCAGCCTCGCAACCGGCATGTCCGGCGCCTATGACAACAACGTCATAGCTGCCTCCTTCATAACTCATGTCTTGTTCCTCCCCAAAGGCTGCGTTTCAATCGCAGTAATATGATGAACATGATCTGCAATAACTCATTAATGAATCATTCGCAAGAAGCATGCTATTTGCCTAAACAGAATTGCGAGAAAATTTGATCCAGCAGAGAATCGGCAGCAGTATCCCCGATAATTTCTCCAAGCTGCTCCCAAGCCAACCTTACATCGATCTGGATCATATCAATTGGAATATGCATCTCCGCAGCCTCGTACGCATCCTGAAGCGACCTATGCGCTTTTTTGAGCAGAGCGATATGGCGTACATTACTTACATAGGTCAAATCGCCCGATTCCAGCTTGCCGCCAAAAAAGAGCTCCGAAATAGCTTCTTCCAGTTTATCCAGACCTTCCTCTTCCAGTACCGACATCGGGACAATGCTGGCCTCGCTAAAATATTCGTGCAGCTTGGCTTTATCCAGGCGTGCCGGTAAGTCCATTTTATTCATGATGACTAACGCTTGTCTACCGTGGATTTGTTCCATAAGTTCCAGCTCATCTTCATGAAGCTCTTCATTTGCATTCAGCACCAGCAGAATCAGGTCAGCATCACTAAAAGCTGCTTTGGAACGCTCTACCCCGATTTTTTCCACCACATCCATGGTTTCACGAATACCTGCTGTATCCAGCAGCTTCAACGGTATATTATTAATCGTTACAAATTCCTCTATGACATCACGCGTTGTTCCTGGAATATCCGTTACAATCGCTTTGTTATCGCGAGCCAGTGCGTTCAGCAGGGATGATTTACCGACATTGGGACGGCCCACAATAGCTGTCGTAATGCCTTCGCGCAAAATTTTACCTTCATTAGCAGTCTTGAGCAGCTTATTAATGCCGTCCATTACTTCACTGCTCTTGTCTTTAATAAACTCGGCGGTTAAGGATTCCACATCATGTTCGGGATAATCAATATTCACTTCAATATGCGCCAGCGTCTCGATAAGGGTATGGCGCAGGGAGTGGATACGCTGGGACAAAGAACCGCTAACCTGCTTCAGCGCAACGGAAAAAGCACGGTCCGACTTGGAACGGATCAAATCAATTACCGCTTCTGCCTGGGAAAGGTCAATTCGTCCGCCCAAAAAAGCACGCTTGGTGAATTCACCCGGCTCAGCTAATCGGATATCCTGCTGTAACAGCAGATCCATCACTCTTCTAACCGAAATCACCCCGCCATGGGCACTGATCTCCACTACATCCTCTGTTGTAAAAGAACGAGGCCCCTTCATCACGGTTACCAGTACTTCTTCCATTCGTTCACCGTCAGCCGGACTTATAATATGACCGTAATGAACGGTATGCGATTCCGCTTCGGTCAGCGGGACCCGGCTGCGGAATAAGGGTGCGACCTGGGAGATGGCCTGTGGGCCGCTCACCCGGATGATCGCAATTCCCCCTTCGCCTAATGCCGTCGATACGGCAGCGATGGTGTCACTAAGCATGCTGTTATTCACCTCGATATAATCTATACTTTCTTCTATTTTAAAAAAAGCAATGACCCCTTACATTGGTCAAGGAGTCATTGCGGCAATATTAGTCTCTACTTCAATGTTATAACGACACGGCGATTCGGTTCTTCACCCTTACTAAGGGTGTTAACCTGCCGGTGATCCTGCAGTCTGGCATGTATAATCTTCCGTTCCTGCGGTGACATCGGCTCCAGAACGACCTCTTTACGGGTTCGAACTACCCGTCCCGCAAGCCGGTCAGCCAGCTCTTCCAATGTCTTTTTGCGGCGTTCGCGGAAATTCTCCGCATCCAGCACCAGCCGGATGAAACTGTCAGAATAACGGTTGGCCACAATATTAGCCAAATACTGCAAAGCATCGAGAGTTTGTCCTCTTCTGCCGATCAGCAGCCCCAGATCCGGACCGGAAATTTGCAGAATGGTCGATTCCTTTGTATGAACGATTTCCACTTCTACCTCAAGCCCCATACTCTTGGCGACATCCACGATGAAATGAACGGCTTCTTGGTATGCTTCCTCCACCGGTTGTCCGGAATCTTGGCGCGGCACGCCGCCGACAGCCTCCTGTTTGCTCTCTCTAGATGACTGCTGAGGCATTGACGGAGCACTCGCCGCTGATGCCGGTGCGGCCTCGGCAATTAAGGTTAATTCAACCTTGGCATCCTTCGCACCGATCAATCCAAGGAATCCTCTTGACGGCTGTTCAAGTACGTTGACCGTGACCCGGTCCTTTTGAACTCCAAGCTGGTTAAGTCCCCGTTCTACAGCTTCTTCAATGGTTTTCCCTGTTGCGACGATTTTGCTCATTTTGACTTTTTGGCCCCCTTCGATCCTTTGCTTCCATTGCTTTTCGTAGCGGAAGCAGGATTCTTGCTCTTCACAAGGTTAACTTCACTGCTGCTGCCGGCACCTGCAACAGCCAATTTGGTCTTATCGTTGTTGCGGTATAAGAAGTAGTTCTGAATAATGGTGTAAAGGTTACTGTAGAACCAGTACAGTGGAAGTGCTGAAGGGAAATTGTAGGACATGATGAAAATCAGAACCGGATATACCATCATCATGAACTGCATAGGGCCCTGCTGTTGAACCGGATTCATCTTGGTCATCATTCTGGTCTGCAGGAATGTAGTAGCTGCAGCCAGCAACGGCAGGATGAACAGATGATCGGGTTTTCCGAGCTGGAGCCACAAGAACGAATGCTCCCGCAGAGCAGGGTTGTAATAGATCGAGTTGTAAAGAGCGATAAAAATCGGCATTTGCACAATCAGCGGCAGACAGCCGGAAATCGGATTCACCTTATTCTCCTGGAACAGGCGCATCGTTTCTTGCTGTACTTTTTCAGGCTGATCTTTATATTTTTTCTGGATCTTTTGGAGTTCCGGTTGAATGGCCTGCATCGCACGCGAGCTCCTTACCTGCTTCATGGTAAGCGGCAAAATTAACGTGCGGACGATCAAAACCATTACAAGTACGGCTAGTCCATACTGTCCATCAAACCATTTTGCGAAAGTATCGAGCGCTATGGCGAAATAATAAACGACATTACTTTGCCAAAAGCTTCCGTTCTTCAAATCCTCCGTAGTGTGCGTAACCGCTGATGATGGAGCGCACCCTGACAGAACAGCAATCATCAGTACCATTAGGCCGAGGAGAAGAAATTGTTTTCCTCGTCTAGTCTTCAATAGAGACACTTCAAAACCCCTCTCATAAACATTCCATTGCACCGTAAATCATACCATAATTATGAATACAAATAAACAAGCCCCTTACTTGCGTGAAGCCTTGAGCAGCTTGGCTTTGCGCAGCACATGAAGCGCACTTTTCTCCAGCTCGGCGTAATCCATGGAAAGTGCTCCTTTACGAACGATGAAGACCATGTCCAGCCCGCCGGCAATTTCCGGTTCATGATGGCGGATAATTTCCTTCACCAGTCGTCTCATCCGGTTACGGACGACGGCGTTTCCGACCTTTTTGCTAACCGACACACCCAACCGGAACCGCTCCACCTCTTTTCTGCTGAACCAATACACTACAAATTGATGATTCGCAAATGACTTCCCATGGCGATATACGCGACTGAAGTCGGCACGGTTTCGTAATCGTAATCTTTTGTGCACGGGAATCTCCTATTCAAAGACCGGACACGATGAGCTCCGGAATTTTTCTTCTAATTAGTATAGTCATCCGGCTGCCGCCATAAACGGTTAAGTCCGGACATATGGCTTATTCCTTCATTTACATCCGCATACATTAAAAAGCCCCGCAAAGTATAGCCAACATCCTCTGCAGAGCTTAACAAATATTCATGCACTCGTGAAAAACGGAACCTCCTCCATTATAAAGGGCGATATCCGTTTCTCAGGCTATATAAGGAAGCGAATCAGATGATCCACCTGTCCAGCCCCCTTATATTTAAAAAAGGACCACCGCAGTGGTCCTTAAGTGGCCTAACTTACGCACTCAAAACTTTTCTGCCTTTCAAGCGGCGGGCTGCCAGCACTTTGCGGCCGTTTTTCGTGCTCATTCTTTTGCGGAAACCATGCACCTTCTTGCGTTTGCTCACATTCGGTTTGAACGTCGGTCTCATGTATTGCACCTCCCTTACAGGAACTTAATTACTGTCATATTAGCAGAAACGGACTAAGCCGCTCTTTTGAGTAGGGACAGTATCTACAAGTATTGTCATTATAATTTGAAGACATATCCTCACAGAAAACACCTTTATATATTTAAACACATAATGTGCGAAAAAGTCAACCTTGTCTCTCCAACCTTACTCCCCCTCATTTAAATCCGCTTATCCACAATCCACCGATCCAAAAATTTAATCCACAGCGTTTTACAGTTATCCACCTGTGCGCAAAAAATGAAGTCGACTAATCACACATGCGCACAACCTGTGTATAAAAAAATCGAAGTCATGACGGAAACTGTCGAACGGTAAACAAATTATCAACAATATGTAGTGTTGTTCTTAAAAATTATACACAAGTGCTTGAATTTGTGGATAAAATGGCGTCGCTCATTGAAAAATAAGGGGGCATTTGCTATGATGGTATTACTTTTGAATGTGAATAGATTTGTTTGTTCTATATATTATCAACAAGCTGTGGATAAAGTTGTGAACAATTCAAATTTATCCATATTTTTTTGTCTCTTGATATTGCATATTGGGGATAAGATTCAGCACTAACCCATTTTCTTCGACATTTCCACTTCATGGCTGATGCCACATTTGGAAGATTTAAAGGAGTGACAGTCTGTGGACAGCCATACTTCCGAATTATGGCAGCAAATATTATCGATTATTCAAACCAAATTAAGCAAACCGAGCTTCGATACATGGTTTAAGGCGACGAAGGCATTAACTCTTAGCCAGCACGCCATTATCATCTCGGCACCTACAACATTTGCCGTAGAATGGCTGGAAAGTCGTTACACCAAATTGGTAGGAGCTACGGTTTATGAAGTTACCGGACAACAGGTTGACGTCAAATTTGTGATTGAGGAGAACAAGCCCGTAGAGCCTGTAATCCAGCAGATGACGCCTTCTCCCGCAGTATCGCGTGAAGAAGCGCAGACTCATTTGCTTAATCCCAAGTACACTTTCGATACGTTCGTTATCGGCTCCGGCAACCGGTTTGCGCATGCAGCCTCTCTGGCTGTAGCGGAAGCGCCTGCCAAAGCGTATAATCCCTTGTTTTTGTACGGCGGGGTGGGTCTTGGGAAGACTCATCTAATGCATGCCATCGGGCACTACGTCCTGGAACATAACCCTAACAATAAGGTTATCTACATCTCGTCCGAGAAATTCACGAATGAATTCATCAACTCCATCCGTGACAACCGCGGTGAAAGCTTCCGTAACAAATACCGCAACGTTGACATTCTGCTGATTGACGATATTCAATTCCTGGCCGGCAAAGAGTCAACGCAGGAGGAATTTTTCCATACGTTTAACGCTCTTCATGAAGAACGCAAGCAAATTATTATCTCCAGCGACCGTCCCCCAAAGGAAATTCCCACTCTGGAAGAACGGCTTCGTTCCCGTTTTGAATGGGGACTCATTACCGATATTCAACCGCCTGATCTGGAGACGCGGATTGCCATTTTGCGCAAGAAAGCCAAGGCGGAGAACCTGGATATCCCCAATGAGGCCATGATGTACATCGCCAACCAGATCGATACGAACATTCGCGAGCTTGAGGGCGCATTGATCCGTGTTGTTGCCTATTCATCGCTTACCAACCAGGACGTAACCACTCATCTGGCAGCCGAAGCACTGAAGGATATCATTCCTTCCAGCCGGCCGAAGATGATCACCATGAACGATATTCAGCAAAAGGTCGGCGAATATTACAATTTGCGCATGGAAGATTTCAAGGCGCGCAAACGCACCAAAGCCGTAGCTTTTCCACGTCAAATCGCTATGTATCTCTCCCGTGAATTAACGGATTATTCGCTTCCCAAAATCGGAGAAGCTTTCGGGGGACGTGACCATACGACAGTTATACATGCCCATGAGAAGATTACGCAGCAATTAAAGGTAGACCAGGAGTTGTACAAAGTGGTAAATAATCTTGCGGAGAAAATTAAAAATCCTTCCTAAGAGGAACAAAGAGCCTATGCACAATCTATACACATGTGGGTAGGCTTAATTTTATGCTGTTTCGGGGGTTATCCACATAAACGGCGCCCCTACTACTAATACTATTAAATAACTATAATAATTCATCTTCTAAGAGCAGGTTTCGAAGAGGAATTACGTACACCTATTTCCCAATTTTTCAGCTAGGAGTGAAATCATGAAAATCAGCATTCTTAAAAATGAACTCAACGAATCAATCGGGCACGTATCCAAGGCAATCTCCAGCAGAACTACAATTCCCATTCTGACCGGCATTAAGCTGGAGGTAAGCCATCAAGGCGTTACCCTGACTGCAAGTGATACGGACATTTCCATCCAGTCCTTCATACCTGCAGAGAACGATAGCCATACCATCGTGAAAGTGGAACAGCCAGGCAGCGTTGTGCTTCCAGCCAAGTTTTTCGTCGAGATCATCAAGAAGCTTCCCTCCAAAGAAATTCACATGGAAGTCAAAGAGGGCTTTCAAACCTATATCTCTTCCGGCTCCACGGAAATTCAGATCGTCGGTCTTGACCCCGAGGAATTCCCAGTACTGCCGAGCATCGAGGAGAACGAAACGATCTCAATTCCAGGTGATTTGCTGAAAAATATGATTAAACAAACCGCCTTCTCCATCTCCACCCAAGAGACAACACCCATTCTGACAGGGATTCTGTGGAATCTGAGTGAGAATGAATTTAAATTTACAGCTACCGATCGCCACCGTCTGGCCACAAGAGCTGCGCATCTGGAAGGGACCGAGAATGTCCAATTCGCCAACATCGTCATTGCCGGCAAAACGCTGAATGAGCTAAGCAAAATCATACCGGACCAGAATATGCTGGTGGATATTGTCGTGGCCGATAATCAGGTGCTCTTCAAAATCGACAAAGTGCTGTTCTATTCGCGGATTCTGGATGGAATTTATCCGGATACTTCTAGAATTATTCCGACCAACTACAAAACAGAACTAACTTTGGATACAAAAAAACTCAGCGAATCGATTGACCGCGCTTATTTGCTGTCCCGTGAAGAAAAAACAAACATTGTACGTATGCAGACACTGGAGAACGGCGATGTTGAGATCTCTTCCAGCTCGTCAGAGCTGGGGAAGGTCCGTGAAGAACTGGAAGTGCTTGATTTCAAAGGCGAGCCGCTCAAAATCTCCTTCAACTCCAAATATATGCTCGATGTCCTGAAAGTTGTCGAAAGCGAGCAGCTCGTCATCGCCTTCACCGGTATGATGAGTCCGATTATTCTTAGACCGCTGGATGACAGCCGCAGTCTGTATGTCATTCTGCCGTACCGCACAACAAATTAAACGCCGCTGTTCACGAACCTGTGGATAAGTGGTGGAAAGGATAAAAAACATGAAAAAAATACTTATCCACAGTGGATATATTAAGCTGGACCAGTTCTTGAAGCTTTCAGATTGCGTATCCACAGGCGGCATGGCGAAGGCGCTGCTGCAGGAAGGCTACGTGAAGGTTAACGGGGAAAAAGAAGAACGACGTGGCAGAAAGCTTTATCCGGGTGATACAATAGAGGTTCAGGACAACGGCGCATTCGAGATTGAAGGCGGCGGAATAAAAGAGTAGTTCACCCAAGGAGGCAGAGGTTCGTGTTTGTTAAAAATATCGGTCTGCAGCATTACCGTAACTACGGGCTGCTGCGTCTGGAGAGCCTGGGCGATGTGAACCTGATTCTCGGTCAGAATGCCCAGGGCAAAACAAACCTCATGGAGGCTCTGTTCGTCCTGGCGATGACCAAGAGCCACCGTACCTCGAAGGACCGGGAACTCATTTCTTTCGATGCTCCCGGAGGATCCGCGCAAATTGTTGCCGAGGTGGAACGTAAATATGGCGATTTGAAGCTGGAGCTGACCTTGTCCGCCCAAGGCAAAAAAGCCAGAATCAACGGGCTGGAACAGCGCAGGCTCAGTGAATTCGTCGGCTCGCTCAACGTGGTGATGTTCGCTCCGGAAGATCTGGAGATCGTCAAAGGGACACCTGGAATACGGCGCCGGTTTCTTGATATGGAGATTGGCCAGGTGCAGCCAAGTTATCTTTTCCATCTGCAGCAATACCAGAAGGTGCTTCTGCAAAGAGGCAATCTGCTGAAGCAGCTATGGGGCAAGGAAGCAGCAGGCAAGGAGCTGTTGGAAATATGGGATGCCCAACTTATAGAGCATGGTGTTAAAATCGTCAAAAAAAGGAAACAATTCATAAAGAAGCTGCAAATCTGGGCAGAAAGCATTCACCGGGGCATTACGAACGGCGGGGAAGAGCTGAAATTGCTGTACGTCCCCTCTTTCGGCGAGCGGGACGAGGAAGATGAAGCTGTCTTATTAGACAAATTTATGTTAAAGTTATCACAAACAAGAGATCAGGAAATTAGGCGCGGCATGACGCTGACGGGTCCCCATCGGGATGACCTGTCCTTTTTTATCAACGGAAGAGAAGCTCAGGTCTACGGTTCTCAGGGGCAGCAGCGCACGGCAGCTTTGTCGCTCAAGCTGGCGGAAATCGAGCTGATCCATGAAGAAATCGGGGAGTACCCTGTGCTGCTTCTTGATGATGTTTTGTCCGAGCTTGATCCTTACCGCCAGACTCAGCTTATAGAAACCTTTCAAAGCAAGGTACAAACCTTCATCACTGCCACCGGTGTGGAAAGTTTAAGTGCCGATAAATTAAAAGGCGCAAGCCTATACCATGTTCATGATGGAAAAGTGGAGTTATAAAGAGCGGAGGAAGAGAATGTATATTCATTTGGGCGGAGAAAAGATTATTCGATCCTCAGAGCTGATTGCTATATTTGATATATCGATTGAGAGGTCCTCGAAGGTGTCGAAGCAGTTCATTGTTCATTCCCAGCAGGATAAAAAACTGGAACGAATCGGTGAAGAGGAAGCGAAGTCCATTGTCGTGACCAAAAATACTGTGTACTACTCCCCTATTTCCTCCTCCACTCTCAAAAAAAGAGCCAAAATCTTGTTGGAAATATAAGCTTTTCAGGTTACAAGAGATAATCAGAAAGAAGTAGGTGAAGGCATGTCAATGAATCAACCGACATATGATGAGAGTCAGATTCAGGTACTGGAAGGGCTGGAAGCTGTTCGGAAACGTCCCGGCATGTACATTGGTTCCACTAGCGCTAAAGGTCTGCATCATTTGGTTTGGGAGGTCGTCGATAATAGTATCGATGAGGCGCTGGCAGGTTTTTGCGACCGGATTCAAGTGATTATTCATGAGGATAACAGTGTGACCGTTATTGATAACGGACGGGGTATCCCTGTCGGTGAGAACGTGAAGCTGAAGAAATCGACGCTTGAGGTTGTAATGACTGTCCTGCATGCAGGTGGTAAATTCGGCGGTGGCGGATATAAGGTTTCGGGCGGTCTTCACGGTGTAGGGATATCGGTTGTGAACGCATTATCCGAGAAGGTAGTTGTAACCGTCAAACGTGACGGCCACGTCTACCAGCAGGAATACAGACGCGGTGCACCCCAATATGATATCAAGATTATCGGAGATTCCGACGAGACGGGTACCACTACAACCTTTCATCCGGATTCGGAGATTTTTACCGAAACGACAGTCTTCGAATACAACACGCTCCTTACCCGTATCCGCGAGCTGGCGTTTCTTAACAAGGGAATCGAGCTTTCACTGCTGGATGAGCGGACTGGGGTTTCCAATACCTTCAAATACGATGGCGGTATCGTAGAATATGTGAAATATTTGAACGAGAAAAAAGAGGCGCTTCATGAGGATCCGATCTACGTGGAAGGCTCACGGGATATGATTGCGGTTGAAGTAGCTCTGCAATATAACGATTCGTACACAGAGAACATTTACTCTTTTGCCAACAATATCAATACGCATGAAGGCGGAACGCATGAATCCGGCTTTAAGAGTGCATTGACACGGATCATCAATGATTATGCCCGCAAAACCGGCGTGATCAAGGACAGCAGCAACAACCTGACCGGAGATGACGTTCGTGAAGGATTGACGGCGATTATTTCCGTGAAAATTCCTGAGCCGCAATTCGAAGGGCAAACGAAGACCAAGCTCGGCAACAGTGAAGTCCGCGGGATTGTAGAATCCTTGTTCGGTGAGAAGCTGCAGGAATTCCTGGAAGAGAACCCTGCGGTTTCCCGGCGGGTGCTGGAGAAGTCACTGCAGGCTTCACGTGCCCGTGAGGCTGCCCGCAAAGCCCGTGAACTGACCCGCCGCAAGAGCGCTCTTGAAGTCAGTGCCTTGCCGGGTAAGCTGGCAGACTGCTCATCCAAGGATGCTTCGATCAGTGAGCTGTATATCGTCGAAGGTGACTCTGCCGGTGGATCAGCCAAGCAGGGCCGGGACCGTCACTTCCAGGCGATTCTGCCGCTGCGCGGTAAAATCCTGAACGTAGAGAAAGCACGGCTTGACCGTATCCTATCCAATGCCGAAATCCGGGCGATTATTACTGCTCTGGGAACCGGGATCAGCGAGGACTTTGATCTGTCCAAGGCGCGTTATCACAAGGTTGTTATTATGACTGATGCGGACGTCGACGGAGCCCATATCCGGACTCTGCTGTTGACCTTCTTCTACCGCTACATGCGGAAGATTATCGAAGCTGGCTATATTTATATCGCCCAGCCGCCGCTGTTCAAAATTGAGCGCAACAAAGTCATCCGTTATGCTCAAAGTGAGAGAGAACGCGATGAGATCATTGCTACCTTTGGTGAGAATGTTAAGGTAAATGTTCAGCGCTACAAAGGTCTGGGAGAAATGAACGCCACCCAGCTTTGGGATACCACCATGGATCCTGAGAGTCGCATGATGCTGCAGGTAACGATTGATGATGCAATATTAGCTGACAGTATCTTTGATACACTTATGGGAGATAATGTGCAGCCAAGATATGAATTCATTCAAGAGCATGCAAAATCGGTTCGGAACCTTGATATTTAATCATATGCGCACACCGGTCCTCATACAGACCTAGCATATGTTCCTAGCAAAGAACCTCCAGTTTCCTATTCCTTGGCGAATAGAAGCCGGAGGTTCTTTCGGTTAGGGTAGTCTTTTGCTCAGGAGAGGGGTTACCGGCGGGAGACTGCTGTTTTTCTTCTCTTTAACCGTCCATACGCCACAGCATAACGATGAATTTTGCGATAAATAGATTTGTCGTGAATTAATTTAAAGGCAATAATGGAGGGAAGGGTGTTCACTTCAAGCAGCCATACATCATGATGCTGATCCAGGGCAATATCAAGCCCGATCTCTTTAAGACCAGGGTAGGCTGTTTCAAGCTGCATGGCGATTTTTACACCCAGGGATTTTAACGACTGAAGCGTGGATGCCATCTCTGCCGGACCCATATGTTCTTTAAACAACGCATTGACGGTAAAGACACTTCCCCCGTTATGATAATTGGTCACAATCTTTTGCGGAGCGGCCACTCTGCCCAGCATTCCGGTTGTTTCCCACCCTCCATCCGGTCTTTTTTGCGTCAGTACCCGCAAATCAAACGGGCGGTCAGCATGCCGGAGCAAATCAATTCCCTGTTGGATTAAGTAGGAGCGTCCTTTAATCTTCGGCTTCAAAGCATTATGCAGCTCCTCCGTTGTGGAGAATGCTTCTGCCTCCAAACCATGGCGCAAGATATACATTATTTTTTGTTCAACCGCGGCTTCACTGCTTCCAGTACCGTAATCTCTGTTGACCGGCTGCTGTCCGCTGGGACTTAAATTCACCGTACGCTGCTCGGCTCGCATCACACCATTCCCATAAGTCCCGCGGTCAGGTTTTATATATACCGTCCCGTAGGTTCCGAGCAATTCGTTAAGAGCGGCCAAACTGTACTTTCGTGTTTCCGGGATGAAGATTGCCAGTAGGCGGTTTTGCAGGATAACTTTAGTTTTTGCCCATTTGCTGGAGACCCGTTGAATCCTCATTATCTTCCTCCTTAAAAGTTTTGTGAGCGTAACAGCATTGAATTCTCCTCGTACAAAACTTGCTTCGAAAGCATAAACTTAAAGTTTTGTGGGTTGATCTGAATGATGAATCTGGAAAGCTGAAATTTTAGGACAAGCTAACTAAACAATGTTATAATATAAGGATATGGGGTTATGTCATTTTGGACAAAACCAGGGCCATATAACCAATCTTCTTGTCTTTACAGTCTATGTAACGAAGACATTGGCGGAAAGGGCATTTACCCCTGACTGTGCCAAAAGAAATGAATATAGAAGATATAAATCTATAGTGTTTAATTGTGCTGCTTTTGTGAAAGTAATATAATAAAGGGTAGCGGTTTTTAACTGAAGGAGGTCCAGCAACTCATGGCTGAACAAAATAACCCGCAAATCAAAGATCGGGACATTGGTGAGGAAATGCGCGAATCCTTTATGGATTACGCAATGAGCATCATTGTAAGCCGGGCTTTGCCAGATGTGCGGGACGGACTCAAGCCTGTTCACCGACGCATTTTGTTTGCGATGTCGGAACTTGGAATGTCTCCGGATAAACCTCACAAGAAGTCAGCGAGAATCGTCGGTGAGGTTATCGGTAAGTATCATCCTCACGGGGACTCCGCTGTTTATGAGACGATGGTACGGATGGCGCAGGATTTCTCCATGCGCTACATGCTCGTAGACGGTCATGGGAACTTCGGTTCCATTGACGGAGATATGGCGGCAGCAATGCGGTATACCGAGGCACGCCTGTCCAAAATCGCCGGAGAGATGCTTCGCGATCTCAACAAGGAAACAGTTGATTTCGCACCTAACTATGATGGTGAAGAGAATGAACCTGTAGTTTTGCCTGCGCGTTATCCTAACCTGCTCGTTAACGGGGTATCCGGGATCGCTGTAGGGATGGCTACCAACATTCCTCCGCATAATCTGGGTGAAGTCATTGATGGCGTACAGGCGATGATCAAGAATCCAGAGATCACACCTATGGAGCTTATGGAATATATTCAAGGGCCGGATTTCCCTACAGCGGGCTATATTTTGGGCCGTGAAGGTATTCGCCAAGCTTACCGCACAGGACGCGGATCGGTTACGATGCGTGCTAAAGCAACCATTGAGGAGAACAATGGTAAAGCGCGGATCATTGTGCATGAACTGCCTTATCAGGTCAACAAAGCGAGATTGGTTGAAAAGATTGCAGAATTGGTACGTGAGAAACGGATCGAGGGAATAACCGATCTTCGTGATGAGTCCGACCGTAACGGTATGCGCGTTGTAATTGAGATGCGGCGTGATGTCAATCCAAGTGTCGTACTCAATAACTTGTACAAACATACTGCCATGCAATCTACATTCGGTATCAATATGCTGGCTATTGTAGGCAACGAGCCGAAGATCCTGAATCTTCGCGACGTGCTGTATCACTACTTACAGCATCAAATCGAAGTTATCCGCCGGCGGACGATCTTTGATCTGAAGAAGGCTGAGGCACGGGCGCATATTCTGGAAGGTCTGCGTGTTGCACTGGATCATCTGGATGAGGTTATTGCGCTGATCAGGGCTTCTCGTACGACGGATATCGCCCGTGAAGGCTTGATGGAAACATTCAGCCTCAGTATTGAGCAGGCTCAAGCAATTCTCGATATGCGGATGCAGCGCCTGACCGGATTGGAACGGGAAAAAATTGAGAACGAGTATAATGAATTGCTAGTCAAGATTGCCGAGTATAAGGAAATTCTGGCCAATGAGCATCTCGTGCTGGATATCATCAGCAACGAGCTTCAGGAAATCCGTGATAAATTTTCGGATGACCGCCGCACTGAAATCACAGTCGGAGAAGAAAGCATTCTTGACGAGGATCTGATCCCGCGTGAAGAGGTTGTCATTACGATTACGCATACCGGTTATATCAAACGTCTGCCGGTGAGCACGTATCGCAGCCAGAAGCGTGGAGGCCGCGGTGTGATCGGGATGGATACCAAGGATGAGGATTTCGTGGAGCATCTCTTCGTGAGTAATTCCCATAATTACCTCATGTTCTTTACCGATAAGGGCAAAGTTTACCGGATCAAGGCGTATGAGATTCCTGAGCTCGGACGTACTGCACGGGGGACGCCGATTATCAACCTGATTCAAATTGAACAGGGTGAGAAGATCAGTGCAGTTATCCAGGTAGAGGAAGCGGATAGCGACAAATACCTGTTCTTTGCTACCCGCGAAGGGATCGTGAAGAAAACGCCGCTTGAAGATTATAACAACATCCGCAAAGGCGGATTGATTGCCATTAATCTTCGTGAGGAAGACTCCTTGATCGAAGTTAAGCTGACAGACGGAGAGCAGAATCTGATTATCGGTACTGCCCGCGGCATGTCGATTACCTTCTCCGAGAACGATGTACGTTCTATGGGCCGCAGTGCAACAGGGGTCAAAGGGATTAACTTGGACGACAATGACCATGTGATCGGAATGGACTGCGTGGACAAGGAGCTTGAGGTGTTGATCGTAACGACTAAGGGTTACGGCAAGCGTACACCTGCCAGCGACTATCGTTCACAAACCCGTGGCGGTAAGGGGATCAAGACCATTAATCTTACGGATAAGAATGGACCGGTTGTTGGCTTGAAGGTTGTTAAGAAAGACGAAGACCTGATGATCATTACAACGAGCGGGACCCTGATTCGTACGAGTATGGATGGGATTTCTACCATGGGCCGTTATGCGCAGGGCGTTAAGCTGATTAATATCCGTGAGGATGATGCAGTAGCTACCCTTTGCAGAGCCGATAAGAATGAGGAAGACGAATTGTCCGAGCTCGAGGACGGCGAAGAGGGCCAGGTTACAGCAATAGATGAAACTGCTGAAACTACTGAAGCCGCTGAGCCTGAAATGGACGCTGGCAATGACGAGGATATTCTCGAATAGCACCCTATAAAGAGAGCACAGGTTTCTTATAAGAAGCCCGTGCTCTTTTTTTTGCTTTCTAATATAATTTTTATGGATTGCCGATACACTATCTAGCCGCTTGCAACTATCCATACTATAATTAGAGAATCAAATACTCCGGTGCTGCCTGGCGGCACACCAGTTAGCCGGTAATGTTCAGTCTCTATATAGAGCAGCATTCCTGAGCGCAAGTGTCATGAAGTAGAGGGGCTGAGTGGATGCCAAATATATCCGTAGCAGAAGTTAAACCAGGTTCAAAAGTTATTAAAGATGTAGTTACCCCTTTAGGAGGAGTATTATTTCCCAAGGGAAAAATAATACTGCCACGCGACGTTGAGATTCTGCAGGCTTTTTTAATTCAACAGGTGGAGATTGAAGGCAACCAGGGAGAGGCCGTACCTGCTGAAAATGTTAAAGCAGCCGCGAAGACGTTGCCAGTCAAGGCAGGAACACTCATTAATGAGTCAGTGCTGGCCAAAAGCAATTCCTCTTTACATGATGAATATGAGAAGATGCTGATTTTGATTAAGCAGAGCTACCGTTCTGTTGCTGCTGCCTCGATACCCATTTTTGAATTACGCAGTCAGTTGGAAGCATTGATCGGCAATTTAAAAGATTATCATGTCTTGAAGTTTGCTCCACGGATTCTGCATGATGAAGATTATAACTATCACAATGCAGTGCTGTCGGCATTAACCTGTTATAAAATCGCCCAGTGGTGCGGATATCCGCAGAAAGATTGGATGCAGGCTGCATTTGCCGGTTTGCTGCATGATATCGGTAACGTTAAAGTAGATGGGGCACTGCTGCACAAGCCGACCCCGCTGAATGGAGCGGAATTAGAAGAAGTTCGCAGACATACCACTTATGGATACCAGCTGCTGAGAAATGTTACAGCTATTAACGAAGGGGTTAGACTTGCGGCACTTCAGCATCACGAAAAAATAGACGGTACTGGTTATCCGCTCCATCTGGAGGGCAGCCAGATTCATGTCTACGCCAAGATCGTTGCTGTGGCTGATATCTTTCACGCCATGACCCTGGAGAAGGCTTACAGAAAGGCTCAGTCGCCTTATCTGGTATTGGAGCAGCTACAGACCGAAAGCTTCGGTAAGCTGGATCCGGTTATCGTTCAAACCTTTATTCAGAAAACAACAGATCTCTATAATGGCACAAGAATACGATTAAGCGACGGGCGTCATGGAGAGATTATCTTTACAGACCGCAGCAATCCTACCCGCCCTATGGTGCAGGTGGAGGGAAAAATCGTCAACCTGATGATGGAACGTGAGCTATACATTCAGGAGATCATTGCCTAACCCAAGGGATGAGTCCAATGAAAGCTTTGTTATCGCCCTTTATGCTGGTGCTTTTGCAGTAGGGGGCGGTACAAGCTGTTTACTCTAGAAAGAATTTTATAAATAATGCTTGCAATGTAGAACCATACATGATATATTCTATTTCTGGCCGCGAAACATCAACGCCGGGCTCGAAAAAGAAGTTGAAAAAAAGAGCTTGCATTGATCGGTTGGATGTGATATATTATAAGAGTTGCTGGTGACGAGATAATCGACACTGACAACGAGCTTGATCTTTGAAAACTGAACAACGAGTGAGTATG
>NZ_JBGJZP010000040.1:0-19307 GCF_042610515.1 Paenibacillus paludis
CGCGCCGCCATGCTGGTGCTGGCGGCGGCAGGCTGGACGGCGGCGGGCACCGCCGTCCTTGTCCAGGTAAGCGAGCGGATCACCGGACCGTCTATGACGGTCGCCGCTCGCGGACTTTATTACCGCGATGCCTGGAAGCTCGCGGCGGAAGCGCCCTGGCTGGGGCGCGGGGGCGAGACTTGGCGGTACTCGTACCTCGCCGCCCAGTCCCGTCCCTATGTAGGCAGCCAGGTGCATAGCGGTTATCTCGACTTCCTGCTGAATCTGGGAATTGTCGGCCTGGCAGCAGTCCTGCTTCTGCTGCTGGCGGCAGGATGGGTGGTAGGAGCAGCCGCTCCAAGGCTGCTCCCGTCACTGCTGGTCATCGCCTTGCATGGGGCGGTTGATTTTGACTGGAGTTATGGGCTTACTTGGCTGCTGCTGTTCCTCCTGCCGGCGCTCGCGCTTGCTGAGGTCCGGCAGGAGGCAGATAACTCGTCCGGCACTACTGCAGTCAAGGCTGCTCCAGGAATAGCTGTTATCCCTTCGGCAGGCCGCATTCTGTCAAATGCCGCAGTCAATGAATGCCTAACGGCATACGAATCTGGAACAAGGGCATCTTTCTCTGCGGTCACCGCCGGACCGGATGCATCCATTCAGGCACTAGACTTTCTTCCTGCTGCCGCCCATGCCAACAGTCCCGGTACTAAGCGTTTTCCTCGCTTGTTGAGCAGAGCTCAGCGGCTCAGCCTACAGTTGCGTCACTTCGTTTTGAAGCGAAGGGTAAGGGCTGCTACTGCTGCGGTCTGCACCGGGTGCCTTTGCTTGGTGCTAAGTCTGCTATCCTTTCAGCTAATGAAGGGGGCCGAATTACATAGGGTGGCTGCCCGCGAACCGGACCCTGCAGGGAGAATTGCGCTGCTCCGGCAATCGCTGGAATGGAATCCCCGTGAGCCCCGGGCAGTTGTTAGTCTATCAAGGCTGCTCCCGGACCGGGAGGCAATGGATCTGCTGACCGTAAGCTTGGCCTACGCGCCAGAAGACGCTGCGGTGCAATGGGAAATAGCGGAAAGGTCGATGAACGGGAGTAATCCGGGAGAGGCACTGCACTGGATACGCAGAAGTTTGAAGGCGGATGTCTATAATACCGCCAAAAGGGTAAAAGCGATTGATGGAATGCTCGACATGAGTCAGCGCAGGTTGATAGCGGGGGATAGGGCGGGAGGGACAGCCAGTGCGGCTGCGGATCGCGATCTGCTGCAGCAATTCCGCCTGCAGGCGGACAGCGAGTGCCGCAAAGGACAACAGCACAATGACCGGCGGTTTGCATTCACAGCAGAAGCCGAAGCATTGGAGCTTCGGCTCAGAAAGGTGTTGGCTGCGGCATACAGCCCGGTAGCAGAAGCACGCAGTGTCAGCGTACAGACGCCAACAGCGGCGTATTGATCAGCAGGTATCAGAAAAGTCCGTCTGCCGCTCCAAATTACTGCAAGCAGCTACACTATATGGAATGCAGCCGGCAGGCCTACTCTCATGCCTTCATCCGCTGAGAGGTGAACCAGGAGTAGACGTACGGGATGATGGTTGCGATCAGCAAGGCCGTGATAATCATACTAATGGACAGGGTTTTTGGCATAAATGCGCCAAGTGCAATCAGCAGCCCGCCCAGCATCCACATGAACCCTGAGAAACGGTGAGTTTTCCGCCATACCTCCGGACTGGCCAGCGTCCATGGGGTGCGGATGCCGATGAAATAGTTATCTTTAACTTGCGGCATATAATTTCCAATAACAATGAACAGCAGGCCAACTGCTACCATAGTTAATTTGCTGACCGGAATATTTTGGTCAAGACTGCTGGCTACGGTTAGGACAAGTATAGTATCGGCGAGCACCGCGATAGCCAGGCGGGTCATTTTATAAGCACCTTCGAATTTCGAGTAATTCTCTTTCTTGGGATCGATATTCCGTATGAACTGCATTCCAATGGGAAATGCCAGGCCCATGAATGCCAGCAGTGCAATCGCCGACCCTTTGCTCCCGTACCGGTTAACCTCTCCAGTAATGCCGAACTGGAGAGGGAGCTGGTCAGGCAGTTTGCCATAATTAATGAGCGCGTAACCAAGAGAAAGAAGCCCCAAAATGACTATTAGTGTGTCCTGCCACTTCCATTTGAAATTTTTCATCTTTACTCAACCTCCGAGTTAGAATGGTTGTGTTGCCTTTTGCCGTCTTCTGCAGGTAAATGATCTGGTGCACTTCCTTTTCCCGTGCCGGTCAATTCCAGGAACCATCCAAGCACCTCTTCAAGCACAGTGGTATCCAGTGAATAAAGAATGAACTGTCCCTTCCGTTCATCCTGTACCAGACCGGCATGCTTCAGTGCGCTGAGATGATGCGAAATGCTTGGTTTTGACATCTGAAAATAATCGGCGATTTCTCCGGCCGTACGGTCTTTTTCCCGCAGCAGCCGGATGATCTGCCGCCGGGTAGGATCGGCCAGCGCTTTGAAGGATTCATTCATTTTCGATCCGACCTTTCGATATTTAAATAATTATCTAAATATATAATTGCACTGATTTCATAAATTGTCAATCTGTTGAATGCCATAGATTCCATCTTCGTAAGTAGAAGTCGTAAGGCCGCATATGCTAGAATAGGCTAGAAGAAGCTGGATACATAGAGCGGAAGCGTTGTTCGTCTGAGCCTGAAGGGCGCTAAGCCTAATTCCGCAAATACGGGAGGAGGAGCTGCATTGCATTTTTTTTCTGATCTGGTCTCGCAGTTGTTTGAGTGGATTCAGAGTCTTGGGTATTTCGGGATTATGATCGGACTCATGATTGAAGTAATACCGAGTGAGATTGTGCTTGCTTTTGGCGGATACTTGGTTTCGCAAGGGCAGATTAACTTTTTTGGCGCAGTTCTTTTTGGAACGGTGGGTGGGGTCATTGCCCAGATCTTTGTGTATTGGATCGGCCGTTATGGCGGCAGACCTGTGCTGGAGAAATACGGGAAGTATATTTTTATCAAGAAGAAGCATATTGATCATTCCGAAGAATGGTTCAACAAGTACGGTACCGGTGTTATTTTTACGGCCCGCTTCATTCCGATTGTCCGCCATGCCATTTCCGTGCCGGCAGGGATATCACGTATGCCGTTAGGCAAATTCACTCTGCTGACCACACTCGCGGTTATTCCGTGGAGCGCACTGTTTGTCTACCTGGGCTACACTCTGGGGGACAAATGGAAAACGATTGATGAGGTTGCGGCCAAGTACACCCATGAGCTGATTCTCGTTGCAATAGCCATTATCGTTATATATTTTCTGTTCAAGTGGTACAAATCCAAGAAGAAAGGTAGTGCAGTATGAAGCAGAATGTAGCCCATAAATTTGGTCAAGGTCTTACTCCGCGCCAGTTCGTGGAAGGGATGACGAAGAATCAGCAGGCATTTGAGTCCTGGTATGAGAAGTTTGCCTGGGATAACGAAAGCGACCGGGAATACTTTGAGAGCCTGAACCATCGCGATGATTTGCGGGTGCTGATCTTGGCTGCCGATTGGTGCGGTGACGTAGTGCGTAATGTGCCGGTTGTATTCCGCATTCTTGAGACAGCGGGGATTAAGACTGAAGTGCTGATTCTGGAAGAGAATCAGGATGTCATGGATGATTTCCTGACGATGGGCGGCAGATCGGTGCCGATTGTCATCTTTGCCGATACTGGAGGTTATGTGCTCGGTCATTGGGGTCCGCGTCCGGAGCATGTGCAGTCTCTGATGGCTGCATTCAAACAGGAGAATCCCGACCGCGAAGCCGCGGATTACGAGAGCAAGATTGCCGAAGTACGCAAGGCGATGGGACAAGCCTACGGGGAAGGAACGGAATCGCACGCAGTTATCGCGGGAGAGCTGCGCAGCCTGATCTCCGGCTTTTAAATTATGCTTAATATACGTTCCTATAATCTAGGGCCGCTCCAGACCAATGCGTATTTGTTGACCGGGGCAGATCCCGGGCGTGGTATCATCATCGATCCCGGTATGAACCCCGCCGGTCTTGTGCGGGCTATAGAAGGCATGGAGATTGAAGCGATTTTGCTGACACATGCCCATTTCGATCATATCGGCGGCGTAGATGAAATACGCAAAGCCAAGAAATGTCCTGTCTATGTTCATCCTCTGGAGAGTGAATGGCTGAGCAGTCCCAAGCTGAACGGCTCACTGATGTGGCCGGAAGCCTCGCCTCCGATTAGCACAGATCCTGCAGAGTATGATCTGGCAGAAGGACAGATTCTGCAGCTGCTGGGCCTCACCTTCCGGGTGATGCATACCCCAGGCCATTCTCCGGGAAGTGTAAGCTTCCTGTGTGGAAATGATCTGTTCTCCGGGGATGTGCTGTTTAAGCTGGGGGTCGGACGTACCGATCTGCCCGGTGGCAGAGAGCGGGATTTAATTGACTCCATCCGCGGGAAGCTGTACCGGCTGGATGAAGAAGTGAAGGTATATCCGGGACATGGTCCGCGGACAACCATCGGCTTTGAACGTCTCCGCAATCCTTACGTTCCCATGCAGTGACCTTATTCTCTTGGATGCGACATGAACCGGGAAAATAGAGATGGACATAAAGATACAAAGTTGCTACAATAATGTTAATTAAATGTAACATTTACCTCGCGAAGCACGCAGACTGTGGAATAATCCCGGTTTGCGTTCTTTTTTTTGTCTACATAATAGGTTGAATTGCATGGGAGGAAGCGGCTTGAAGAACGATATACATTACCAGATGGACGATGGAAAGCCAGATACAGCTAGTGAAATCTTCGCAGTCGGTAAAGGGAAAGAAACGGAGCTTCCTGCTCTCGGCAGAACTCCAGACGGTTTGGAGCGGACTTTATTCTGGCATTTCCCTGGAGGGAAAGGTGCAGTTCAGCCTTGGCGGCGGAGACTTTGGGAGCTGCAAAATAATTTGGATCACGAATGAACGAATTGATATAGCTATTCGTATTACGGTGTGAATGAAGGAAGCATGGAGGGATCAATGAGCGACGTGACGCTGGAGAGAATCAAGCTGGCACAGCAGGGCGATGCTTCGGCGCTTGCGTTACTGCTGCGGGAGCATTACAGTTTTTTGTACAAATACCTAATCAAGGTCACCATGGACCCATTGCTCGCCGAGGAGCTTGCCCAGGATACTATGGTCAGATGCATGGAGAAGATTAGAAGCTACGATGGTTCCTCTTCTTTTTCTTCATGGTTGATCACGATCGCTACCCGTCTATATATCGACCGGAAGCGGAGATGGAAACGTGAAGCAGAGTGGCGGCGCCAGGAGCAGGGAGTGTTGTCCATCCGCTGGCGGTTTGAGAGCCGGAATATAGAATGGAGCGATCTGCTTGATGCGCTCTCCCGGATTCCCTCACCTCAGCGGATAGCCGTACTGCTGAAGCATTATTACGGTTACAGCTATGAAGAAATCGGTGTGATTCTGCAAGTCCCATCGGGTACAGTCAAATCACGTGTGTCTGCCGGCCTTAACCACCTGCGAAAGGAGCTGAATGAGGATGAAACCTGATGATGAAGAACTGCTGGTCCAGTTGAACGCAGAATTGAATATCTTGGATGCGCAATTTGATGACATTTCGCCGCCATCCTTGTTGGTTATGGAAGAACTCATTGCCGCCGAGACCCTCCGCAGGCGCCGTAAGAGCCGCAATGAGCTGTTGCTGTTTTTGTGCCTGGCTCTGATTGTGCTCAGTATCATTCTTACTGCCTTGGGATCAGCCCCTGTATTTTATTGGGTACTGCAGGCGGTATTCCCCCTCGCGGCACTTGGCAGTCTGGGGGTTTCGCGGATCAGACTGCGGCGGGAGGATACGGAAGAGTGAGTGAACTGAAGGATGTGCCTTTATGGTTGTGGATTTGCTTAGCTGCCGTGCTGATGCTGCAGGGGACATGGATATTCCGGGATGCGCAGAAGAGAGGCGAAGGTGGCATGGCATGGTTCTGGGGAGTCTGGGGTCTTACCGGAATACCCACCCCGGCAGTTTGCTACCTGTTGTTTGTGATTTTGCCAGATAGACGAAGAAGAAAACGGGATTAATCAATACAGGATGTCAGGAAAGATCCTTCTGTATGCAAAGAATAGAACGGGGGATGCTGGGATGGACAAAGTGAATTGGGGTTTGGTTTGGCCGCTGCTTGCACTTCAGATCTTGCTGGCCATTGTCGGATTGATATCTTTGGCCAGAGCGGAGAAAGTGCGGGGGCCGAAATGGATGTGGATTATTATAATAGTATTTGGCAATCTGTTGGGCAGTATTGCTTATTTTACAGCAGGAAGGAATGAGAACTGATGCCGCTGCTTAAGGTTGCCGATCTGCATAAACGGTATGGCAGACATATCTCCGTAGATGGTATAAGCTTTGAGATCGAATCCGGGCGCTGTGTCGCCTTGCTGGGACCAAACGGAGCAGGCAAGACCACAACGCTGCGCATGCTTGCGGGTCTGCTGCCGCCTACGTCGGGGGAGATATCCTTTGCCGGCAATCGTCCGGGAGCGGATTACCGCAAAGCACTGGGATATTTGCCGCAATCCCCGGCTTTTTACAACTGGATGAGCGGACAGGAATATGTTGTCTTTGCCGCGAAGCTGAGCGGCATGCGCTCCAGAGAAGCAGCCGAGAGGTCGGCCGCCGCACTGGAGCGGGTAGGTCTCAGCGAGTCGGCGCGCCGCCGGATTTCCGGGTATTCAGGCGGAATGAAGCAGCGGCTCGGTCTGGCGCAGGCACTGGTGCACCGCCCCCGGCTACTGCTGCTTGACGAGCCGGTCTCGGCGCTTGATCCGATTGGACGGCGGGAAGTGATGGAACTGCTGCGGGAGATCCGTGAAGAGACGACGGTCATCTTTTCTACACATGTGCTGCATGATGCCGAAGAGATATGCGATGATATCATATTAATGAACCGTGGTGTGATAGCCGAGCAGGGGACATTATCCTATCTCCGTTCACAGTACAGTCTTCCTATTATCAGACTATATACAGAGAAAGAGGATAAGGCATTCCGGTGGCTGGAGGACCTTGTGCATAAACCTTTTATTGTTCAGTCGCAGATTACTGCAGGTAAAGCCATTTTTAATGTGAGCGATGTAGAAGTGGCACGGCGGGAGATTCTGCAGGAAGCTGGCAAGCTGGATATTCCGCTGCTGCAATTCGAAGCAGGCTCTTCCACGCTGGAAGACCTGTTCATGAAAGTGGTGGGCTCATGAGAAGCTTCTGGACTTTATACTCGAAAGAAATGCTCGAGACGCTGCGAAGCTACAAACTGATCTGGATACCGATTGTATTTATCATCTTGGGCATTATGCAGCCGCTTGTGACCTATTACATGTGCGATATTCTGGAAGCTTCCGCAAATGTGCCGGCGGGGATGCTGGAGAGCTTTGAAATGCCGGAGGCAGCTGCGGTAATGGCGCAAGCGCTTGGCCAATATGGAACGATTGGCATACTGGTTCTGGCGCTTGGGAGCATGAATGCACTGGCGGGAGAGCGGAGCAGCGGAACGGCTGAGCTGCTGATGGCCAAGCCGGTTACTCCGATGGTCATTATCATCGCCAAATGGGCTGCACAGCTGACCCTGCTTGTAATTGCACTTGGACTGGGCGCGGCGGGGGCCGGATATTACACGGAAGAGCTGATGGGTCCGCTTGCCTGGGGTGAGGTTGCAGCTGCAACCGGAATCTATGGGCTATGGCTACTCTGCGGCGTCTCACTGACACTGCTGTTCAGCTCCTTCCTTCGTGGACCTGCCGCTGTGTTTCTTGCCCTGGCGCTCGTGGCAGGGGTATCGCTTGGCTATAGTCTGCTGCCAACCCAGCTAGCTTGGACGATGGCTGCGTTGCCTGGATTGTCTGCCGGAGTCCTTGTAGACAGCGGTACAGCTGGAGTAGGCCCTTTTCTCTCAGCAGCCGTGCTGATTGTGCTGTGCATTGCCGGGTCTGCTCTGTTAACGTCCAGGAATAAACTCCCAGTTTGACGGAAAAATAAGAAAAATGTTGCTTTTTCTCGACATTTCTGAAAATTTCAAGGGAAATTACATTGAACTCTCCTCCTGCTGCTGGACAGCTCTATCTTTTTTTAGTAGACTGTTGAAACAAGTAGAACCATGATAGATTTTGGCTCAGGAGGTAGGACGATGCTGCGTTTAGGAGAGAAAATTGTCATTGTTGCAGACGCTTTTGAGCAGAGTCTTCCTATTGGAGACTACGGCTACCTGATTGCTTACGACCGCAATCCTGACAATGCGTTTGATTATGTGATTCGTGTCCCTCAGGCTAACAGGAATTTTTATGTTACGGCAGAGGATATTGAGGCGGAAGAACAATTGCTGGTGGTAGAGGCTGAGAGAGCAACACATGAAGCATTGATCGACTATGCTTTGTCGACATACAATGAGAAGCTGTTTCATCATTTGATGAACGGCGAAGACATGGAAGCAGAAGAGGCGGAAACGACGTCTACGGAAAGTATGTCCCAGGCGGAATTCATCAAACAGGTGAATCTTCGCGCTTGGATTTAGGTAAGGCCGGCGCAAGCCGGCTTTTTTGAAATAGAAGAATTTATATGTTCCACGCCATAAATGATCCTTCTATTTTTCGCAGAAGCGGCTGCCAGTCCTAAGAGGACTGCAAGTCCGTTTCTTCTTAAAATGTAAGAATCTATAGGGTGCACGCAATGCTTTATCCTTATATTTCTGCAGAAACGGCTGCCGTCCCTATTAGGACGCCATAGCCGTTTTTTCTTGTTTCATGTACCCATAACCTGTAGCGCCACTAGCTGTTGTTCGAATTGCAGCTTTATGAACATGACAAGCTCATTGAATTGTCCAGGCTTCTACAATATAATTAAAAACGTTATCCGGGCGCTTTAGCCCTTTAAACAGGAGGGATATTTCTTATGAGTATTACCGTCAAAGATGTGCAGCATGTGGCCAAGCTGGCCCGCCTGCAGTTAAGCCCGGAAGAAGAGGCTACTTTTACTGAACAAATGAATGCTATTTTACAATATGCGGAGAAATTGAACGAACTTGACACGGAGCATGTGAAGCCGACAACGCATGTGCTGCAGGTCAGCAATGTGATGCGGGACGATGTTGTGAAGGAGAGCCTTTCCCAAGAAGAAGCTCTGCTTAACGCACCTGAACATGAAGACGGACATTTCAAAGTACCGGCAGTTCTGGAATAACGACAATAGAGAGGAGGAAGAAAGTTGAGCCTGTTTCAATATCGACTACCCGAAGTACATAACATGCTGCACAGCAAAGAGATTTCGGTCAGCGAACTGACGGAAGAATCACTGGCTGCCATTACCGAGCGTGACGGGAAGGTGCATGCATTTTTAACTTTAAATGAGGAGGGCGCGCGGCTGTCTGCACGTGCTCTGGACGACAAGCTGGCTTCCGGTGCAGCGCGCGGTTTGCTGTTTGGTCTTCCTGCAGGAATTAAAGATAATATTGTGACCAAAGGACTGCGCACGACCTGTGCCAGCCAGTTTCTGGACAATTTCCAGCCGATATATGATGCAACAGTTGTTTCCAAACTGCGTCAGGCCGATGCTGTAACCATCGGCAAGCTGAACATGGACGAGTTCGCCATGGGCGGCTCCAATGAGAATTCTAGCTACGTGGCTGTGCGTAATCCTTGGAATCTGGAACGTGTTCCCGGGGGCTCCAGCGGCGGCTCGGCAGCTGCGGTAGCTGCCGGTGAAGTCTTCTTTGCACTTGGCTCCGATACCGGCGGTTCTATCCGCCAGCCTGCTTCGTATTGCGGTGTGGTAGGACTTAAACCGACTTATGGTCTGGTTTCGCGTTACGGCCTAGTGGCATTTGCTTCTTCGCTCGATCAGATTGGTCCGCTTACCCGCACAGTGGAGGATTCCGCTTATGTGCTGCAGGCCATTGCCGGATACGACGCCCAGGATTCCACCTCGGCCAAAGTGAATATCCCTGATTACTTAAGCGCACTTACCGGTGATATTTCCGGGCTGCGCATCGCTGTGCCGAAGGAGTATATCGGAGAAGGTGTAGATGCCTCCGTCCGTGAGAGTGTGCTGTCTGCACTTAAGGTGCTGGAAGGTCTGGGTGCGGTCTGGGAAGAGGTTTCTCTTCCGCATACCGAATATGCTGTGGCGGCGTATTATTTGCTCTCCTCTTCGGAGGCGTCTTCCAACCTGGCCCGTTTTGACGGGGTGCGTTACGGTGCGCGTATAGATAACGGCGGCGGATTGCTTGATTTGTACCATAATTCCCGCAGCCACGGATTTGGACCGGAAGTTAAACGCCGGATTATGCTCGGCACTTATGCGCTCAGCTCCGGTTATTATGATGCTTATTACTTGAAGGCGCAGAAAGTGCGCACCTTGATCAAGCAGGATTTCGACGAAGTATTTAAAAAATATGATGTCGTCATCGGACCGACTGCGCCAACTACAGCTTTCAAGCTGGGCTCACAGACGGAAGATCCGCTCACGATGTATTTGAATGATATTTTGACCATTCCGGTCAGTCTCGCCGGCATTCCTGCCGTCAGCATCCCTTGCGGTTTTGCCGAAGGCCTGCCTGTAGGTCTGCAAATTATCGGTAAGGAATTTGATGAGAGCACGGTACTGCGTGTTGCACACGCTTTTGAACAACATACAGATCATCATAAAGTACAGCCACAACTATAATTGCGGTCTTCGAAGCTTAGGCTCACAAAACTTTTAAGGGATGAGATCATTTATGTCTAAATACGAAACGGTCATCGGGCTGGAAGTTCATGTGGAGCTTCATACCAAGTCCAAAATCTTTTGCGGCTGCTCCACAGAATTTGGCGCTCCGCCCAATACGCATACCTGTCCCGTCTGTCTTGGTCACCCCGGCGTGCTGCCGGTGTTGAACCGCCAGGCGGTGGAATATGCGATGAAAGCAGCCATGGCGCTGAACTGCACCATCGGCGATGTCAGCAAGTTCGACCGCAAGAACTATTTTTACCCCGATTCGCCCAAAGCGTATCAGATCTCGCAATATGACCAGCCGATCGGTCTGAACGGCTGGATCGATATCGAAGTGAACGGTGAGACCAAACGGATCGGTATCACCCGCCTGCACCTGGAGGAAGATGCGGGCAAGCTGACTCATGTAGACGGCGGATTTGCTTCCCTCGTCGATTTCAACCGGGTAGGCACACCGCTGATTGAAATTGTCTCCGAACCGGATCTGCGCTCTCCTGAAGAGGCGCGCGCTTATCTGGAGAAGATACGGGCCATTATGCAATATTGCGACGTATCCGATGTGAAGATGGAAGAAGGCTCCATGCGCTGCGATGCGAACATAAGCCTGCGGCCGGCAGGTCAGGAAGAGTTCGGCATCCGAGCGGAGCTTAAGAACATGAACTCCTTCCGGGGTGTGCTGCGCGGTCTGGAGTACGAGCAATTCCGCCAAGGGGAAATCCTTGATGATGGCGGTATTGTCGTGCAGGAGACCCGCCGCTGGGATGAAGCGCAGGGCAAGACGTTATCTATGCGCGGCAAGGAAGAAGCTCATGATTACCGCTACTTTCCAGATCCGGATCTCATTGTCCTGCATATTGACGATGCTTGGAAAGAGTCCATCCGGGCTACGATTCCGGAGCTGCCGGATGCCCTCCAGCTGCGGTACAGTGAGGAGTATGGCCTTACCGCTTATGATGCGGGTGTGCTGACCTCCTCCAAACCGCTGGCCGATTTCTTTGAAGGCTGCCTTGCTTATACAAAGGATGCCAAAGCTGTGGCCAACTGGATGATGGGCGATTTGCTGGGTTATCTGAACGGCAGCAATCTGGAATTGTCCCAGGTGAAGATTACGCCGCAGGGTCTGGGTGAAATGATCGGCCTGATTTCAGGCGGAACGATCAGCAGCAAGATTGCCAAGACCGTCTTCAAGGAAATGCTGGAAAGCGGAAAGCTGCCGGGTGCAATCGTTGAGGAGAAGGGACTTGTCCAGATCAGCGACGAAGGCGCAATCAAAAAAATCGTTGAGGATGTAGTGGCTGCAAATCCGCAATCGGTGGAGGATTACAAGGCTGGCAAGCAGAAAGCAATCGGATTCCTGGTAGGTCAGGTTATGAAAGAAAGCAAAGGCAAAGCCAACCCGGGTCTGGTAAATACATTGCTGGCTGAAGTTTTGAACAGCTAGATCCCGCTTCTGGGTAATAGTAGACTATAGGATTATTAGCTCAGGGCTTGTCGGCAACGGCAGGCCCTAAGCGGCATATAAGGGGACTGTGCGGATGAACACAATTATCAAGCTTGATCTGCAGGATGAGATCATTCTTAGTGAGCTATGGAGCCTCCAGCATAAAGCTTATCGGCTGGAAGCGGAGATGATCGGATTCCATGAAATTCCGCCATTGCTGGAGACCAGAGATATGCTGAGCCAGTCTCAGGAGGATTTCTACGGCCGTTTCGACAGCAGCGGGGATCTGATGGGGGCTGTTGCCGTGCTGGAAGAGTCACCGGGCAAGCTGACTGTGACCCGAATGATGGTGAGTCCTGAGTATTTCCGCCAAGGGGTGGCCGGAAGCCTGCTGGAATTTATCTTTGCCCATTATCCGGGAATGGAGCAGTTTATTGTATCTACAGGGAAGCTCAATATTCCTGCAGTTACACTGTATACCAAACATGGGTTTATTCCAGTCGGACTAGAGGAAGTAGCACCGGGTGTGGAACTGATTGAATTTTATCGGAGTGGTATGCTTTGAAAGTAATACAATTCTTTATGGAAGGAGGAGCCCGAAATGAGTCCTGAACAGAAAGATGATTCCGCCAAGCTCCCGACAGAGGAAGGAATATATGATACAACTGCACAGGAGCAAGATGACGGGATAGAGCAGAAGAAGCCCTCAATCCCGCCCCGTCCAAAACGCCGTCCCCATCGTAAACGCAAATTTATTGCCGGACTGCTGTCCGCATTAATTCCGGGGACAGGACATCTATATTTCGGGCTTCTCCGCAAAGGGATTTCTTTCATCTTTCTTATCCTGCTTGATATTGCGGCGCTGCTGTATTTTTCGTCCATCGGTATGCAGATCAACGTTCCGCTGCTGATTTTGCTGGCCCTGATGATTCCGGTGCTGTATTTCTACAATGTGTTCGATGCCCTGCAGTCTGCTGACCGGATTTTGCGCTTTCCCGGGGAAGAGGATACTGAAACGCCAGCCCCTTCAAAATATGCCAAACGCCGTACCCTGGTGAGTGAGCCGGGAATCTCGTTTGGTTTGATGCTGCTCTTTGGCGGAGTGCTGCTGTTCCTGTTCCGGCAGAAGCCGGCCTGGCTGCAAATGTTCATCCAGGATTATGCGGGAACGGTAATTTCCGCGGTGCTGATCGTCGGCGGTTTTTTACTGGGAGTCCGTGAGGTTGCGAAGGGATTATCCAGGAGCAGAGGCAATGAGCGGCGCATCCGCCGTGTCGGCAGATATACGGCTGCAGTCCTGCTTGCCAGTGTCGGCGTTCTTTTGCTGATGGATGCAAGAGATGGAACACATAATATGCTGCTGCTGTTAAAATGGTGGCCCGTTATACCGGTGCTGTGGGGTGCGGAATACCTGCTCATTTACTTTTTCTCAGGCCGCAGAGGTCAGACTGCCTATGGTTCAAGAGCCCGGATGGATTTGCGTGGGCTGTTCTCATCCGTTATTTTGGCCGCCAGTGTATTTATCGTGGCAGAGCAGGAGCATTATTTGCATTTATGGAACCGGGTCAGCCTTAACCTTACCGCTGCAGCAGTGGATTACGGCGAAGCCAAGGGTAGCCATTTTCAAAAGCCCCCATTGATCGTACCGGTTGAGCTGGGCACCTCCAAACTAACTGTTGATGCCATCAACGGCGACATTATGATTCACCGAGCCCCGGTAGAGGATATTGAAATCACGGCTACAGTATGGGTGGATCAGCTTGATGGTGCAGTGGCTGAGGCGATATCGGAGCAGTCCTTTGTGGAGGTCATTGAAGGTTCTAACATCAAGGTCACCCCAAAAACCAAGACTTATGGAGACTCCGGGAAACGCCAGCCGCGCATGGATCTTGACATTTCGCTTCCGGAGGACCGCCGCTTTAATCTGGAGGTGCGGACGATGAATGGCGGAATTACGCTGCAGAATGTGGAAGCCATTGAGGATATTTCTCTGGAGACCGGCAACGGCGCGATTGTTCTATACCGCATATACGGAAATGTAAAAGGAAAGACACTAAACGGGGAAGCCCGTGCCAGAACGGTTCAAGGGGACGTTGAGATGTCAACGAGCGGCGGGAATATGGCGGCTTGGGATGTTACAGGGGCATTGAAGCTGTCGACCGCTGTAGGCAATATAACGGCATCCGGCAACGGTGGTGAAGTGGATCTGTCCAGCAAGAATGGCAATCTGGTAATTGACGGTGCGATGACTAAGCTGCATGCTGAATCCCTAAATGGCAAAATAAATGCCCGATCGGAGTCCGTCGGCGGTGACTGGGATATTTACAGCGCAGTTGGCGACATTGATCTTTACGTGCCTTTATTCGGCGATTATAAGGTGGATGGATCCAGCGGTTATGGAGATATCGACACCGACCTGCCAGAGCTGACTATCGACAAAAAGACAATTTCCGGCAAAATCGGCAATGGCGAGTTCAAACTGCGCGTAGAAGGAAACAGCAACCTAAATGTGAGGAAATATTGAAAAAAGTAATTTTTATTATATAATAATGAATATAATGTATCGACTCCGTTGACAACATCGAAAGTCCGGTCTTACAATTACTTTATAGCTTTATTATGTTTTTATTTTAAAGGCGGTGGAATTGATGGGTAGTGGCGTACAGCATGCATTGGAACAACTGAAGACTACCGGTGTCCGTATTACGCCTCAGCGTCATGCGATTCTTACGTATCTGATGGAAGCGTTGAATCATCCTACGGCAGACGATATTTACCGTGCGCTTGAGCCGCAGTTTCCGAGCATGAGTGTGGCAACTGTATATAACAATCTAAAGATGTTCATGGAAGCCGGTATGGTTCGCGAGTTGACTTATGGTGACAATTCAAGCCGTTTTGATGCAAATGTATCCGATCATTATCATGTCATCTGCCAGGTGTGCGGGAAGATCGAAGATTTCAGCTACGCCTCGCTGCATGAAGTGGAGCAGGCTGCCGAGCAGGCTACAGAGTTTAAGATCCATGGTTTGCGGATGGAATTGTACGGTGTGTGCAAATGCTGCAGCGACAAGAAGCATTGAGATAACAGATTAGAATAACATTATGGGTATAATCGACTGCGATGTTTCGGACTGCAGGAGATTTGCCGGTTTTTCCAAAACGTGCGGAATCCGGAAGCGGAGGCTGCACGTTTTTTTGATAATTCTGCTATGACTTACTTAATCTATGAATAACTTCCAGTAGATTTTCGCAACCAAAGAGACTCACATAGCGTATACTTAAGATTGGTTATACGCGCACTCAAAATTAACTAAATATGTGGAGGATACATTTTGGACAGAAGACAGAGACAAAGACGCACCAAGAAGCGTGGAGGTCTTTTTCGCCGTTTATTAGGGCTTGTCATAATAGCCGCCGCTGCTTACTGGATTGTATTTTATGTACTGCCGAACCGGCAGCATATTGATCCTGACTGGAAAGGGATGGAACACCCCATTTTTGTCAAAGGAGAGTTTACAGGTTTTAACGCTAACGGTACAGGAGAGAGTCTGCTGCTGCCGCTGCCGCTTTTGCAGAAGTATGTGGATTCTTCCATTCGTTATGAAGAGGAGAGCAAATCAGCCATTCTTTCGACTGAGAGCGAACTTCTATATATGCAAGAGAATTCAACCTCCGCCAGCCTGAACAACCAGCCGATTCAGCTTCGGCTTGCTCCTGAAGAAAAGGATGGATTGACCTATCTTCCGGCTGACACCCTCGAAGATCTATATGGTTTTGAGGTAGAAGAGGATAGTGATACCGGAGCTGTACTGCTGATGACTGCCGGGGAGACGGTTCCGCTGGGCAAAGTGAAGGGTGAGGAAGGCGACAGAACGAAGGCACTGCGCAGCGAGGCGTCGATTCATGCCCCCATTATCGCGGATATGCCTCCGGGAGCCGTGGTGAGAATCTGGAAGGCTGACAACCCGGACTGGCTGTATGTGCAGTTGAGCAGTGGTTACACGGGATATGCCAAAGCCGGTGACATTCTGTCAGACGGGAAAAAAACTGTAGAAGAAAAAACTTCCACACCGTCGAGAGCGGAACGCAACTGGAAGGGCAAGCCGGTAAATCTGTTCTGGGAAGCAGTATACGAGCGTAAACCGGATCCGGCTAAGTTCGGTGAATTGCCTGGAATCAATGTGGTCAGCCCTACGTGGTTTGAGATTGTAGACGTGCAGGGCAATGTGCGCAGTAAAGCGGACAAGGCTTACGTGCAGTGGGCGCACAAGCAGGACATGGAAGTCTGGGCTCTGCTCAGCAACAGCTTTGATGCCGATCTGACGACTGAGGCCTTAGCGAGCTATGAGAAGCGGATGAATACGATCGTACAAATGCTGGAGTTTGCTGATTTATATGATCTGGATGGTATCAATATCGACTTTGAGAATGTATACACCAAAGACGGTGAGAATGTTACGCAGTTTATGCGGGAGCTGAAGCCAATGGCCCAAGCTAAAAATCTCATTGTCTCCATTGATGTGACGCCTAAATCGAAGAGTGAAATGTGGTCTTTGTTTCTGGACCGGCGCGCACTCGGTACAGTCGTTGATTTCATGATGGTCATGGCGTACGATGAGCACTGGGCATCCAGTCCAAAGTCGGGCTCTGTGTCCTCGCTGCCTTGGATGGAGAACTCCATCAGCCGCATTATCGAGGAAGACGAGGTGCCTGCCGAGAAATTGATTCTCGGTGTCCCGCTGTATACCCGTATCTGGTCGGAAACAACAGAAAAGGGTAAAACCAAGGTGAGCTCCAAGGCCGTGAGCATGAATGCGGTTCAGGAGATTCTTACTGAGAAGAAGCTGACACCGAAGCTTGATAAGGATGCGGGACAGAATTACGTTGAGTACAAGGAAGACGGGATTCTCCGCAAAATATGGATAGAGGATAAGCTCTCACTTCAAGGGAGAGTTAAACTTGCCAAATCTTTTGGACTTGGCGGAGTGGCCTCCTGGACACGCAGCCTGGGCAATCAGGAAGCCTGGGAGACCCTGCAAACAATTCATCAATAATATATTCTGTCAGTAAGATAACAAAGGGGCTCCCAGTCTGGGAGCCCCTTGTTTGTATGATTCATTCATCAGCTGTCGTTATTGCTTGAGTTGCTGAGTTTCGAGTTGCTCTGCAGTTATCGTAGCCTGTGCCGGATCCCTTGTCAGAAGGGTATGGCAGAACATGCAGCGGTCTGTTTTCCCGAGCATCTTGGTCAGTTTGTGGCATTCCGGACATTCCAGCTGGACTGCGCTGGTCGATAGCATGCCTGCCCAGAAATAAATGGCGAGACTTGCCATCATGGAGATCAGGCCGATGACCAGACCGATAGCAGCGAATACTTTGCCTGCTGATCCCCAGAATACGATGCCTGCCGTTCCCAGAATCATGAGTCCCATTCCAAGCATGGTAAGCAGTAGTCCCCAGGTGCGAAAAGCATTGATTTTAGCCGATTTTAGCTTCATGAGTATTTACTCCTAACTAAAATATAGTTCGGTTGTCCAGGAGGAACTGATATGAATATGTAGAATATTATTATTTAAGAGGATTATAACTGACTGGACGCAAAATCGCCAAATTTGATGGAGGGAAGTATGGAACTATCCAATTTGACCCTGTTGAGTGGAGAAACGTTTGATGAGAATGTTCTGGGAGCTGTCACTTTGAGGCAGAAGGGTAATGCTCCGTTTCAGAGTGCGCTTCTTCATGACTTCGATATGGTAGTGCTGATGCTGCATGAAGATGAAGAGAAAGAACGGACTATAACCCATACCATTGCCGGTGACCGGCGCACGCAGTCTGTGCATGTAGGCTTATCTGCCTTGGAACGGGCTGTAATGGCGGGTGATAACAATGAACTTCTTACCAGCTTAATTGCTGGAGATGTGATTTGGGACCCCAAGGGAATATTAGGGGATATGCGCAGGGAGATCATGCAATTCCAGGGCCCGCTAAGAGAGCGGGTGCTGTTTATGGAATTTGCCCGCTTTCTGCATATGTATGTTAAATCCAAACGATATCTGGAAGCAAACTGTACCATGGATGCCTACAACTGTGTTTTGATTGCTTTGTATCATTGGGCGCGGATTGAAGTCAGTGAAGCGGGATTTTTCCCCGACCCTGCAGTATGGGAACAAGTCAAGAGTCTAAACACCCCTGTTCACAAGCTGTATGAAGAGCTTACGGTGAGTACCGAAACTCTGGATCAACGAGTCGAACTGATTCTGCTTGCCTGTGAATTTGCCCTAATGTCGAAGATGTCTGATTGTTGCGGATTGCTTTTGAATATCTTGGGCAGCCGAAAGGAATCATGGAGTATCAAAGAATTACTGCAGCATTCCGGCCTCAGCCAATTGGAAGCTGAACTGCCGCTTGTACTGCGCAAGCTTGTTTCCCGTTCACTAATAAGAGAGATTACTTCCTGGGCGGATGATGCCGGCGACGGTCATGCGGTACGTTACACCCGGTAAAGATAAAGAGCAGGATAGAGTGGCTATCCATAACGGGATGTTCCACCTGACAAAAGAGCATATGCTGTAGGATAGGGAGAGGCCGGGCGCTCTCTTTTTTTATTTGTACAGTTTCTGAATGAGATGATAAACGCAGGGAATATTTATAGTTGACTCTTATGTTAATGGTGTGTTAAATTATAACTCGGCCCTCAGACACAATGACAAGCTGCAAAGCAAGCGTAAATCAACCGAAAAAAGAAATTAAAAAAAAGGTTGACTAAAACGAGGTCGCCGTGATATATTATAAAGGTCGCTGCTGACAAGCGCCGACGACGAAAAACAAGAACTTGATCTTTGAAAACTGAACAACGAGTGAGTATGGAAATCACGCAAGTGAGATCCAAAATTAGAGAATGTAAATTCTTGTCAGATGTTTCAAATTGAGCAATCGCTCTTTCTAATACCAATTTGGAGAGTTTGATCCTGGCTCAGGACGAACGCTGGCGGCGTGCCTAATACATGCAAGTCGAGCGGAGTTGTGAAGGAGCTTGCTCCGGATTAACTTAGCGGCGGACGGGTGAGTAACACGTAGGCAACCTACCTCTTTGACTGGGATAACTACCGGAAACGGTAGCTAATA
>NZ_JBGJZP010000041.1:0-18647 GCF_042610515.1 Paenibacillus paludis
CGCATGCCCAATTCTCCACCTCCCTGCCACCGGCTCCTTCATCATCCTCTTCATCACTTTAACTACAGGATGAAATCCTGCGAATTCATGAGTCTGGGTGAAGAAACTGAATCATTTCGAGGGAGTTTAACAGTTTGTGATGATAATGGCGGCATAACGTAAGTGCGTTCACGAACCTTCACTACTTCAAAGCCAACTTCTTGTATAGACAATGTCTACATCATCTAGATAATTTGGAAGGATCGGGTTGATTGCAATTTTATCTACTTCCCCATAATTGAATAATGTGAAAGAACAATCAGCTGTTACAATATTCTCTTCTGATTTAAAACTACACTACATATATCAATTGAATCAATTCCATTAGAGTTGTACTTTACTAAAAACATCACCCCTTCAGTTAAAAAGGGAAAAACAAGAAAAAATGCAATACAACCTATAACTAATCGACTTAAAATCTTAGGGTATCTAGAACGAAAATACCTTACCGCTCCAATAAATCCCATGATCAAGAGAATAATGCCAATTATCACGGGTAAATGTAAGCCTGAATTTTCTTCGTTTGTCCATAGAGAAAATCCTATTACTTTAAAAATACTATCACCAAATGAATGCTTAAATGATTCAGTGATACAAGGAATAACGCTAAAATTATAGCGATTACTTTCTGGTGTTGTAGGGGCAATGCTTTAATCATGGCTAAGGTACATTCTTGCTTCGTATGGACGCAATTCGCTCTCCGTCATATCACCTGTATAATTGCATATCAACAGCTGATTCGTCTGTGCCAATTGTCCCTGAAGCGGGAGTTCGGTCGTATATCCTTTGAAATTGCATACGACAAGAATTTTGGTACCATTCAATGTTCGGGTATATGCAAACACGTCTTGATTCTCTGGAAAGATCAGCTCATATTCACCATATACGATTACTTCATGATCTTTCCTTAATTGAATTAACTTCCGGTAATAATGGAATATGGATTCGGGGTTATTCAAACTTTGTTCGGCATGGATGTGCTTATAATTCGGATTCACCTTAATCCATGGTTTCCCACGTGTAAAACCAGCGTTATCGGAAGTATCCCATTGCATAGGTGTTCGTGCGTTATCGCGTCCTTTGGCGTAGATGGACTCCATAACGTTGCGTTCAGGATAACCTTTCCCCATTCTTTCCTTATAAAAATTGAGCAATTCTATATCCCGATAATCTTCAATAGCATATTGAACATTCGTCATGCCCAATTCTTCACCCTGATAAATGTATGGTGTACCTTGCATGCCATGAAGAAGGGTGGCCAACATTTTAGCTGATTCGATCCTGAATTCTCCATCATTTCCCCAACGTGAAACGATTCGAGGCAAGTCGTGGTTATTCCAGAACAAACTGTTCCAGGCGTCACCCTTGAGCTCCGTCTGCCATTTGGACAACACTTTTTTTAATGACATAACATCTAAAGGCTTTAGATCCCACTTTCCTTTGCCTTCTTGTTCATCCAAGCCGATGTGTTCAAATTGAAATACCATTGAAAACTCACTGCCGTCCGGGTTGCTGTACAGTTTGGCGATTTCCGGAGTGGCGCCCCATGTTTCTCCAACGGTTAGCAGGTCTTCCGCTTTTTGAAACGTCGCTTTGCTCAGTTCCCTGATATATTTATGCAGATTAGGCCCGTTTCCCGTAATCTTCAAATCCGGTTCTTTACCGATTAAGTCGATCACATCAAGTCGAAAACCACCAACACCCTTGTCGATCCACCAATAGATCATGTTGTATATCTCCTGCCGGACTTTGGGGTTTTCCCAGTTAAGATCCGGCTGTTTTACAGAAAATAGATGTAAATAATATTGCCCGATCTCAGGCACCCATTCCCAGGCTGAGCCACCGAATGTGGACCCCAAGTCGTTCGGAGGCGTTCCTTCAACGCCATCTCTCCAGACGTAGTAGTCATGGTACGGATTGTCTTTGCTTTTTTTGGCTTCTTGAAACCAAGGGTGTTCATCCGATGTATGGTTCAACACCAAATCCATAATGATCCGAATGTCTCGTTTCCCGGCTTCATGAATTAACGTTTCCATATCTTCCAAAGACCCAAACATCGGATCGATATCCTGATAATCTGAAATATCATACCCATAATCATCTTGAGGGGACTTGCAAACGGGTGATAACCAAATCGCACCGATGCCGAGTTCCTGCAAATAATCCAATCGGGACACAATGCCCTCCAAGTCGCCGATTCCATCTCCGTTACTATCTTGAAAGCTCCGTGGATATATTTGATATACAACGGTTTCTTTCCACCATTTTTTATTTTTCATGTTCCATTCAACCTCTCTTTCTCACGAAACGTGGTTTATTTTCATCAACTCACAGCATCTAGTTATTCTTTGACGGATCCTACGACAATGCCAGTCACAAAGTATTTTTGCAGCAGCGGATAAATCAGCAATAGCGGGATGACAGCGACTACGATTTTGGCCGCATTCAGGTTCTTTTTCGAAATTTCAGTCAGGTTGCTGAGCTCACTGGAATTCGTGCCGGCTTGAAGCAAATCGGCAATATTCACGTTAAGGGACTGAATATAGGTCATTAGCGGATAATTGCTGACTTTGGTCATATAGATCAAACCGCTGAAGAAGTCATTCCATGTACCCACGATACTGAATAGAGCGACTGTTGCCAGCGCAGGAATGGACACAGGAACATACACTTTGAACAAGACCTGGAGCGGATTCGCCCCATCGATGAACGCTGCTTCTTCAAGCGCTTTAGGTACAGCGGAGAAGAAGTTCATCACGAGGATGACACTGAATATCGGGACAGCGCCTGGCAGAACAAGTGCCCAAATCGTATTCAACATATCCAGGTTTTTGATCAGCAGGTAACTCGGAATCATGCCTCCACTGAACAACATGGCAAAAATCATAATATTCATATAAATGTTTCTGCCTTTAAAATCCCTTTTCGATTTGGATAACGGATAAGCCATCAAAATAATCAGAGTCATGTTAAGCACAAGGGTAAGCGCGACACGTAGAACAGATATGCCAAAGGAACGCCAGAACTGTGGATCATCAATAATTTTGGTATACGCTGCAGTTGTAAAATTGACCGGAACGAGACCTACAGCATTCGCTGATACCGCCTCGCTGCTACTGAATGAAATGGCAACGATATTCCATAACGGAAGAAGGCAGGCCAATGCCAGCATGATGACGATAGCATAGATGACAAACCGGCCAATTCGATCTTTTAAGTTTGCAGAATAGGACACAGGTTTTGCCTCCTTAGAATATTTTTCGGTCCGTATATTTTTTGGCCAACTGGTTGGCAGACAAGAGTAAAACAATGCCGATCACGGACTTGAACAAGCCAACAGCCGTACCGAAGCTATACTGTCGCCCAACGAGACCGATCCGGTAGACATAGGTATCCAGAATATCGCCCGACTCATAGACAACCGGGTTATACAGATTATAGATTTGATCGAAACCGGCGCTCAAAATATTGGTCAGGCTCATTACACCCATGAGCAGAATAATAGGGAGCATGCCCGGCAACGTAATATGCCATACTTTTCTCCACCAACTGGCTCCATCCATTCCTGCCGCTTCATACAGACCGGGATCAATCGACGTAATAGCAGCCAAATAGACGATGGAACTGTAACCAAACTCCTTCCACACGTCTGTTCCGATAATCAGTGGCTGGAACCAGGTGTTGCTGCCAAGGAAATTAATATTTTCCAGGCCAAAGAACGCCAACATTTGATTCACAATTCCGTCCAAACTGAACATGTTGACAACGACGGATGCCAGTACAACCCAAGATAGAAAGTGCGGCAGATAAACAATAGTCTGCACGGATTTTTTTACGTATTTAATACGAATTTCATTTAACAAAACGGAAAAAATGATGGCCATCATCGTTCCGAGCAGAATCTTGCCAATAGCAATCACCAACGTATTGCTGACGACCTGCGCGATATCCGGCAGCTTAAACATATAAATAAAATGCTTCAGCCCTACAAATTCGGAGCCGAACATGCCCTTGGCGGGTATATAGTCCTGAAAAGCCGTAATGATGCCGACCATTGGAACATAGCTGAATATAAGCAAAAACAAAATGCCTGGCAGCATCATCATATGGTACATGGCACCTGCGCCAAGCCGGCCCCTTGCTTTCAAATTCTCCTGTTTCATGGATGAACCCCTTTCTTGAAGAAAGGCTGCGTATCGCAGCCCTGCCACTGTTCATGATGTTTATTGTTTTGATGCGACCTCGTCTTCAATTTCCTGAATGATTTGATCACCACCTTGTTTCTTCCAATTGCTGACGAATGTATCAAAGTAATCGAGCGGTTCTGAACCGGTCACGATTTTGATAAACGATTCCTGCTCCAACTTCGTCAGATTGGCCCACGTCTGTTTCATGCTTGATGTAGTTCCAGAGAAAGTAGGTGTCATCCAGACGAATTTGTTTTCCTGTGTCAGTTTGTCGATCAGTCCAACTCCGTTGATCCGCGAATGATATTTCGACCAAGCAGTCGCGTCATCCGTATCCATGTCGCTTAAATAGGTTTTGATGCTTCCGATATTGTTCTTCGATTCGGTTGTACGAACCTCATCCAGGCCAATCTCTCCTTTAATCCCACGAACGACGTCAGAGTAATCATCCAGCAGCGATGTAGCCGAGTTGACTTCGATATTAAAAGGTCTCGTAGAACCGTCTACCCCGGTCTCTTGATACTTGGCAGCTTCCGGCATGGTTGCTGCGGCATCTTTATCATTAGCCAGTTTATCGTAGAACAGGTTTACAATCTTAACGGCCAGCTCAGGGTGTTCATATCCTTTTTTCACCACGATAAACTGATTGGATGGATTGGCATGTGCCACGTTGACATTGCCGTCTGCATCCTCCAACGTATACGCCGAGAATTTTGCATTTTTATCCATCTGCTTCACGCTGATCAGTCCCCAGTCAGGGATATGCCACGGTCCAAAAGCGATACCGCTTTGGCCATTGGTGTAGAGTGCAGTAATGTCATCAAACGTGCGGGTCCCAAATTGCGGGTCAATGATGCCATTCTTGAACCAATCCGCCATGATGCCCAGCATTTGCTTGGTTTCTTCTGTCGTGGAACCATACACGATTTTGCCCTCTTCACCATCCATCCAATATTGCGGGAACGCTCCCTCGGTTGAGGCAACTCCCAGCATGGTATAAGCAGAGCCATTATAATCTGTTGTATTCAGCGTGTTCACAAATGGAATACCTACCGGGTTCCCGGATTGGCCAGGATCTCTTTTCAGGAATTCCAGCGCTGTTTTCTCCACTTCATCCAGCGAGATGGTCCCGTCTCCGTCTGCATCAAGTTGAATTCCCAGCAGATCCAGCCAATCTTGACGGACCCAAACCATCGTTGGTGCGGAATCCAGGGAAGTCGCCGGAAGGCCCATCAAACGTCCATCGATCGTCGCATTGTCTAATGCACGGCCATCATAGGAATCGTACATCTGCTTGATGTTATCCGTAGCATATTGATCATAAATGGCTGTCAGATCCTCAATCAGATCATTATCCACCAGTTCTTTCAGTTCATCTTTGGAATCGACGCGCATCATGTCAGGCAATTCCCCGGAGGCGATGGCGAGCGAAACTTGACGGCTATAATCTTCACCATTGGCTTCAAATTGATCTGTAATCTGAGCGTTAAACGTGTCTTTGACCAGCCGAGTATACGCGTTGTTCTCATAGGTATCTCCAGCCGGCAGTTTCGGGTTGGCTGTGGTCACCCGTCCCATGGTTACGGTGATTTCGTCTTTATAGGCACTGAACGGATCTCCCGGCGTTACCTCATATTTGCCTGCTTCCTCTGCAGTAGGAGGATTGGAAGAGTCTCCACATGCCGCGAGGGTTGCAACCATCAAGGCAGACATGGACAGCACGGCCAGACGCTTCGTCAACCGTTTGCTTTTCATGGACCATTTTGTTCTCATCTAGTTCGATTCCCCTTTATACTGATTATCAATTATGTTTACGCTTTCATTATAAAATGGATTGAAGACCAATCGTGATAGGGATTGCACGTCCGTTTGGATAGAGAAATGGTTACAGTTTTCAGTCGGTAATATAATACATTGGTTAGCTTGTGAGCATATACCCTACCTACTGACCTACATTCGTCTATCTATCCTTATTCTTGATCAAAAACAAAGGCCAGCAGCTCCTAAAACAGGAAGCTGTCGGCCTTCATTTATCAAAAATCGATAAAATGTCTTTCGTATCATTTACATGACAGCCTACAACGATCATGGAATACGGTCACTTTTCTCATTAAATGGATGTTCGGTCATTGGGAAGATATCCGCTATTTATTTCCTCTGCCTAGCTGCCGATACTCGCTTGGCAGAAGACCTGTCAGTTCACGGAAAATCCGGCTGAAATATTTTTCATCCGTATAACCCACTCGCTCCGCAATCCAGAAAATCGTGTTGTTCGTATTGAGCAAATACTCTTTGGACTTCTCTACCCGGATGAACCTGGAGTACTCATTAAAGGTTTTCCCCATCAGATCTTTGAAACATTGACTGAAATAGCTTCGGCTGATGTTGAGTTGTTGGGAGAGACCTGAAGCTGTATATGCCTGCTCCAAATCATGTTGCACGATCATCACCGCTTTTTTCACGGCATCGATGATTTCCGGTGAATATGAAGTCTGTTCATCGGTCTTTCGAATGCCTGCAGCAGTCTGCTTGATCCACTCTTCGACCTCGAACCAGGACTCGAAAGAATGGATCATGGAGATTCTTCCAAGCGTAGTTTGGGCAAAAAGGTGGTTCCACTCCATAACGATCGAGTACAGCAATCCCATCAACTGACCTTTATGTAATCGTAATAATTTGAACTGGTCAATAAGTTGGTTGTAGTAACTGTCATGATGGGTCCATAGTGTTTGGAACCAACTTTGCTTAATCCGGTCAATGTCCTCATCCTGCGGTTCTTTTGAAAATATGTCTCCCTCTTTCATCGAAACGGGAATGACTTGGTCACTGGGGTTGTACGCATAGAATAATGACGTCTCTGTATAATTCATAATCCAGTTTTTGATTTGCGACCACGTTCGCTCTTGTACATCAGACAAAACCAACAACGTACTTTGGGGGACCTGATTCAGGGATTCCTTTAATTGATGAAAAAGCTGATCCTCTTCGTACTGGGGTACTGCCCACATCCAGCTATTCCGCTCAACCTCCCACCTTATCTCTTCTTCATGCGCAGTTAGCTCCATTGTCCACGTATGTTCTGATTTGCGATCCAGTGAAACAAGTGCATACACATTTCGATAATGGACATTAATTGCATTCTGTGAAGGCATCTTTATTTTCGTGTTCGTCAACCCGTTAATTCGGGTATGTATCCGATGCAGAACATGTTCGAATTGCTCTTTCTCCAGCTGGACTTTGGCTATATAGTCGATGGCTCCCAGCCTGAGCGCTTCCTGGATATAATCGAAATCCTGATGCAGTGTTAACACAACGATATGAAGTTCCGGATAGAGCTGCCTCGCAGCATGCATCAGTTCAATCCCTGACATTACCGGCATGGCAAGATCCGTCAACATTAGATCGACCGGTTGGGATTTCAGAAAATCCAGTGCTTTCGCCCCGTTACTTGCTTCTCCTACAACTTCCATGTTGAACTCGTTCCATGGCATCGCAGAGCTAATGCCTTTGCGTACGAGCTTATCGTCATCCACAATCAATACCTTAATCATGCCGGGATATCTTCTCCTTTAATAGGCAATATGAGCAGTATGCTTGTCCCCGTTCCCACTTCACTCTCGATCACCAGTTGTGCTTGATCCCCGTACTGTGCCTTCAACATACGGTGAACGTAATTGAGTCCTATACCCATCCCTACTTTTTGTTGTTCAGCTACACGATTGTTCAGCAGTTTATGAATGGCTTCCTCGGTCATGCCTGCACCATTATCTTGTATCATAATGTTCAACGTTTCAGTGCGTGTAACTTCAATTTGAATAAAACCTTCGTCACTCAACCCATGATATAGCGAATTTTCAACCAGCGGTTGCAAAATAAAGCGAGGCACAGGAATTTGAAGCACTTGTTCATCTGCAGTAATGCGGACGTCAAATTCAAAGTCATATCGAATTTGCTGCAAAATCAGATACTGCCTTAACGCATCAATTTCCTCTTCCATCGTGGATACTTGCCCTAATTTGCCCAAATTGTAATACAACAGCTTGTTCAAGGACTGCACCAGCTTGTCGATCTCCCCTTGTCCGTTCATGACGGCCAGCCAGTGCACCGTATCCAGCGTATTCATCAGAAAGTGCGGGTTGATCTGATAGAGCAGTTTTTCCACTTCCAGGTCTGCACGAATCTTCTCTTTCTGCTGCACTTCCTTGAAGAGGTCACCGATTTGATGCTGCATATTGGTAAATTCACCCAGCAGAAAATCAAATTCGGGAATCTGAGTTCGAGCTCGGCTCCCTGTCGATTGTGGATTCTTGGACATCCCATTGATTTCGGAATGGAAGAGTCCGAGTGGTTTGTAGACCATCTTCCACAGAAGCCAAGCAAGAAATACGGTAAAGCCAAGGAAAAATAAAGCGACCAGCAATATTTGAAGCAGCCACTGGTTTTTCTCCTGTTGATATTGAGCCTGTGAAATGACCGATACGATACTCCATTTCTGTGAGGAATCCTCTTTAAACCAGTGGTACCCGCGGGATATTCCGTCCTTCACAGGGTCGACTGTTAAGCTGGAGAAATTCTCCCCGACCTTCATGGCTTCCGGTATTTCACTGTACACAATGTTGCCTTCTCCATCCAGGATCAAATGAGATAAAGCGCCGTTGTATTGATTGTAACCCAAGATATCCTCTGTAAGACGAAAGCCGGATTCTACGTAAATGTACGCATCGTCCCTTTTGGGAAGTTGTACTCTTCGCATAGCAGACAGAACGAGTTTGTCATCGAATCGATTCATGCTGATATGGGGACCATAGTACTTAATTCCATAGGTTTGGAAGAGCACAGGCAAAGACTCAGGAGAAAAATGATCCTTGATCGGAAAGTTACCGAACTGCGTAGTGCCTTCTTTCTGGAAGTAATATAAGGTCAAACCGATATTTGGATTGGTAAACGTGACAACGCTTAACTCGCTCTTTAATTCGTCCCTGGCCTCGATCAATTCGAAGATATCGGAGGACGGATTCAAAAATTCATCCATCCTTTTGCCTACAGTGCCACTGTAAGACAATTGCTGCGTAACGTGATTCAGATTGGTGATTGAATTCTCCAATGAGGATGTCACCTGCTGTAAATTGCTACGGATGCCATCATCGATCTTATTTGCGAAAATGGAGTCAATGGTATAGTAAGAAATTGCAAATATGCTGATAAAGGGGATAAACGCACTGAGAAAGAACAATAAAAAGATTCTTTTTTTTAGTGTCATTTTGACCTGTTCTCCTTCTAAAAATGAAACAACAAGCTCCTACTTATGGAAGCTTGCTGTGAATATACATACAGCTATACCGATTATCGTTTTCCTCATAGCCCTCGGCCATTTTGAAGCATGTCGGCATTTCAATCCATTCAGGAGGGCACAAATCAGGACAATCTGTCTGTGTCCTGTCCAAGTCCAATTTTCTTTCATAATTATAGATTGATATTCAAATTAGTCAAACACTTTCATACTGAACGGTGCCACAATGCTGCCCGTTAGCCAACCATGCAGCGCAAAATCAGCGCTGCACCACAGAGAATGAAAATTTCAGCTCGGTATTTTATACTGGAAGTACGGCTGGGAGAGGAAGGTCGATGAACTATGGTGCGATTAGAGCCCATCCGTTATTCTGACTCCAACGACCTCGGTGCACCACTGAATGTTGCTCCCGCTGGGAAGCACTCATAGTAGATTAATCCTATTCTGGTTGTTGCACCAATCTCCAATCATGATGCCGTAGAAAGGTTGAATGGCGTGGATGTAATTATTGAACGGGCGTGCGGTATGGATGTCCATAAAGACAATATTACTGCTTAATGCCCAGCATATGAAAGCTGTACCTGGACGCAAAACCGATGTTAAAGATGCAGAATGGATTTGCCAACTCCTTCGCCACGGCCTGATCAAAGCCAGTTTCATTCCAGACCGTAATCAATGTGAGTTAAGAGAGCTTGTTCGTTATCGTCGGAGTATCATCGAAGAACGTGCCAGACCGCATAATCGAATCCAAAAAGTATTAGAGAGAGCAATATTAAGCTTGGTTCCGTTGTCTCAGATATTATGGGAGTTTCCTCTAGATACATGCTTTATGCGATTGCTGAAGGTATAGATGATCCTGAGCAACTGGCCAACATGGCCCTTCGAACACTAAAACGAAAAAAAGACGAACTTGAACTTGCCCTCCAAGGATACGCAAGCCCCCATCAACGCCTAATGATAAAAACCATTCTAACTCACATCGACTTTCTAACTCAACAAATTGATATGCTGGATCAAGAAGTTGCACGGCGAGTAAATCCTTACCAAGAAGATATCGAACGATTAGACTCAATTCCAGGCATATCAACACGAATGGCCGAACAAATCCTGGCTGAAATCGGTACTGATATTAAAAACCAGTTTTCAAGCGCAGCTCATATGTGTTCCTGCGCAGGACTTGTTCCTGGCCATAACGAAAGTGCGGGCAAAAGGAAATCGGCTAAAACCAAAAAGGGCAATAAATATTTGAGATCAGGCTTAACGGAAGCTGCTCCGTAAAAGGTTAAAAGAACTACCTCGGTGCACTTTATAGGCGTACAGCTGCACGGAAAGGAAGGAAACGAGCAGGAATAGTAGTCGCCCATGCCATGTTGAGAATCTCCTATTACCTTCTAACTCGTAAAGAAATGTATGTTGATCTAGGGGAAGACTACTTTGATAAGCAAAGGGAACAGTCCATTGTGCGACATGCTTTACGCAGACTTGAAGGACTAGGCTACTCCATTACCATCACTAAACCAGAAGGCACTTAATCTGTATAAAGCTGCAATAAAAAGCTATTCTGGCGCTCTCCCCTTTTAAAAAACGAACGAGCTGCGTCTTCTTTAGTGCTGCCTTTTTCCACACTTTGGTGCAATGAATTTTCATAGTAGTTCAATCAAAAGCAGCCTTTCCTTTTGGACTGAACTGCCGAGTTGGTTTGGTTTTTTTCAACTATCGTTTCCCGTTAGCCATACATGCAGCGCAAACGACGCACCACAGATGATGAAAATATATGTATCTGTTATACTGCTACTATGGCTGGAAGAAGAAGGTGGATAAGCTATGGTGCCTACGAGCCCATCCGTTAGTCTGACTCCAACGATCACGGTGCATCACAGATTGTCACTCCTATCTGGAAGCACTCATGGGAGATTAATCCTGCTCTGATTGTTGCACCAGCCTCTTACCTAATTTGAGCTTAATGAAAACAAGGTAGCGGCTCTGCCGTGGCAAACTACTCCTTGTTTGATTCAACTATCCTTCATCTTTCACTCAATGATTTATTTTGTCTCGGACGAATCAGATTGTTCACTACGGAGGACTTCATGCGTTATTTTCAATTGGTCCTGTATTCCAAAAAGCCATAACCCTCCCCCTTTTTTTAAACCATTCAAAATTTAGGAATAGCTTCCTTTTGTGCATTTGTAATAAAAAGGGAGTATATTGTATTTTTGTCGATTTTACAGTAATAAACATATGAGAAGTATTGAATACAAACAAGTGTTTCCTGTCACGTCAATATACATAAAGTGAGGAGCATAGACCATGATAATCAAACCAAGAACACGCGGCTTCATATGCACAACTGCACATCCAGAGGGATGCGCCAGCCAAGTTCAGCAGCAAATACAAGCGATAACAAAACGGCCGAAGATCCAGGGCCCCCGTAATGTTCTGGTAATTGGAGCCTCAACCGGATATGGTCTTGCTTCCCGTATTACATCTGCTTTCGGTGCGGGCGCAAGCACAGTGGGCGTGTACCGGCAGAGCAGTCCAAACGGAAAACGGACAGCATCCGCTGGCTGGTATAATTCAGCGGCGTTTGAACGGCTTGCCGAAGAAGCAGGCCTGCAGTCCTACAGTGTCGCCGGTGATGCTTTCTCGCAAGAAACCAAAGAGCGAACGATTGAGCTGATCCGCCAGAAGCTGGGACAGGTCGATCTTGTGGTCTACAGTGTTTCTACAGGACGACGGAGTGATCCGCAGACAGGTGAGGTGTATCAATCTGCGCTGAAGCCTATCGGGCGCACCTACACTAATAAAACGGTAGACTTCCATACCGGTGAAGTAAGCACCATATCTATTGAGCCTGCCACAGAAGAGGAAATCCGCGGCACGGTCAAAGTGATGGGCGGTGAAGATTGGCTGCTGTGGATTAATGCTCTCCGGGAAGCAGATGTGCTGGCAGACGATGCGACAACGATAGCTTACTCCTATATCGGGCCGGAGCTTACGGATGCGGTCTACCGCTCCGGAACCATCGGCCGGGCTAAGGATCATCTGGAAGCCACCGCCAGAGAGCTTAACGCGCAGATGAAGGTTCATGGCGGTCGCGCATTCGTCGTGGTTAGTAAAGGGCTGGTGACCCAATCGAGTTCCGCCTTGCCGGTTGTTCCTTTATACATCTCAGTCCTATACAAAGTGATGAAGGAACTAGAACTGCACGAAGGCTGTATTGAACAGACGTACCGCCTGTTTGCAGATCGTCTCTATACAAGTGGAGAAGTTCCGCTGGATGAGGAAGGACGCATTCGTATTGATGACTGCGAAATGTCGCCTGCCGTTCAAGCTGAGGTAACCCGCATCTGGAACCTTTTGTCCACAGAGAATATGAATGAACTTACCGACCTGCAAGGCTACCGCAGAGAGTTCTTCCAGTTGTTTGGCTTTGAGAATGCTGATATCAACTATGAAGCAGACACGAACCCGGAAGTTGCTATACCAAACTTATACCAATAAAGTCTGACATGTATCATGTAACTAGATAAGAAAGAAGTGCTGTTATGCGGGAGCGGGACGCCGCTTTATATTCTTGATCGCGGCTGACCTGGGACTGAAGTCGGAGCTGGGATATTTATTGTTCCGGTTATCAGCGCTTTCTCATCTCTTGTAGAATGTTTAATCTTTACGATAGGACAGGTTTTGTCCTTCTTACTTCGGAGGACAAGCGCTTGTGCCCATTCCCGGGCGACCTGTCAATAAGAAACAGATGTGAAAATTCTAATCGTACTCTAATAAAAGGCGGTAATCCCTCAAGGAGAGAACAAAATTTCAACCCTTAACAATTTATGTAAATATTTAACGTGCTACAGTGTATTCAGGTGATCACCCAGATTACAACAACGGGAGGTAACATATGAATACAACTCACAGTAAAAGACGGTTTCGCAATTTGGGTATTGGTGTCACTCTAGGTATAGCCTTGTTGTCTGCAGGAACTGGATTTATAGACAGCACCAGCACGGCTTATGCAGCAACAGCTGCAACTGTTGGGGATAAAGTTATTTCAACTGGTCTGAAATACCAAGGAGTCCCTTATAAATTCGGGGCGCAGTCCGGTAAAACTGATGCTTTCGATTGCTCCTCATTTACTCAGTTTGTATTTAAACAAAATGGAGTATCTATTCCCCGCTCATCCAGTCAACAGTCCAATGTCGGAACGTTCGTAACTAGGGATCAGCTGCAACCTGGAGACCTTGTATTCTTCTATTCTCCTATACATCATGTAGCCATTTATATGGGCGATGGAAAGATTCTCCACACGTTTGGAAAAGGGGGAGTGACGATCACTCCGCTGAATACAGGCTGGTGGAATTCTCATTACACAACAGCACGCCGGGTATTGCCTACAAACGGACAAGTAACAGTGAACTCTGTAAACAGCAGCCCAGAAACAATATCCCCCGCTGCTTCAGTTCCCGCACCATCCGTTAATCCTTTTCCTGATCAAACGGGACAAGATGGTGAGAAAGCCGTAAATTAATATATTAATCAATTAAGCAAGCCGCCTCTGAATAATCAGAGGCGGCTTGCTGTTTACCGAATGTATTGCTTTTCCAGCTACGGCAGCTGATTTGGCATCAAAAGAGCAGATCCTTCTTTCAAAGATAAATTTAAACCTGATAATCAAGCACTACGGATGAGCGAGGTATTGTCGGCAGCTCAACAATTACTTCTGTTCCCTTACCTTCACTGCTCTCAATTCGGATCGATCCTTGATGCTCCTTCACAATTGCTTTTGCAATAGGCAGTCCAAGTCCAGTCCCTCCTGTCTTCCTGTGGCGAGAGCTGTCGATACGGTAAAAACGTTCAAACACATGTTTTACCTCCTCTGGAGGAATTCCGATTCCATAATCTTTAACGATAAATTGAACACAGTCGTGTTGGCTGGTTAAATGCAGTTCTATAGCGGCCGTGCTGTATTTCAAGGCGTTATCGAGCAAAATAATCATTAGCTGTTTAATTTTGCTGTGATCCGCTTGTATCGCTAATTGCTTCTCCCTTGTATGAACTACGATTTTTCTGGAGCTTAATTGACCGAAGTGAGCAATCACCTGTTTACAGGTTTGGATTAAATCCACCGAACTCAACGTAAATTGTCCCCCTTGCTGGGATGAAGCCAAATTTAGCAGCTGCTGAGTCATTACCCTCATCCGTTTAGTTTCCTCGTAGATGGACTTCACGGCTTCTTCCTGCACTTTTTTATCCTGGGCTCCCCAGCGTCTAAGCATGTTCGAATAGCCCTCTATGATCATTAGAGTCGTATTGAGTTCATGAGAGGCATCGGAGACAAATTGCTGCTGATTCCAAAAGCTCTCCTCCAGTCTTTCGATCATTCGATTGAAAGTCTCCGTCATTTCATAGATTTCATCAGTTCCCTTTCTTTTAAAAGGAATCTTCTTATAAGTGAGACTGCTTTCAATCTCCCTCATCGTTCTTATACTGCTTGCAATAGGCTTAACGATTGTACGGGAGAGAATGCTTCCACCCAACATACAGACTAAGGCTGCTCCGAAAGTGGTGAACGTCAGTATTGTCACAAGAATTTGAATGTTGGTCTCCAAATCATCTAATTTCTCAGCAATTTCAAAACGGTCTAAGGTCCCGCTCGCGTTCATCACAGGAATATAGACGATAAGTATTCTTCTCCCGTCATGATGTAAAAGTTTAGTACTTTTAGTTTTGCTATAGCTAAACGGAATCTCATTCAAATCAAAATCAGCATCATTCGAGATATTTCGCACGATATTAGAGCCAGGGACGGAAATTCGAATGAGGGTATCTTCTGTTAATGAATTATAAAGTAAAGTCTCCTGAGCTTCTTTGCTCAAGTATTCTGCTTGCGCAATAATTGGCTCCCATTTACTTAAGAGCATTTCACCCGCATTTTGGCCGGCATTTTTAATGAATAACAAATATACTGCAATATCAACGCACAATAATATGCCAATAAGCAAAAGAGAGGTCAACAAGGTGATTTTAGTTCCTAGCTTCAACCGTCTTCCTCCTTGATGCAGTATCCGATGCCGCGAATTGTTTTGATTAACTTATTCTTGAAACCGGAATCGATCTTTTTTCTAACATATAGGATATAAACATCAACAACATTCGTATCTCCAACAAAATCATAACCCCAAACGTGATTAATAATTTGCTCCCGGTTCAGTACTTGGTTTTTATTCTCTGTCAGAAAAACCAATAAATCGAACTCTTTAGGGGTAAGCTCAATCTTTTGGCCTTCACGGATCACATCTCTGGTATGTTTGTTAATGATCAGATTATTGATTTGAATAATTGACGGTTCTTGTGGAGAATTGGACTTTTCGCCGCCAAGCCTGATATTTGCTCTAATTCTGGCCAGTAGTTCTTCAATCTCAAACGGTTTGGTAATGTAATCATTTGCCCCCTGATCTAAACCTGCTACTTTTTCGGACGTGCTATTTCGGGCAGTTACCAGAATCACTGGAGTATAGGCATCTACTTTTCTTAATCTTCTTAAGACTTCCACACCATTAAGTTCCGGAAGCATGATATCCAAAATGATTAGATTCCAGCCTTGAGCGAGCGCTTTCTCCAATCCGTCCCTGCCGTTTTCGGCAATTTCTACATGGTAGCCCTCATAGGTCAGCTCCAACTCCAGAAGGCGTGAAATTTTCACTTCATCTTCAACAATCAGTATTGAATGTACCAATGACATTTCCCCTTTTAACCATTTTTAAGCCGAAAAAAGGACAGGAACCCCCCCGTATTGGAGTAGTATCCTGTCCTCTTTCATTTATTATTCATCAGCAGTTTCTGTATCTTGCTCCTGTTGGTTGTTGTCCGTATATGAAGCATCGGCTTTCTCAACTTTAATGATTTTGCCGGTTATTGCATCCACCTTCACTTCAGTTTCCAACTTCGAATCGCTGATAATTTCAACACTGTAAACCACAGCACCATCTTCGTCTTCAAGCTCTACTTGTTTTACGGTTCCCTTCACCTGACCTTGCGCAAGGGTAATGCTTTGCTGTTTTGAGATTTTAGCCTGCTTCAATAAATCAGCTTCTTCCTTAGCATCTGCAACTTCTCCGTCACCGTCTGATTGCTCCTGATCATCCGCAACTTCTCCGTCTCCGTCCGATTGCTCCTGGGTAGAATTTAGGGTTGAATTGACCTGATCATCAGCAGTTTCTCCATCTCCATCCGATACAGCTTGTCCAGTTGTCTGGGCAGTTGTTTTGACCGAAACATTGGATGCTGCAAAGGCTGAGTGCAGTAAAGCTCCACTTCCAAGTGTCACCGCACTAACTAAACCAACAGATAAAAGCCACTTCTTATTCATTTTCTTCCTCCTTGAATTCGATATCTTCTTACATCTCAAAGTATAATTTCAATAAATTAGAGCACTCTTAGAATCACATTAGAAATCCCTTAGTCTCTATCACTATGTATGATGCTACCGATACAAAGCATTAAATATGTATGACCGTTTCAGCAGCGTGTTCTGGTGAAAAAGAGTTATAAAAAAGCAAAACACCCGCCAATACTCACGGGTGTTTTGTTAATTTATTTTCACTCGAAGGTAATCTTAGGATTGAAACCGCCATCGGCTATGTTGACGTCCCAACATGTAAACGAAGCAGATGCTACTGCAAAAGATAACCCCCATCCGGGAACAAGGTGCTGCCTGTAGTGAAGGGATTCGTCATCAGGTATAGTACCGTATGCGCAACCTCCTCATCATAGCCCACACGTCCCAGAAGCGACAGCTTCTCGTATTCTTTAAAATGTTCTCCCCGTGCACTGCCCTCCTGTCCCTCTCTCCAGATCGTGCCGGGTGATACCACATTAACACGAGCGGGGGCTAACTCCACTGCCAGCGCTTTGCCTAAGCTCTCGATCGCACCGTTGCACGCGGCGTAAGAAGCCCCTCCATCCAGCGGCCGCTGACTGAATGCTCCGGACATCAGCACTATTGAGCCGGTTGCTGACAAATAAGGCACAGCATATTTAGCAGCAAAGTACTGCGGCCAGAACTTGCCCTCAAAACAGCTGACCGCAACATCGCGGTCTGCCGTGTGCGGACCGCGAACATAAGCAGCGCCAGGCGTAAACAAGTGGTCAAACGTTCCGATTTGCGCAAAAAACTGCTGCAGCTGACTTTCATTCCGGTTATCCAGCACATGGAACTCAATAACGCTTCCTGACTGCTGTTTCACATGCTCCGCCGCCTGAAGCAGCTTGTCCTGCGACCGCCCTGCGATGATGACCTGCGCCCCTAGCTTGGCGGCAGCCACAGCCGTAGCTAAACCGATACCCGAGCTTCCTCCAATAACGACCACTTTCTTATCTGCTAAATTCCAATAGTCCATATCTGTTTCTCCTCCGTGGTTCTGTACATTTTTGTTCATTATGGAATGAAAGAGTGTCGTCGTCCAGTACGCACTTTATTCGTACCTGGTACGAATTTTCGTACCTTCAGGTGGTGTGCGGACTGCGAAGGATGCACAAAAAAATATATTCCGGTATGATAAAAGTACATCTACAAGAAGGTTAAGGAGGAAATGATCTGTGAATCTGCAAGAGCCCAGACTGGACGGGGTGCTGGCAACACTCGAAGCGATCGAGGGGAAATGGAAGCCGCTGATTTTATTCATTTTATTAATCGACGGCACGAAGCGCTTCGGTGAACTGCGGCGCCTCATTCCGGATGTCTCGCAAGGGACCCTGTCCAAACAGCTCCGGGAGCTGGAAGAGGCCATGTTAATAGAACGGAAAGTGTTCCCCAGTATCCCCGCAAAGGTTGAATACAGCCTCTCCGCTCACGGTAAAACGCTGAGCACCCTTTTGGACAACATGTGCGGCTGGGGGCGGGAGCATCTAAAAGTGCTGGAAGGATATAAAGAGACTGGGTGCTGCCAATCAGAATAACGTGGATTCCGGTAACGGCAAAAAAACCCGGAGTCTTGCCATACTTTCAAGCCGGGCCAAGTGGAAACGGCTTCGCCGTCCTCAAAAGGACGGTATCCGTTTCAGCGAGAAATAGAAGGATAATTTATAGCGTGAAGCATATAAATTCTGGCGTAATATATAATCCTTGTAGAAAA
>NZ_JBGJZP010000042.1:0-7005 GCF_042610515.1 Paenibacillus paludis
AGAAGCGGTTCCGGTACCGGAGCTGCGGGCGCAACTGGCAACACAGCTGCCGGATTACATGATCCCGTCCTACTTTGTGGAGCTGGAGAAGCTGCCGCTGAACTCTAACGGCAAGGTGGACCGGAAGGCGCTGCCGGCGCCGGACCGGGAGGCGTACAGCGAAGGCTATGAAGCGCCGCGGGATGCGCTGGAGACGCGATTGGCGGAGTTGTTCGCAGGAGTGCTGGGGGTAAACGAGGTCGGCATCGGCGATTCGTTCTTTGAGCGCGGCGGTCACTCGCTGAAAGCGATGACGCTGGTGTCGCGCATTCATCAGCAGCTGGCGGTGGAGCTGCCGCTGCGGGAGCTGTTCGCACGCCCGACGGTGAAGGCGTTGGCGGTCTATGTGCGCAGCACGGAGGAAAGCGGCTACGGCCGGATCGAACCGGTGAAGCCGGGCAAGGATTATCCGTTGTCTTCGGCGCAGCGGCGGCTATACGTGCTGCATGAGGTGGAGCCGGAGAGCACGCGCTACAACATGCCGGGGGTTATGGAGCTAACAGGGCAGGTGGATGCGGATCGGCTGGAGGAAGCGATTTGCTCGGTTATCGCCCGTCACGAATCGCTGCGCACGTCGTTCACGTGGATCGACGGCGAACCGAGACAACAAGTACACGAAGACGTGGTGTTTGAATGGGTATGCCGGGATGCAGATGAAGGGCAAGCCCCGGAACTCATCCGGAATTTTGTGCAACCGTTCGCACTGGGTCAGGCGCCGCTGCTGCGGGCCGGGTTGCTGCGACTGGCGGAGGAGCGCCATTGGCTGGTGTGGGACATGCATCATATCGTCTCGGACGGCGTGTCGATGAACCTTCTGGTGTCAGACTTCATGGCGGCGTATGCCGGCGGGGAGCTGGCGCCGCTGCGGATCCAGTACAAGGATTACGCGGTCTGGCAGCAGAGCACGCTCGAGGTGGAGCGGATGCAAGGGCATGAGGCGTACTGGCTGTCGGTCTATGCGGAGGAAGCGCCGGTGCTGGAGCTGCCGGCCGACCGGACGCGTCCGGCGGTGCCAAGCAGTGAAGGCGGGCAGGTTCATGCGCAGATCAGCGCGGACGTAGCCGAGGGGCTGAAGCAGATTGCCGCAGAGACCGGAGCCACGCTGTACATGGTGCTGCTGGCTGCCTATAACGTGTGGCTGCACAAGTACACGGGGCAGAGCGACATCGTGGTTGGCACGCCGGTGTCGGGGCGGACGCATGCAGATACGGAGCCGATGATCGGGATGTTTGTGAATACGCTGGCGCTGCGCAACGCCCCGTCCGGGGAGAAGCGGTTTATGGACTTCGTGCGCGAAGTGAAGGAGCGGACGCTGACGGCATTCGAGCATCAGGATTACCCGTTCGAGGAACTGGTCGAGAAGCTGAACGTACGGCGCGATATGAGCCGCAATCCCTTATTCGACACGATGCTGGTGCTGCAGAACATGGAGCAGGCGCGCTTTGGCCTGGCAGATGTAGATGTTCGTCCGGTCGAGCTGGACCACCGGGCGACGAAGTTTGACCTGACGCTGAATGTCGCGGAGAGTGAGCAAGGACTTCAGCTGTTGCTGGAATACAGCAGCGCACTGTTCAACGAGGAGACAGCCGGGCGGTACCTGATGCACTTCATGCAGCTCTTGTCCCAAATCGCCGGGCAGCCGGAAGCAAGCATTGGGTCGTATGAGCTTGTCACGCCAGAGGAGAAGCAAGAGCTGCTGCATGCGTTCAACGACACGGCGGCGGAGTATCCGCGGGAAGCGACGATTCACGGCCTGTTCGAGGAACAGGTGAAGAAGACGCCGGATGCGGTGGCGGCCGTGTACGGGGATCAGCAGCTGACCTATGCGGAGCTGAACGCGCGGGCGAACCAGCTGGCGTGGACGCTGCGCGGGCAAGGTGTGGGGCCAGAAACGATTGTAGCGGTTATGGCGGAACGCTCGCTGGAGCTGATGGTAGGGCTTTATGGCATCCTGAAGGCCGGCGGGGCGTACTTGCCGATCGATCCGGCGCTGCCGGCCGAACGCATCCGGTATATGCTCGGGGACAGCGGCGCGATGGTGCTGCTGACCCAGCCCGGCCTGGATCCATGCGGATTTGAGGGCGCGGTAATCGAGTTGACTTCTAGAAGGCAAGCACAATCCGAAGCCACCCCGCCGTTAGAGCTGGATTCCCGGCGTTTGGCGTATGTGATCTATACCTCGGGGACCACTGGCAACCCCAAAGGGGTCATGATTGAGCATCGCGCGGTCATCAACCGCCTGCAATGGATGCAGAATCGCTATCCCATCGGAGAACAGGACGTCATATTGCAGAAGACGCCGATAACGTTCGACGTTTCGGTGTGGGAGCTGTTCTGGTGGGGAATGACCGGGGCCCGGGTCTGCATGCTTCCGCCGCAGGGAGAGAAAGACCCAGTGCTGCTGGCCGAAACGATCAAGCATCACGGGGTCACGGTTATGCATTTTGTGCCGTCAATGCTGAGCGTCTTCCTGGAGCAGGCCGGAAAAGCGTTTAGCCCGGAGAAGCTGGGCAGCTTGCGCCGGGTATTTGCCAGCGGGGAAGCGTTGAAGGCGCAGCATGTGACCGGCTTCTACAAGTTAATGGAGCGGAGCGGAGCAACGCTTCACAACCTGTACGGGCCGACGGAGGCCACGGTCGATGCCACGTATTATGATAGTGCTTCGACCTTCGCGGAAGCGGCGGTACCGATTGGGGGGCCAATCGCCAATACGCAGCTGTACATTGTGAGTGACAACCGGCAGCTGCAGCCGATGGGCGTCGCGGGTGAACTGTGCATCGCGGGGGACGGTCTGGCGCGGGGTTACTTCAACCGGCCGGAGCTGACGGCGGAGAAATTCGTAGACAATCCGTTCGAGCCGGGGACGCGGATGTACCGGACCGGCGATTTGGCGAGATGGCTGCCGGACGGCAACCTGGAGTACTTGGGCCGGATCGACCATCAAGTGAAGATCCGCGGCTACCGGATCGAGTGCGGGGAGATCGAGACGCGGCTTCTGGCGCATGCGCATATCCGCGAAGCGGTGGTTATGGCCCGCGAGGACGAGCAAGGGCAGGCGTACTTGTGTGCGTATCTCCTAAGTGATGAAACTGTTCCGGTTGCAGAACTACGTGCGCACCTGACGGCACAGCTGCCGGATTACATGATCCCGTCCTATTTTGTGGAGCTGGAGAAGCTGCCGCTCAGCCCTAACGGCAAGGTCGACCGCAAGGCGCTGCCGGAGCCGCAAGGACGGATGCAGGCGGGAAGTGAATATGTGGCGCCGCGCAGCAAGACGGAGGCGAAGCTGGCAACGATTTGGCAGGACGTGCTCCAAGTCGGACAAGTCGGGATCCAAGACAACTTCTTCGAGCTGGGCGGGGATTCGATCAAAGCCGTTCAGATCGCCGCGCGGCTGCGGGGGCATGGGCTGCACTTGGGGATCCGCGATCTGTTCCGGTATCCGACGATTATGGAGCTGAGCCCGCATGTGCAGAAGTTGGCGCGGCAGATCGATCAGCGTCCGGTAGAAGGCGAAGTACGATTAACTCCGATCCAGCAAGGGTTGTTTGAACGGTCGCCGCAGCTGCCGCACCATTATAACCAGGCGGTCATGCTGCATCGCCGGGGCGGATTCGACGAAGGTGTCCTGCGCCGTGTGTTTGAACGGATCGCCCAGCATCATGATGCGCTGCGGATGAGGTATCGGGAAGAAGCTACGGGCATGGTGCAGTGGAGCCGCGGGCCACTAGAGGCGAGTTTCGGGCTGGACGTGATCGACTTGCGCGGGGAAAATGCCGTGGACACACGGATTGCGGCGGAAGCCGAGCGGCTGCAGCGGGGGCTGCACCTGGAGCAGGGGCCGCTGATACGCCTGGGGCTGATGAAAACCGGCGAGGGCGATCATCTGCTGATCGTCATCCACCATCTGGTGGTGGACGGGGTGTCGTGGCGGATCCTGTTCGAAGATGTGCAGACCGGTTATGAGCAGGCAGAGCGGGGCGAGGAGATCCGCTTTCCGGAGAAGACGGACGCGTTCCAGACGTGGTCGGAGGCACTGGCGCGTTATGCGGACAGTGAGGAACAGCTGAATGAAATCGCTTATTGGAAGCGAATCGAGGAGACGCCGGCTGCGGCGCTGCCGGCGGACGAAGGGCTCAAGGAAGCGGAGCGAACCGGCGGAGCGGTGAGCATCCGGCTGTCACGGGAAGAGACGGCGCAGTTATTGAACCAGGCGGGCCGGGCGTACTATACGGAAATCAACGACATCCTGCTGACGGGGCTGGGCCTGGCGCTGCAGGAATGGATCGGCGATCGGCGGTTTGTGGTGGACCTGGAAGGGCATGGCCGGGAAGAGATCGGGGAAGCGGTGGATGTCAGCCGTACGGTGGGCTGGTTTACAACGATAGTGCCGACGCTGCTTGACCTGGGGGCATGCGAGACGTTGTCCGACTGCATCAAGGCGGTGAAAGAAGGGCTGCGCAGCGTACCGAACAAAGGGCTCGGGTATGGCGTGCTGAAGTATATGACAGCAGCGGAGCACAAACAGGAGCTGACGTTTGACCTTCGCCCGGAGATCTGCTTCAACTACTTGGGCCAGCTGGACCGGGACGTGACCACTGGCGTATTCGAAACGTCGGTGTACGGGACGGGCACCAGCATCGACCCGAACCTCCCCAGTGAGTACAAGCTGAGCCTGAACGGGATGGTGATCGGCGGGGAGCTCGTGTTTACATGCGACTATGCGGCAGACGTGTACCGGAGGGAAACGGTGGAAGGCTGGATGGCGTGTTATGCGGAACAGCTTCGCAGACTGATTGCCCACTGCATGGGGCAGGCGCACAGCGAGAAGACCGCGAGCGATTTTAGTTCTAGTGGATTAGATATTGATGAAGTAGAGAACATTTACTCATTGCTTGAACAAATAGACTAGGAAAAAAAGGGTTAACAGAAGGGGGAGAGATAAAAACATCTCCCCTAACGTTGTTATTGAAGAGAACGAGGTACCAAGTATCTAAACTAAATGGTCGGAGGAATTAGCCCAGGTTTTATAATAGCGTCTCTAAACAACTTGCCGGGAGGTAAACATGAGTAGAAGAAGAGACTCGATAAAAGACATCTATTATCTTACGCCGATGCAAGAAGGTATGTTATTTCATTCTTTGCTTCACAAATCAAATGAGTATTTTGAACAATATACTTTGGAGCTTGCAGGTGATTTAAATGTAACCCTAGTTAATCAATCCTTTGCGAAGCTGATTGAGCGATACGATATACTTCGAACCATCTTCGTCTGGGAAAAGGTGAAGAAATCTGTTCAAGTCGTAGTGAAAAATCAAAAGACGGACTTGATTTTCGAAGATATTTCTCAGTTGAGTGAAAATGAAAAGTCTAGGTATGTGAACGAGTACATGCAAAATGATCGAGATGAGGGCTTTGACCTATTGAGGGGGCCTTTAATTCGATTAGCTGTTCTAAAAAAGGATTCTGATTCACACATAATGATTTGGAGCTTCCACCATATTTTGATGGATGGTTGGTGTGTAAGCATTCTTATGCAGGAATTTATGCATATATATCAATGCTTGAAGACTAAGCAGCCCATTCGACTTGACACGCCAATACAATTTAACAATTACATGCAATGGCTTGAAAAGCAGGACGGGGAAGCGGCGCGACAGTACTGGAGCCGGTACTTGGCAAACTATGAGCAACAGGCGAGTGTGTCGCGAGCGCTTTGGACAGCAGGGCATGCGGGAGCCGAGCCGCAGGAGCATGCCTTCCGTCTGGATCGGGGGATGACCCGGGAGCTGGAGCAGTTGGCCCGCCAGGCACAGGTGACGCTGAACACAGTGATGCAGACGATCTGGGGACTGCTATTGCAGAAGTACAACCAGAGCGGTGATGTGGTATTCGGGACTGTCGTATCGGGGAGACCGGCGGAAGTTCCGGGAATCGAGCGGATGATCGGCCTGTTTATCAATACGACGCCGGTACGGGTCAGCAGTTCCCCCGACCAGAGTGTAACGGCGCTGCTGCAGCAGGTGCAGGAAGCGGCGCTGGCGTCGGAATCACACAGCTATTATCCGCTGTATGAGATTCAGGGGCTGAGCGCGCTGAAGCAAGGATTGATTGATCATATTTTGGTGTTCGAGAACTATCCGATTGCTGAAGCGATTGGCCAAGCAGGCGGAACGGACGAGGCTGCGTTTGGGATCCGTGACGTTGAAGTATTTGAGCAGACGAATTATGACCTAACCGTCGTGCTAGCCCCGGGCGAAGCGTTGTCGATTGAATTCCGGTACAACGCCAAGGTATACGATGGAACATTCATCCGGCGAATGGAGGGGCATATCCGAGAGATCGCGCAGCAAATGCTGGCGGATGCGCAGCGGCCGGTGGCCTCGATATCGCTTGTCACGGCGGAGGAAAAGCAAGAGCTGCTGCATGCGTTCAACGACACGGCGGCGGAGTATCCGCGGGAAGCGACGATTCACGGTTTGTTCGAAGCCCAGGTGGAGAAGACGCCGGATGCGGTGGCGGCCGTGTACGGGGATCAGCAGCTGACCTATACGGAGCTGAACGTGCGGGCGAACCAGCTGGCGTGGACGCTGCGCGGGCAAGGTGTGGGGCCGGACCGTATCGTGGCGATCCTGATGGATCGCTCGGTGGAGATGCTCGTCGGGGTGCTCGGCATCCTGAAGGCCGGCGGGGCGTACTTGCCGATCGATCCGGATTATCCGGCTGAGCGAATCGCCTATACGCTGGCGGACAGCGGAGCGGAGTGGCTGGTGACGACCCGTGACGTCGAGCTTCGGACGCCGGCGCTTCCGTTCGCGGGATGCCGGGTATATGCCTTAGAAACGGAGCCGATGCCCGCGGAGAGTCCGCCGCAGGCGACGAAGCCGGAGCATCTGGCCTACGTGATCTATACCTCAGGGACGACCGGAAAGCCGAAAGGGACGATGATTACGCACCGGAACGTGG
>NZ_JBGJZP010000043.1:0-4963 GCF_042610515.1 Paenibacillus paludis
TACGGCCGGATCGAGCCGGCAGCGGCGCAGGCATCGTACCCGCTGTCTTCGGCGCAGCGGCGGCTATACGTGCTGCATGAGGTGGAGCCGGAGAGCACGCGGTATAACATGCCGGGTGTCGTGGAGCTAACAGGGAAAATCGATGCGGATCGGCTGGAACAAGCGGTTCGTTCGGTTATCGCTCGTCACGAATCGCTGCGCACGTCGTTCACGTGGATCGACGGCGAACCGCGACAACAGGTGCACGAAGACGTGGCGTTTGAATGGGGATGCCGGGGTGCAGATGAAGCGCATGCGCGGGAACTCACCCGGAGCTTCGTGCGGCCGTTCGCACTGGGTCAGGCGCCGCTGCTGCGGGCCGAACTGTTGCGGCTGGCGGAGGAGCGCCATTGGCTGGTGTGGGACATGCATCATATCGTGTCGGACGGCGTGTCGATGAACCTTCTGGTGTCAGACTTCATGGCGGCGTATGCCGGCGGGGAGCTGGCGCCGCTGCGGATCCAGTACAAGGATTACGCGGTCTGGCAGCAGAGCACGCTCGAGGTGGAGCGGATGCAGGGGCATGAGGCGTACTGGCTGTCGGTCTATGCGGAGGAAGCGCCGGTGCTGGAGCTGCCGGCCGACCGGACGCGTCCGGCGGTGCCAAGCAGTGAAGGCGGGCAGGTTCATGCGCAGATCAGCGCGGACGTAGCCGAGGGGCTGAAGCAGATTGCCGCAGAGACCGGAGCCACGCTGTACATGGTACTGCTGGCTGCCTATAACGTGTGGCTGCACAAGTACACGGGGCAGAGCGACATCGTGGTTGGCACGCCGGTGTCTGGACGGACGCATGCAGATACGGAGCCGATGATCGGGATGTTCGTGAATACGCTGGCGCTGCGCAACGCCCCGTCCGGGGAGAAGCGGTTTATGGACTTTTTGCGCGAAGTGAAGGAGCGGACGCTGGCGGCGTTTGAGCATCAGGACTATCCGTTCGAGGAACTGGTCGAGAAGCTGAACGTACGGCGCGATATGAGCCGCAACCCCATGTTTGACACGATGCTGGTACTGCAGAACATGGAGCAGGCGCGCTTTACCCTGGCGGATGTTGACGTACGTCCGGTCGAGCTGAACCACCGGGCGACGAAGTTTGACTTAACGCTGAACGTCGCGGAGGGCGATCAAGGACTTCAGCTGTTACTGGAATACAGCAGCGCACTGTTCAACGAGGAGACAGCCGGGCGGTACCTGATGCACTTTGTGCAGCTCTTGTCGCAAATCACCGGGCAGCCGGAAGCAAGCATCGGCTCGTATGAGCTTGTCACGGCGGAGGAAAAGCAACAACTGCTGCATACGTTCAACGACACGGCGGCGGAGTATCCGCAGGAAGCGACGATCCACGGTTTGTTCGAAGCCCAGGTGGAGAAGACGCCGGATGCGGTGGCGGCCGTGTACGGGGATCAGCAGCTGACCTATGCGGAGCTGAACGCGCGGGCGAACCAGCTGGCGTGGACGCTGCGCGGGCAAGGTGTGGGGCCGGACCGTATCGTGGCGATCCTGATGGATCGCTCGGTGGAGATGCTCGTCGGGGTGCTCGGCATCCTGAAGGCCGGCGGGGCGTACTTGCCGATCGATCCGGCGCTGCCGGCCGAACGCATCCGGTATATGCTCGGGGACAGCGGCGCGGGGGTACTGCTGATTCAGCCTGGCCTGGATCCATGCGGATTTGAGGGCACGGTGCTGGACCTGGCGGAAGCCGGGCAAGCACCGGCCGGGGTGAATTTCGCACTTCACGCAACGTCGGGCGAGTTGGCGTATGTGATCTATACCTCGGGGACAACAGGAAACCCCAAAGGGGTCATGATTGAGCATCGCTCGGTGGTTAATTTCATCACAGGGATGACGAGAGTGATTCCATTCGCTCCGGTGAAGTCGATTTTATTTGCGACCACACTGTCATTCGACATCTCGGTGGTGGAGACGCTGCTAGCGTTGACGCAAGGCATGCGGGTCGTGGCAGCGAGCGAAGAACAGCAGAAGGACCCTCAGCAGCTGGCGGCGCTGATCGAACGCCAGCGCATTGGCATGGTGCAGATGACGCCGTCGCGGCTGAAGATGCTGTTGTCGGCGGGCTGCGTGGCGTGGCTTGAAGGCGTAACGGAAATACTAGTCGGCGGGGAGGCATGGACGGACGATCTGCTGGCTGATTTGCAAAGCAAATCGAAGGCCGCGCTGTTCAATATGTACGGTCCGACGGAGACGACGATTTGGTCAGCGGTGCGGGAAGCGACCGTCGACCAGACAGTGACCGTCGGGGGGCCGATCGCCAATACGCAGCTGTACATTGTAAGTGACAACCGGCAGCTGCAGCCGATAGGCGTCGCGGGGGAGCTGTGCATCGCGGGGGACGGACTGGCACGGGGTTACTTCAACCGGCCGGAGCTGACGGCGGAGAAATTCGTAGACAACCCGTTCGAGCCGGGGACACGGATGTACCGGACCGGCGATTTGGCGAGATGGCTGCCGGACGGCAATCTGGAGTACCTGGGCCGGATCGACCATCAAGTGAAGATCCGCGGCTACCGGATCGAGTGCGGGGAGATCGAGATGCAGCTCATGGCGCATGCGCAGATCCGCGAAGCGGTGGTCATGGCCTGCGAGGACGAGCAAGGGCAGGCATACTTGTGCGCATATCTTGTAAGCGACGAATCCGTTCCGGTACCGGAGCTGCGGGCGCATCTGGCGGCACAGCTGCCGGATTACATGATCCCGTCCTACTTTGTGGAGCTGGAGAAGCTGCCGCTGAACTCTAACGGCAAGGTGGACCGGAAGGCACTGCCGGCGCCGGACCGGGAGGCGTACAGCGAAGGCTATGAAGCGCCGCGGGATGCACTGGAGACGCAATTGGCGGAGTTGTTCGCAGAGGTGCTGGGGGTAAACGAAGTCGGCATCGGCGATTCGTTCTTTGAGCGCGGCGGTCACTCGCTGAAAGCGATGACGCTGGTGTCGCGCATGCATCAGCAGCTGGCGGTGGAGCTGCCGCTGCGGGAGCTGTTCGCACGCCCGACGGTGAAGGCGTTGGCGGTCTATGTGCGCAGCACGGAGGAAAGCGGCTACGGCCGAATCGAGCCGGCAGAGGCGCAGGCATCGTACGCGCTGTCTTCGGCGCAGCGGCGGCTATACGTGCTGCATGAGGTGGAGCCGGAGAGCACGCGCTACAACATGCCGGGTGTCGTGGAGCTAACAGGGCAGGTGGATGCGGATCGGCTGGAGGAAGCGATTCGCTCGGTCATCGCCCGTCACGAATCGCTGCGCACGTCGTTCACGTGGATCGACGGCGAACCGAGACAACAGGTGCACGAAGACGTGGCGTTTGAATGGGTATGCCGGGATGCAGATGAAGTGCAAGCCCGGGAGCTCGTCCGGAACTTCGTGCGGCCGTTCGCGTTGGATCAGGCGCCGCTGCTGCGCATCGAACTGTTGCGGCTGGCGGAGGAGCGCCATTGGCTGGTGTGGGACATGCACCATATCGTGTCGGACGGCGTGTCGATGAACCTTCTGGTGTCGGACTTCATGGCGGCGTATGCCGGCGAGGAGCTGGCGCCGCTGCGGATCCAGTACAAAGACTACGCGGTCTGGCAGCAGGGTACGCTTGGGGTCGAGCGGATGGAGGCGCATGAGGCATACTGGCTGTCGGCCTATGCGGAGGAAGCGCCGGTGCTGGAGCTGCCGGCCGACCGGACGCGTCCGGCGGTGTTAAGCAGTGAAGGCGGACGGGTATACACCGAAGTGAACGCCGAGACGGCAGAGGCCCTAAAACGAATCGCGGCAGAGACCGGAGCCACGCTGTACATGGTGCTGCTGGCCGCCTATAACGTGTGGCTGCACAAGTACACAGGGCAAAGCGACATTGTGGTCGGGACGCCGGTGTCGGGACGGACGCATGGGGATACGGAGCCGATGATCGGGATGTTTGTGAATACGCTGGCGCTGCGCAACGCCCCGTCCGGGGAGAAGCGGTTTATGGACTTCGTGCGTGAGGTGAAGGAGCGGACGCTGGCGGCGTTTGAGCATCAGGACTATCCGTTCGAGGAACTGGTAGAGAAGCTGAACGTACGGCGCGATATGAGCCATAACCCCTTGTTTGACACGATGCTGGTGCTGCAGAACATGGAGCAGGCGCGATTTGGCCTGGCGGATGTTGACGTTCGTCCGGTCGAGCTGAACCACCGGGCGACGAAGTTCGATCTGACGCTAAACGTCGCGGAGGGTGATCAAGGACTTCAGCTGTTGCTGGAATACAGCTGTGCACTGTTCAACGGGGAGACAGCCGGGCGGTACCTGATGCACTTTGTGCAGCTCTTGTCGCAAATCACCGGGCAGCCGGAAGCAAGGATTGGCTCGATATCGCTTGTCACGGCGGAGGAAAAGCAACAACTGCTGCATACGTTCAACGACACGGCGGCGGAGTATCCGCAGGAAGCGACGATCCACAGTTTGTTCGAAGCCCAGGTGGAGAAGACGCCGGATGCGGTGGCGGCCGTGTACGGGGATCAGCAGCTGACCTATGCGGAGCTGAACGCGCGGGCGAACCAGCTGGCGTGGACGCTGCGCGGGCAAGGTGTGGGGCCGGACCGTATCGTGGCGATCCTGATGGATCGCTCGGTGGAGATGCTCGTCGGGATGCGCGGCATCCTGAAGGCCGGCGGGGCGTACTTGCCGATCGATCCGGATTATCCGGCTGAGCGAATCGCCTATACGCTGGCGGACAGCGGAGCGGAGTGGCTGGTGACGACCCGTGACGTCGAGCTTCGGACACCGGCGCTTCCGTTTGCGGGATGCCGGGTATATGCCTTAGAAACGGAGCTGATGCCGGCGGAGAATCCGCCGCAGGCGACGAAGCCGGAGCATCTGGCCTACGTGATCTATACCTCAGGGACGACCGGAAAGCCGAAAGGGACGATGATTACGCACCGGAACGTGG
>NZ_JBGJZP010000044.1:0-3520 GCF_042610515.1 Paenibacillus paludis
CGTCTTCTTCACCTGTTCCTCGAACAGGCCGTGAATCGTCGCTTCCCGCGGATACTCCGCCGCCGTGTCGTTGAACGCATGCAGCAGCTCTTGCTTCTCCTGATCCGAAACCATATCGATCTGAGCAAGCGGCGTGTTTATCTGTTCCATTATTAAATCAAGGAAGTAAGTGAGCTGCTGCTTCAACCTGATCAGGCTCTCATTAGCATAGCGACTTGCATCATAATGCATTACAAATGAAAGTGTGTCGTCCTTCTTTTGAAAAGATATGTGTATGAGACATTCAGAGAGGATAGGGTCAATCGTTTGGTGAATGCTGTTAAGTGAGACAATCGTACCGAAACGCAATAACTCGTTACGGTTCATAGGCAGCCCGGTTTTCTCGGCTATGTAAGGATGGGGAAATTTCTGATGTTTGGCGGCTTCCGTTAAGCCATTGCGCACCTGGATCAGCACGTCCCTGAAAGTACTCTCAGAGCGGATTTGGATTCGAATCGGCAATACAGCCGAAGCAACTTCTTCGCTTCCTTTTTTTTTCAGTGGAGGCATACCTACTAATAAATCCGTAAGATTCAGATACCGGGAAAGAAACAACAGCGTTCCGGACATTAAGACCATGAACATTGCCTGTTCCGAGTTTTTAGATAGCGACTCTACACGATGTAAGGTCTCATTCGAAAGTTGCTGCTCAACCTGTCGGAACGACTGGCCGGCTATAACGCTTTCTCTGCCTAGAGAGAGGGTTGTTGGTGCGGGAGATTCCGCAAGCTGTTCAAGCCAATAATCAACGGCCTCCGAGTATTTACCACTAGAAGCCATAAGCCTAACGGTTAAAGAATCCATTTTAAAACCTCCAATACATTGAGTAGCTTTGCGTTCGATCTGTATCTCTACCAGTCAGTCAAAACATCAGCAGTCCTTGAAATAAACCGGGCTTACCTGTTTCGTTAATCGCCTGTTCCAAACGTAATTTCAGCTCATCGGCAGGCAGCTTCTTCCCTTTAAGAATAGTCCGAAGCAGATGTAGCACTTTCTCTGTCTGCTCTAATGTTGGTTCTTTTCCGGAAACAGTTATTTCTTCCTTCATTCTCTGGATCATCTTATACGGCCCGATCACATTTCTTTGATATTCATCCGCATTTGAATTGTGATTTTTGGTGCATACGGCAATAGATAAGCATTTATCCATCAGATTACCCGTGCTTCTTAGATGACTTCTCTCCGAATCACCCCTCAGGTTGTCAAGACAATCTTGCATTGTCGAATGGATGGAATCTGTTGCATATACCTTCGCTTCTGGAAAATGTTCCTTCAAAAGCGGCCCTAGTGTTTCACGAGGCCCCGTATCGATAAATGCTTGAACGGGCAGAGTCGCCATCCTGTTCATGCAAGCCGTCCACAAAACCGGGTTCATTAATTGGTCAGTGAGCAACGGAATAATATCCTGTTCACTTTTGTAAAAATTCCCTGTAACATTCGAGACAACTGGATGCTGCAAAGGATGAAGTGTAAGTCCGCCCAAGAATTCGCGAAACGGAGCTAAGGCCGGTTCCATGAGCGGACTGTGAAAGGGCGCGCTGACTTTTAACGGTATCACTTGCGCACCTGCATGTTTCATGGAAATCGCTGCTTCTTCCACTGCGCCCTTTACCCCTGATATTACAGTTTGTTTGCTGGCATTATAGTTAGATGGCACCACGGTCCCTATATTTAGCGAAATCTCCCTGCATATCTCCTTCACTTGCTCTGATGAAAGTCCAACCACGGCATACATCAAACCCCGGCCCTCCGGCACCGCTTCTTGCATATATTTCCCTCTGGCATGCACTAGCTTGACTGCGTCGGCAAACGATATAGCTTCCGCTGCACATAACGCCGATATCTCTCCAAGGCTATGCCCCGCAAGGACGGGTTGCACAATTTCAACCTCTTGAAGTATTATGCGATAGGCAATCAAACTTACAGTTAAAATTGCGGGTTGGGCGATTTCCGTCTTTCTAAGTATTTGCGTGCTTCCCTCGAAACATATTTTTTTAAGATCGAACCTAAGAGCATCGTTGGCCATCTCGAATAATTCCCGTGCGATAGGATACGCTGAATGCCATGCTTGACCCATCCCGACATATTGCGAGCCTTGGCCAGGGAATATAAATGCCATTTTATACAAATACAACACCTCATTATAATAAATCCATTAATGTCCATAATGTCCAATTATTAACTTTTATCGGTTTTTTATCGAAGAGTCACAAAAATCGATGCATTCGCATTAAAAAATGAATAGGAACGTGAAATTATGCATGTAATAAATCTGACAAAATTAGAAATTGATTTTTGTGAATTCTAGTTCCAGCTTCTTTCCAGATCAACTACCAAGCCAATGGCTCCGAAGCTTTTCATCGCTGGAACTAGAATTCTGTAACTATTTCAGATAAAAGAGTACACACTATCGATCAGCACAGAAACTAGATTCATATAAACCGACTTGGCCATTGTTACCGAAGATTAACCCTAGTAATACAACAGACCCTGTTATTCAAAATGAATAATATCGAATAATTCGTCTTCCTCCTCTTCTTTTTCATGTTGAAAGATTTCCATTTTTAATTCTCTAATGCAAACGGAAGGATCGGTGGCCGTGGCTTTGATAAGTTCACAAAATCCTTGAAGCAGTCTCGTCGCCGTCCCATGCTCGAATAAATCCCGGCTATACTCTAAAGATAATTGAAGGCCCTGTTCGATTTCGACAACAATCATCGTCAGATCCATCTTCGTTGTCGAAGTCTCTTGTTCAACGGAGCGAACCTCAATATCTGTTAAATAGAGACTCGATTGCTCCATGTTCTGCAGCACCAGCATCGTGTCAAACAGCGGGTTGCGGCTCCGATCGTGCCGCACGTTCAGCTTCTCTACCAGTTCCTCGAACGGATAATCCTGATGCTCGAATGCCGCCAGCGTCCGCTCCTTCACCTCGCGCACGAAGTCCATAAACCGCTTGTCCCCGGACGGGGCGTTGCGCAGCGCCAGCGTGTTCACGAACATCCCGATCATCGGCTCCGTATCCGTATGCGTCCGTCCCGACACCGGCGTCCCGACCACAATGTCGGTCTGCCTCGTGTACTTGTGCAGCCACACGTTATAGGCGGCCAGCAGCACCATGTACAGCGTGGCTCCGGTCTCCGCAGCGATTCGTTTTAGGGCCTCTGCCGTCTTGACGTTCACTTCGGTGTATACCCGTCCGCCTTCACTGCTTGGCACCGCTGGACGCCTCCGGTCGGCCGGCAGCTCCAGCACCGGCGCTTCCTCCGCATAGGCCGACAGCCAGTACGCCTCATGCCCTTGCATCTGCTCCACCCCGAGCGTGCCCTGCTGCCAGACCGCGTAGTCCTTGTACTGGATCCGCAGCGGCTCCAGCTCTTCGCCGGCATACGCCGCCATGAAGTCCGACACCAGAAGGTTCATCGACACGCCGTCCGACACGATATGATGCATGTCCCACACCAGCCAATGGCGCTCCTCC
>NZ_JBGJZP010000045.1:0-2670 GCF_042610515.1 Paenibacillus paludis
TACGGCCGGATCGAGCCGGCAGCGGCGCAGGCATCGTACCCGCTGTCTTCGGCGCAGCGGCGGCTATACGTGCTGCATGAGGTGGAGCCGGAGAGCACGCGCTACAACATGCCGGGGGTCATGGAGTTAACAGGGCAGGTGAATGCGGATCGGCTGGAGGAAGCGATTCGCTCGGTCATCGCCCGTCACGAATCGCTGCGCACGTCGTTCACGTGGATCGACGGCGAACCGCGACAACAGGTACACGAAGACGTGTCGTTTGAATGGGGATGCCGGGAGGTAGATGAAGTGCAAGCCCGGGAGCTCATCCGGAACTTCGTGCGGCCGTTCGCGTTGGATCAGGCGCCGCTGCTGCGGGCTGGGCTGCTGCGACTGGCAGAGGAGCACCATTGGCTGGTGTGGGACATGCACCATATCGTCTCGGACGGCGTGTCGCTGAACCTTCTGGTGTCGGACCTCATGGCGGCGTATGCCGGTGAGGAGCTGACGCCGCTGCGGATCCAGTACAAAGACTACGCGGTCTGGCAGCAGGACACGCTCGGGGTAGAGCGGATGCAAGGGCATGAGGCGTACTGGCTGTCGGCCTATGCGGAGGAAGTGCCGGTGCTGGAGCTGCCGGCCGACCGGACGCGTCCGGCGGTGCCAAGCAGCGAAGGCGGACAGGTTCATGCGCAGATCAGCGCGGACGTAGCTGAGGCCCTAAAACGAATTGCCGCAGAGACCGGAGCCACGCTGTACATGGTACTGCTGGCCGCCTATAACGTGTGGCTGCACAAGTACACTGGGCAGAGCGATATTGTGGTCGGGACGCCGGTGTCGGGGCGGACGCATGGGGATACGGAGCCGATGATCGGGATGTTCGTGAACACGCTGGCACTGCGCAACGCCCCGTCCGGGGAGAAGCGGTTTATGGACTTCGTGCGCGAAGTGAAGGAGCGGACGCTGACGGCATTCGAGCATCAGGATTACCCGTTCGAGGAACTGGTCGAGAAGCTGAACGTACGGCGCGATATGAGCCGCAATCCCTTATTCGACACGATGCTGGTGCTGCAGAACATGGAGCAGGCGCGCTTTGGCCTGGCAGATGTAGATGTTCGTCCGGTCGAGCTGGACCACCGGGCGACGAAGTTTGACCTGACGCTGAACGTTGCGGAGAGTGAGCAAGGACTTCAGTTGTTGCTGGAATACAGCAGCGCGCTGTTCAATGAGGAGACAGCNCGTTGCGGAGAGTGAGCAAGGACTTCAGTTGTTGCTGGAATACAGCAGCGCGCTGTTCAATGAGGAGACAGCCGGGCGGTACCTGATACACTTTGTACAGCTCTTGTCACAAATGGCCGGTCAGCCGGAAGCAAGCATTGGGTCGTATGAGCTTGTGACGGCGGAGGAGAAGCAACAGCTGCTGCATGCGTTCAATGACACACTGGCGGAGTATCCGCAGGAAGCAACGATCCACGGTCTGTTCGAGGAGCAGGTGGAGAAGACGCCGCATACGGTGGCGGTAGTGTACGGGGATCAGCAGCTGACCTATGCGGAGCTGAACGCGCAGGCGAACCAGCTGGCGTGGACGCTGCGCGGGCAAGGTGTAGGGCCGGAAACGATTGTAGCGATGATGGCGGAACGCTCACTGGAACTGATGGTAGGACTCTATGGCATCCTGAAGGCAGGCGGCGCGTACTTGCCTATCGATCCGACCTATCCGGCAGAGCGCATCCAATACATGCTCGGGGACAGCGGCGCGGCGGTACTGCTGATTCAGCCCGGCCAGGATTCATGCGGATTTGAGGGGACGGTCATCGAGTTGACGCATGGAGGGCAGGTGCAATCCGAGGCCAATCCGCCGCTAGAGCCGGATTCCCGGCGTTTGGCGTATGTGATCTATACCTCGGGGACCACTGGCAACCCGAAAGGGGTCATGATTGAGCATCGTGCGGTCATCAACCGCCTGCAATGGATGCAGAACCGCTACCCCATCGGAGAACAGGACGTCATTCTGCAGAAGACGCCGATAACGTTCGACGTTTCGGTGTGGGAGCTGTTCTGGTGGGGCATGACCGGGGCCAAGGTCTGCATGCTTCCGCCGCAGGGAGAGAAAGATCCAGCGGTGCTGGCCGAAACGATGGAGCGTCACGGGGTCACGGTTATGCATTTTGTGCCGTCGATGCTGAGCGTCTTCCTGGAGCAGGCCGGGCAAGCATTTAGCCCGGAGAAGCTGGGCAGCTTGCACCGGGTATTTGCCAGCGGGGAAGCGTTGAAGCCGCAGCATGTGAGCGGGTTCTACAAGTTAATGGAAGGGAGCGGAGCCACGCTTCACAACCTGTACGGGCCGACGGAGGCCACGGTCGATGTCGCGTATTACGACAGCGCTCCGACCTTCGCGAAAGCGGCGGTGCCGATCGGAGGGCCGATCGCCAATACGCAGCTGTACATTGTGAACGACAACCGGCAGCTGCAGCCGATAGGCGTCGCGGGTGAACTATGTATAGCGGGCGACGGTCTGGCCCGGGGCTATCTGAACCGGCCGGAGCTGACGGCGGAGAAATTCGTAGACAACCCGTTCGATCCGGGTGCGCGGATGTACCGGACCGGCGATTTGGCGAGATGGCTGCCGGACGGCAATCTGGAGTACCTGGGCCGGATCGACCATCAAGTGAAGATCCGCGGCTACCGGAT
>NZ_JBGJZP010000046.1:0-2285 GCF_042610515.1 Paenibacillus paludis
TCCTCTCAAATTTCCTGCGCCCACGACAGATAGGGACCGAACTGTCTCACGACGTTCTGAACCCAGCTCGCGTACCGCTTTAATGGGCGAACAGCCCAACCCTTGGGACCTACTTCAGCCCCAGGATGCGATGAGCCGACATCGAGGTGCCAAACCTCCCCGTCGATGTGGACTCTTGGGGGAGATAAGCCTGTTATCCCCAGGGTAGCTTTTATCCGTTGAGCGATGGCCCTTCCATGCGGTACCACCGGATCACTAAGTCCGACTTTCGTCCCTGCTCGACTTGTTGATCTCGCAGTCAAGCTCCCTTATGCCTTTGCACTCTTCGAATGATTTCCAACCATTCTGAGAGAACCTTTGAACGCCTCCGTTACTCTTTAGGAGGCGACCGCCCCAGTCAAACTGCCCGCCTGACACGGTCCCCGTACCCGATTAGGGTACCAGGTTAGAACCTAGATACGATCAGGGTGGTATCCCAACGGCGCCTCCGCAGAAGCTTGCGCTCCTGCCTCTACGGCTCCCACCTATCCTGTACAGATCGTACCCAAATTCAATATCAAGCTGCAGTAAAGCTCCATGGGGTCTTTCCGTCTTGTCGCGGGTAACCTGCATCTTCACAGGTATTAAAATTTCACCGGATCTCTCGTTGAGACAGCGCCCAAGTCGTTACGCCATTCGTGCGGGTCAGAATTTACCTGACAAGGAATTTCGCTACCTTAGGACCGTTATAGTTACGGCCGCCGTTTACTGGGGCTTCGGTTCACAGCTTCGGATTGCTCCTAACCGCTCCCCTTAACCTTCCAGCACCGGGCAGGCGTCAGCCCGTATACTTCGCCTTGCGGCTTCGCACAGACCTGTGTTTTTGCTAAACAGTCGCTTGGGCCTTTTCACTGCGGCCCCCTCGGGCTATTCACCCTACCGAGGCACCCCTTCTCCCGAAGTTACGGGGTCATTTTGCCGAGTTCCTTAACGAGAGTTCTTCCGCGCGCCTTAGAATTCTCTTCTCGCCTACCTGTGTCGGTTTGCGGTACGGGCACCTTCTCCTGACTAGAGGCTTTTCTTGGCAGTGTGAGATCATGACCTTCGCTACTATAATTTTCGCTCCCCATCACAGCCCAGCCTTAATGGTGTGCGGATTTGCCTACACACCAGCCTCACTGCTTAGACGGACATCCATCAGTCCGCGTCACTACCCTCCTGCGTCACCCCATCGCTCATAGCGGATTACGGTGGTACAGTAATTTCAAACTGTTGTCCTTCGACTACGCCTTTCGGCCTCGCCTTAGGTCCCGACTTACCCTGAGCGGACGAGCCTTCCTCAGGAAACCTTGGGCTTTCGGCGGATCAGATTCTCACTGATCTTTTCGTTACTCATACCGGCATTCTCACTTGTATGCTGTCCAGCGCTCCTTACGGTACACCTTCAACCTGCATACAACGCTCCCCTACCCCAGATGCAAAGCATCTAGCCATAGCTTCGGTGGTGTGTTTAGCCCCGTTACATTTTCGGCGCAGAGTCACTCGACCAGTGAGCTATTACGCACTCTTTCAATGGTGGCTGCTTCTAAGCCAACATCCTGGTTGTCTGTGCAACTCCACATCCTTTCCCACTTAACACACACTTGGGGACCTTAGCTGATGGTCTGGGCTGTTTCCCTTTTGACAATGGATCTTAGCACTCACTGTCTGACTCCCGGCAAGAAGTTAATGGCATTCGGAGTTTGACTGAGCTTGGTAACCCTTGCGGGCCCCGCACCCAATCAGTGCTCTACCTCCACCACTCCATTCACCGAGGCTAGCCCTAAAGCTATTTCGGGGAGAACCAGCTATCTCCGAGTTCGATTGGAATTTCTCCGCTACCCCCACCTCATCCCCGCATTTTTCAACATACGTGGGTTCGGGCCTCCAGTGCGTGTTACCGCACCTTCACCCTGGACAGGGGTAGATCACACGGTTTCGGGTCTACGTCCACATACTCAATCGCCCTATTCAGACTCGCTTTCGCTGCGGCTCCGGCTTCTCACCTTAACCTTGCATGTTAAACGTAACTCGCCGGTTCATTCTACAAAAGGCACGCCATCACCCATTAATAGGGCTCTGACTTTTTGTAAGCACACGGTTTCAGGTTCTATTTCACTCCCCTTCCGGGGTGCTTTTCACCTTTCCCTCACGGTACTGTTTCACTATCGGTCGCCAGGTAGTATTTAGCCTTAGCAGATGGTCCTGCTGGATTCATACGGGGTTTCACGTGCCCCGCACTACTCGGGATCCGTCTCGGAGAGAAC
>NZ_JBGJZP010000047.1:0-1964 GCF_042610515.1 Paenibacillus paludis
GGGGCTGTCCCAAAAGAAGATATTCTACTGTCGGAGACAGGCCCTCTATCTCTCAAAAGCTTAAGACTCAAAAGAGCAGCGATTCTCCCGTTATTGGAGAATCGCTGCTCTGCGTTTTTGGTCATGGGCAGCTTGTTTTAATAAATTATGGGCGAGCGAAAGCCAACCGACCTCGAGCGTCACTTTTTCGATGCCGCGAAGCAGAAAACGCCGGAAGCCCCGGTTATTCTTTAGTTGTCCAAATACACTTTCTGGTTCCGTCATTCGGCGTACGGCCAAGAGGTAACCTTCCTCGCTTTGCAGAATTTCTCGAGCCTGTTTCTGGTACCGTAACCGCTCCAGACTCACCACGACTTCCCGATTACCGGTTGCCTTCGTGCAGCGTTCTTTTAGCGGACATCCTTCACAGCTCTGGCTTCGGTAATGACGCTTCCGAATTTCGTATCCGCTCTCTACGATTTCCTTGCTCTCTTTGCGGAAATGCAGCTTTTGTCCAGCTGGGCATGTCCAGCGATCCTCGGCTGTGTCGTACGTCCAGTTCTCAATTTTTCCGACATTCGCTTTCCAGGCTTTACTCTTTTCCTTGTGGTAGCTGCCGTATTTCACTACCGCATGGACCTCTCTCTTTTCCAGATAGGCATAGTTTTCTTCACTGCCGTAACCTGCATCCGCAATTACCGTCTTCGGGAGTTTTCCAAGAATCTGCCTTGCTTTTTCCATGTGCGGCTGTAAACAGCGAGTGTCAGTTGGCCTTTGGTGTAGACTGTAGGCCAAAATAAACTGGTTTTCGGTCCCGATCTGTACATTGTAACCCGGTTTCAGTTGCCCATTTCGCATGTGGTCTTCTTTCATTCGCATAAAGGTCGCATCCGGATCTGTCTTGCTGAAGCTGTTCCGGTCACCAAGCAACGTTTGGTACTGTTCGTATTTCAGCAGCCGGGGCAGCAACTCCTTGCGTAGCTTCCGAACCGCTTTCTTTAGGGGCTTGTTTTTAGGTTTTTCTGCAAGCTGAGCTTCAAGCTTTTGCACGGCTTGTTCGAGTTTCTCACTACTCACTTCGGAACCCGTACCGAGTTCAGCGAGATCTTTGCCTTGATTCTCCTGTTCTTCCCGCGCTTCTGCCGCTTCAATGTCAACGAACAGGGCATGTACCTTTTCTTGCAGTTTGGCTTTGTATTTGCTGACGGCTTTGCCCCAAACAAAGGTGTAGCGATTGGCATTGGCTTCCATCTTGGTGCCATCCACAAAGTAATGCTCCAGAGAAACGTATTTTTCGTCAGCCAAAAACTGAAGCACGGCGGTAAATACCGTTTCGAGGACGTTCTTCATTCGCTGAGAACGGAAGCGATTAAGGGTGCGGAAGTCTGGTCGCTGCCGTCCAGCGAGCCACATGAAGAGGATGTTCTCCCGGATGGATTTGGCGATTTGGCGGGAGGAATACATTCGCTGAGTGTAGGCGTAAATGATAACTTTGGTAAGCATTTTGGGGTGATAGCTGTCACGGCCGCCGCCAGGGTAGGCCGCGTCAAAAACGGCGTCGTCCAGCCGATTAACAGTAGCATTCACGACACGAACGAGGTGATGTTCTGGAATATCTTCTTCCAGATCCATTGGCAAGCAAAGTTGGTCCATGGTATATTGAATGTACAAAGAAACCGCTCCTTTGAAATGGTTGTGTGGTAACTCCATTTTACCAAAGGACGGTTTCTTTTTCGTGTTTTTTAAAGATTTTCGTAACAATTTCCACTTACACAGCAAAGAGGACGGACTGATTGTGGAAAAGCGGTAGCGGTCGCCTTTGTCCCCGGATTTTCACCGCTAAGGAGAATGAATAAAATCTGGGGATATCAGCGATTGGAACAACGGTCCGTTCGCGGAGCGTCCACCCAAGCGAAAACATACATCTTACTCCAAAACCAAGGGGCTGTCCCAAGCAGCCATTTCATGGCTTTTGGGACAGCCCC
>NZ_JBGJZP010000048.1:0-1658 GCF_042610515.1 Paenibacillus paludis
TTCAAGGCTCCCAGCAGCGTGCTGCTCAGTGGCCTGCGGTAAATTTTGCTGGCCGCTCCGCGGTCCCTCTTCTTGCCCGCGTAGTTAAACGGCAGCTTGTTGCGGGTATACCCCGCCAATTCGCGGATCCAATACTGCCGGCTCTCCTCGTCACTCTCCCGGAACCGGTTGATGGCCACATAATCCTTGTAATTGCTATCCAGCGGCTTGACCTCCGCCGGCTCTCCCTGCAGCAGCTGCTGATAAATGCCTGCAAACTCCTGCTGAAAGGACGCCACGCTCCATCCGTCCAGAATCGCATGGTGGAACGTAAACACCATGCAATAATCGTAGCGTACGTTCAGCCGGAACAAACGAACTCGCCACAGCACCTCGCCGTCGAACCGGAACAAGTTGCGCTGGTCCTGATCGATATGCGCGCGGATGACGCGCTCCTGCTCCTCCCGGCTAAGTGAGGAGACATCTTCCACCGAAAACTCTGGCACGATCCGGTCGTGCACAAGCTGGACCTCTTCCTCGAAATGCGTGAGATCGAAGGTGGTACGCAGAATCGGATGCTTGTCGGATAACCGCTGCAGCGCTTCTGCGAACTGTTCTACCGAAACGATTTTGAAATGATATAAGAACTGATCGTGGTAAATCGGCTCCTCCGGCCGCAATCTTGAGTAGAACACCATGCTCTGTTGAATTTTGCTAAGCGGATACACGTCCTCGTAATCCTCTGGCAGGTGCTTCGCCTGCTCGGAATCCTCCATGATGCGCCGCTTCATCTGCTCCAGCATCTCCCGCCCCGACTCCAGCTGCCGGTTCGGCTTGTGCTCCTGCGCCAAAAGCTCAGCCAACTCTCCGATGGTCTGATGCAGGTACACATCTTTTAACGGGAGGGCCGCCTCCATGTCGCGATTCATCCGGCTGACGAGGCGGATCGCCTTGATCGAGTCGCCGCCCAGCACAAAGAAGTTATCGTGGACGCCGACCTGCTCCGCTCCCAGCACTTCCTGCCAAATCTCCGCCAGTTGCCGCTGCGTCGGCGTGCTTGGCGCTTCGTAGACGCTGCCGGTATGCGCCGATTCCGGCGCCGGCAGCGCCTTGCGCTCCACCTTGCCGTTAGAGTTCAGCGGCAGCTTCTCCAGCTCCACAAAGTAAGACGGAATCATGTATTCCGGCAGCTGTACCGCCAGGTGCGCCCGTAGTTCTACAACCGGAACAGCTTCGTCACTCACGAGATACGCGCACAAGTATGCCTGCCCTTGCTCGTCCTCGCGGGCCATGACCACCGCTTCGCGGATCTGCGCATGCGCCAGAAGCCGCACCTCGATCTCCCCGCACTCGATCCGGTAGCCGCGGATCTTCACTTGGTGGTCGATCCGGCCCAGGTACTCCAGGTTGCCGTCCGGCAGCCATCTCGCCAAATCGCCGGTCCGGTACATCCGCGTCCCCGGCTCGNGCCGCACCTCGATCTCCCCGCACTCGATCCGGTAGCCGCGGATCTTCACTTGGTGGTCGATCCGGCCCAGGTACTCCAGGTTGCCGTCCGGCAGCCATCTCGCCAAATCGCCGGTCCGGTACATCCGCGTCCCCGGCTCGAACGGGTTGTCTACGAATTTCTCCGCCGTCAATTCCGGCCGGTTTAAATAACCCCGTGCCAGTCCGTCGCC
>NZ_JBGJZP010000049.1:0-1645 GCF_042610515.1 Paenibacillus paludis
TTCAAGGCTCCCAGCAGCGTGCTGCTCAGTGGCCTGCGGTAAATTTTGCTGGCCGCTCCGCGGTCCCTCTTCTTGCCCGCGTAGTTAAACGGCAGCTTGTTTCGGGTATACCCCGCCAATTCGCGGATCCAATATTGCCGGCTCTCCTCGTCGCTCTCCCGGAACCGGTTGATGGCCACATAATCCTTGTAATTGCTATCCAGCGGCTTGACCTCCGCCGGCTCTCCCTGCAGCAGCTGCTGATAAATGCCTGCAAACTCCTGCTGAAAGGACGCCACGCTCCATCCGTCCAGAATCGCATGGTGGACCGTAAACACCATGCAATAATCATGCTGTGTATTCATCCGGAACAAGCGAACTCGCCACAGCACCTTGCCGTCAAACCGGAACAAGTTGCGCTGGTCCTGATCGATATGCGCACGGATGACGCGCTCCTGCTCCTCCCGGCTAAATGAGGAGACATCTTCCACCGAAAGCTCTGGCACGATCCGGGCGTGCACAAGCTGGACCTCTTCCTCGAAATGCGTGAGATCGAAGGTGGTGCGCAGAATCGGATGCTTGTCGGATAACCGCTGCAGCGCTTCTGCGAACCGGTCCGCCGACACGATCCTGAGGTGATGCAAAAACTGATCGTGGTAGATCGGCTCCTCCGGCCGCAATCTCGAGTAGAACACCATGCTCTGTTGAATTTTGCTAAGCGGATACACGTCCTCGTAATCCTCCGGCAGGTGCTTCGCCTGCTCGGAATCCTCCATGATGCGCCGCTTCATCTGCTCCAGCATCTCCCGCCCCGACTCCAGCTGCCGGTCCGGCTTGCGCTCCTGAGATAAGAAGTCGGACAGCTCTCCGATAGTCTGATGCAGGTACAACTCTCTTAACGGGAGATCCGCCTCCATGTCGCAATTCATCCGGCTGACAAGGCGGATCGCCTTGATCGAGTCGCCGCCCAGCACAAAGAAGTTATCGTAGACGCCGACCTGCTCCGCTCCCAGCACTTCCTGCCAAATCTCCGCCAGTTGCCGCTGCGTCGGCGTGCTTGGCGCTTCGTATTCCTTTCCCGCCTGCACCAGCCCTTGCGGCTCCGGCAGCGCCTTGCGGTCCACCTTGCCGTTAGAGTTCAGCGGCAGCTTCTCCAGTTCCACAAAGTAAGACGGAATCATGTATTCCGGCAGCTGTACCGCCAGGTGCGCCCGTAGTTCTACAACCGGAACAGCTTCGTCACTCACGAGATACGCGCACAAGTATGCCTGCCCTTGCTCGTCCTCGCGGGCCATGACCACCGCTTCGCGGATCTGCGCATGCGCCAGAAACCGCACCTCGATTTCCCCGCACTCGATCCGGTAGCCGCGGATCTTCACTTGATGGTCGATCCGGCCCAGGTACTCCAGGTTGCCGTCCGGCAGCCATCTCGCCAAATCCCCGGTCCGGTACATNACCGCACCTCGATTTCCCCGCACTCGATCCGGTAGCCGCGGATCTTCACTTGATGGTCGATCCGGCCCAGGTACTCCAGGTTGCCGTCCGGCAGCCATCTCGCCAAATCCCCGGTCCGGTACATCCGCGTCCCCGGCTCGAACGGGTTGTCTACGAATTTCTCCGCCGTCAATTCCGGCCGGTTTAAATAACCCCGTGCCAGTCCGTCGCC